>CANQXL010000049.1 GCA_947627705.1 uncultured Clostridia bacterium
TTGCTTTTAAGATAGCCTGTGTGTGTGTGTGTGTGTGTGTGTGTGTACAGCCCCAACGCTTACATCATTTGCAATCTTCATATCTTTTGTTTTCTCCTTCGTTCATTTGATAAGCATATTTTACCAATGTCTTGCAAAAATGTCAAGAAAAAATTGACTAAAAAAATTTTTTATTATATAATTTATACAAAAATATTACGGAGGAAAAAAATGGAACAAACAGAGATAAAACCAGAAGAAGTTATAGTTTCTGATAAAAAACTAAAAGAAAAAAATTTTAATGCAAAATTATTCCCTTTATACAAAATGTTTTCGTGGGATTTATTATTTTACTACTCAGTTCTCTTTCTATTCTTAACTAAGGTTAAAGGGCTTTCTGCTTCAAACGTGCTATTACTTGATGCAATTTATACACTTTTCAAATTTATAGGCCAAATTCCAAGTATAAATTTAGTTGAAATTGTTGGAAAAAGAAGAAGTATTGTAATATCAAATGTACTTGTTGCTGTCAGCATTGCAATTTTATTATTTTCTCAAAATTTATTTCATGCAGTAATTTCTAACGCAATAATGGGAATTGGATATTCTTTAAAAGGTCTTTGTGATTCGTTATTTTTGCGTGACTGTATAACAACTAAAGAACATCCAGGAACAGCCTTTACAAACATCGATGGAAAAGGCTCTGCATATTGGTACTTTTTTGATGCTATAACTGCAATTACTTGTGGTTTTTTATTTGTATTTAACAACTATTTGCCAATGATACTATGTTTAGCAATGTGTATAATTTCTTGCATCATTGCATATAAATTTAAGTCATATGAAGATCCTAACGAAAAAGTTCATTTGGAAGAATCAGGAAGCTACAAAGCATATATTAGTGATATAAAATCTGCATTTAAAAATATATTTAAATCAAATAGATTAAAAGCTCTATTTATATTCTCTGGAGCATTTGCCGCTATGCTTGCACTACGTTCAACTGTTGCAAGTAGTTTATTCCATGAAATAGGATTAAAAGAAGAATATTTTGGAATCGTTTTTTCAGCTCTTACTATGTTTTCTGCTGTTGCATCTAAATTTCAAAATTTCTTTCATAAAAAATTAAAAAATAGAGTTCTTACATATTTCTCACTTCTATTTTCTATTTCTTTAATAATAATAGGATTGGTATCAATATTTAGTAAAAATATAACATTCACAATAATTGTTGTGTTCATTCTTTATGCTGTTCAATATGTTATAAAAGGTCCATATTATACAATCCAAAAAAGATATCTAAATAGTTTCTCAACTCCTAATATATCTACAAAAATATATTCAGCAAATACTCTTATTGAAAGCTTATTTAGTGCTGTTATGTGTTATCTAACATCACTTCTTCTTGAATTTACATCTACATCATGTGCAGTTGCAATGCTAGGTTGTGCATTTACAGTTGTATTTGTTTTTATCCTTGATTACATGAAAGATAGGATTGGATTAAAACCAGAAGAATACAGAAAATCTGATATAACATTTACGGACGTAAAATAAAAAACTTACTTTTCATTATAATCAAAATTGCGGGTGGATACCTAAGAAACCCTGATGTTTCACAAAAAAATTAAAAAGCACAGGTTACGAGTGATAACTTGTGCTTTTATTTTATCTTAATTCATTCTGTCATAATTAATTATTTTTTATTTACTAATTCTTTTAATGCTTTTCCAGCTTTGAATACTGGAGCTTTTGATGCAGGTATTTTGATTTCTTCTTTAGTTTGTGGGTTTCTTCCTTTTCTAGCTGCTCTTTTTCTAACTTCAAAAGAACCAAAACCAACTAATTGAACTTTGTCTCCTTTAACTAATGCTTCTGTAACTACTTCTGTCATAGCGTTTAAAGAAGCTTCTGCGCTTTTCTTAGTTGCTCCTGTCTTAGCAGCTATAGCTGCGATTAAATCAGATTTGTTCATTATACATTACCTCCTATAAAGATTCGTTTATGTAGATTGTAATTATCTACTATTATGATTATTCGTCAAAATTCTCTAAAATCCTTCTTTTTTAGTTCAATTTTTAGCTTAAAATCCTTATAATTTCTCAGTTTTTAGTTTTTTGTCTTTTTGTAATTATTCTGATATTTCTGCTTTTTCGTATATTCCAAGCCTTTCAAGGATTTTTAATAATTTACTTCCATATGGTATCATTGTAAGTTCTTCTCTTGTAAATATTTTTAATGCAATCACTGAAACAAAATATAATATAACTGCGAATAACAATGATACTATTGTTGCCATTTTTTCAGCTAATATTCTATATGCAAGGATT
This sequence comes from uncultured Clostridia bacterium, assembly GCA_947627705.1. Classification (GTDB taxonomy): domain Bacteria; phylum Bacillota; class Clostridia; order TANB77; family CAG-508; genus JAAWPK01. Next base: position 2,310 of record CANQXL010000049.1, read on the forward strand.
TTGTATAATGAATAAGAGCATACACACATAATAAATGTCGCAATTAATGGTTTTATGACAAATTTAGTCGTTTTTAATTCTAATTTTATTGTTCTCTTTAATATAATATAACTAATTAAGAATACAACAATATTATTAATGTTAGAACCTATTGCTGCCCCATTTACTCCGTACTAATGGAAGAAGCACAATGTTTGAGATTATTTTTGCAATTAGCCCAATAAATCCTGATACTGCTGGTATCATTATCTTGCCTAATCCTTGTAATGCACCATTTGCTGTTTGAGCAAGCACAGAAAATATTACCGTAAATGCGCTAATTTGAAGAAGTACTGCTCCTGACGTAGCATTTGGGAATATCAAATTTATTATAGGTTGTGCAAATACTGCCATACCAAACGTGCAAGGAAGTCCAATTATCATTGTAAGTAACATTGAAAAAGATATTCTTTTTGATGCACTTCTTGTATCTTTTTTTGCAATCGATGCAGATATTGTTGGAACTAATGCAGTTGAGAATGCGACGTTAAATGATAGCGGTAGTGTTATTAATGTGTCTACCTTTCCACTTAATATACCATATTGTATTTTCGCTTCTCCTTCTGATACAACTTTTTTTAAAAATCTTATAACTGTCATTGAATCTACATTTTTATTTAATGTAGACATTATTGCACTTAATGTTATTGGAAAAGAAACAAACAAAATCTTTTTTACTATGCTTATTATGCTTTCTCTTTCTGTTTTTACTTGTTTTACTTCTGCAAAATCTTTTTGCTTTTTATATAATTTATAATATATACCTAAATATCCGAAAGCTAAGTAATACAGATAAAGTTGTAGCTAGATTTGCTCCTGCTGCCATAATAGTTACATTTGTTCCATAAAGAAGTACTACAATTTCAACAACTGCAACTGTTAGAACTGTTTTAAATATTTGCTCTAATGTTTGTGCTTTTGCTGTTGCAGAAATCCTATCTCTTCCGTTAAAATATCCTCTCATAACAGATGCAATACTAACAAAGAAAATAGCTGGTGATAAAGCAACAAGTGTTAGCTCACACTCTGGTATTTGTAATATTACATTTGATATATACCTTGCTCCTAGTAACAATATAAGTGTTCCGCAAAGTCCAATTATACCAAATGTCATAAGAGCAATTTTAAGTATTCTATCTGCTCCTTTATTATCTCCAATTGCTGTTTTTTCTGATACAAGCTTTGAAATCGCATTAGGTACGCCAATAGACGATATTGTAAGCAATATGGCATATATTAAATATCCACCACTATATATTGCATTTCCTTCGTCTCCAAATCCTTCTCTATTTGTAAGATAAACTCTGTATACAAAGCCTAAAAGTTTTATAAGTACCTGTGAAAACATAAGCACAAGCACACTTTTCATAAACCCTTCTGATTTATTTTTCTTTTTTTCAACTTTAATTTGCATTTTCTCTTCTCTTTCTTTTTTTATTTATATTAATTATATTAAAATCTATTCATTTAAATTCATGAAACTGTCTATTTTATTGCACAATCCATTAAATGCCTTAGTTTTAAATAGTGGTTCTTCAAGAAGTTTTCTTCTAATAGTATCAATAACAACACAAGATACATAAATACCTATAGTTCCTATAATTACACAAAGAATAACTTTTCCAACATTTACAAAATAATAATTTTCTATACCAATAATTTTATCAAATATGATTCTCACCATATGTACATTAGTATGTATTAAATATACTCCAAATGATGCTTTTGCTAAAAATTGTATAATTTTTCCTTTTGATATTTTTATATTTTTAAATAATAAAAATGTAAGAACAGACAAAATAATTGTTGGTAAGCCAAATTGCTTAGCAATAACAATTGCTCCATTTTTGTTAATTCCTATAGATGTATATAAGCTTTGCATTATAACAATAAAAATTATTAATAATATAATTAATAGGAATACTTTTTTATTATCATTAATTTTTATATCATATCTTCTTATATATGCTGATATCAAATATAAATATATTAAAAATGTTAAATCATTATAATATGATGGCGTTGCATTAAATAAAATTGTGGATATCAAAGATATCATTACTGTTAAAATTATTATTAAATTTCTGTGCATTCTTTGTGTCATATTATTTATTATTAAATTTACAAATGGGAAAAGTATATACATTCCAACGTAAGCAGTTGCAAACCAATATGCGCCATAAGAAATAGGAAAAATATTTTTTAGTAAATTACTTATACTACCATCTGTAAGATTAAAGTATCTTGCTATAATGTAAAAACCTATAGAATAAAATAAAACTGCAAGTATTACTTTTAATAAATTCTTGACTTTGAATTTTGAATTAACTAAATAGTATCCACTTATAAGTGCAAAACAATTTACGCCATATGAACCAAGCATAAAAAGTAACTCTCCTACGACTAAATTTGGTACAAGTTTATTATATAGTATTAATGATCCTCCATAGCAAGCAAAATGACTTGCTACAATAAAAATAGCAGATATTACTCTAAGTAATTCAAAATTTAAATCTCTTTCTTTTTTTATATTATTATCATGTACACGTGTATCTACATCTACTTTATCAATTATTTCTGTTCCTTGCATTTGATTTCTCCCTTATTATTCTATTTCATTATTCTATTTCAAAATAATTTTATCACAATATATATTATAATTTCAACATTTACTTTATTGCTTTTTAATTTTTATTCTAAATAAAGGCTCTTCTATTAGTTTTCTCCTTACCGTATCAATTACTGTGCAGCACAGATATATAATAGCACTCCATATAATTACATGAATTGCAACCTTCCAGTTATCTTGGAAATAATATCTATTTATTTGTATTATTTTGTCAAAGATAATTCGTACCATGTATTTATTTGCATGTATCAAATACTAGCTTTTTATTGTTTTGTACTTTTATATCATATTTTCTTATATATGCTCCAATGAAATATAAACAAATAAATAGTCCTATATCACTATAAAATCCTAAGGCTCCATTTATTAATATAGGGATAATAGAAATTAATATAAGCAAAATTATTATCAAATTTCTATGCTCTTTTTTATCCATATTATTTACCAATTTATTCATAAATGGTGAAATCAAATACATTGCAACATACGATGTAGCAAACCAAAAAGTGAAAAATATCCTAGATTTATATTCGTTGCTACTAAATTACCACCATATGCCGAAAATTTGCATTTTTTACCTCATTTCATATATTTTATTAATTAATTTTATCACAACGTCCACATTATTTTCAATATAAAAGTACAAAACAAATAAATCATTTTAGTAATTCTAATTAAAAATTGCTATATTCCTTCAATTTCAATTTGATATTTTTCAAGCCACAAATCAAATTCATATAAATACGCAATAAGTTGTGGTTTTGTCATAAGTTGACCGGTACCATGGAAGTATATCGTTTTCATCATTTTCGTCCAAAAGTTTATTTATTTCGTCTATATTAAATATTTTGTACATTTTACTATCTTTATTTTCAAGTCTTTTCTTCAAAAGTTTTGAGACTTCTTCTTTAAATTTAGGATGGTGTGTCTTAGGATATGGATTTTTCTTTCTCCATAATACTTCTTCTGGTATAACGCCTTCAAATGCCTTCCTTAGTAAATATTTTTCTGTATTTTCATTATATTTATATTCAAAAGGTAAATTCCACAAATATTCTACAAGCTTTGTATCTGCAAAAGGTACTCTTGCTTCAAGTGTTGCATGCATCGTCATTCTATCTTTTCTGTCAAGCAAGCATTGCATAAAATGCGTCATATTAATATAAAATAGTTTCTTATCCTTTTTCTTTCTATCTTCTTCAGAAAGTTCATTTATTGTATTTGTGTACTCTTTTTCAACTATCTCTTTTAAGTTTATATCATTTTGTAAATCTTTATTTAATAAATTTTGTCTATACTCTAAGTTATTAATCCAAGGGAATAATTCTCTATCATTAAGTTCCTTCCTGTAAAACCAAGGATATCCCCCAAAGAATTCGTCTGCACATTCACCACTTAGTATAACCCTATAATCTTTTGCAATTTCCTTTGAAAACCAAAGAAGCGAAGACTCAATATCCGTCATTCCTGGATAATCTCTTGCATATAAACTATTCTCTAAATATTTTACAACATCATCTTGTGAAATTGTTTTATATATGTGATTTGTATTAAACTCTTTACTCATAACATCTATATAATGTTCATCTAAAGAAACTGTAAATGCTGTTTTCTTAAAATATTTATCATTGTCTTCATAATCTATAGAATAAGTTGTAAGTTTCTTATCTTTCATATTTTCAGCAACAACTGCTGTTACCAAACTTGAATCAAGTCCACCACTCAAAAGTGTTGCAATTGGCACATCTGAAACTGTTTGTCTTTTTATTGAATCTGTAAGTAATTCTCTTACCTTATCCTTTGCTTCTTCAAATGTATCATTACATTCTTTTGTCTCTAACTTCCAATATCTTTTTATCTCACATTTTCCTTCTTTAAACTTTAAAAAGTGCGCTGGTCTTAATTCTTTTATTCCTGTAAATATTCCACTTTCCTGTTTTTTAGAAGGACCGAAGTGCAAGTAGTTCTCCCAAAGCTTCTTTACTTAGATATGGCTTTACGACTTCAGATTTAAGTATTGCTCTTATCATAGATGCAAAGATAAAATTACCATCTTTATTGCAATAATACAATGGCTTCACGCCAAATCTATCTCTTGCTAAAAACATTTCTTTTGTTTTTTTATTATATATTCCAATCGCAAAAATCCCTTCAAGTTTTTCTAATATTTTTTCTTGATATTCGGCATAGCCCTTTAAAATAACTTCTGTATCACTTGTTGTATCAAATGTATATCCTTTATCTACTAAATCATTTTTAACATCGTTTGTATTATATAATTCACCATTGTATACTATAATATAATCTTTATAATACATAGGTTGATTTCCATTTTCTAAATCAACTATTGCAAGTCTTTTATGTCCAAGCATAACTGATTTATCAAAATAAAAGCCTGTATTATCCTTTCCCCTACATGACATAAGTTCTAACATTTCTTTAAACCTATCTTGTTTTTCATGTAGATCTTTATTAAAATTTAGCCATCCACAAATTGCACACATGTTAATTCCTCCTATAATTTAAAATATTATAACTAGTGTTATTTTATCTATTTTATTTTATGATTTATGTATATAACTTGTAACTTTTTCCAATAATTTTAATATCATATTACTAGAAATGGAGGATGCCATGAATATTTTATTTTTAGGTGGAGATAAAAGATATAGCTTTATGATGGAGGATTTGTCAAATGACGAAAATGTTTTTCAAATAGGTTTTAATAATACAAACTCTAACATTATAAAGGAAGAAATAGATACGCTTGATTTATCTAAATTTGATGTTGTACTATTCCCTATAAGTGGTATTAATGATAATTTAGAAATTAAAGCTCCAAGCGGTATTATAAAACTTCCCGAAAATATTTTTAAAAATATAAACGAAAATACAATATTTTTTACAGGTCTTAAGACAAAAAAGCTTTTAGAACTTATACCTTCTTCTCAAATTATCAGTTTTTTAGATGATAATGAAGTAGAAAAAGTCAATAATGATTTAACTGTACGTCGGAACTCTAGAATATATAAAAGACTTTGGAAATGATAAAATATGTATTCTTGGATATGGAAAGCTTGGAAAAGAACTATATCTTAGACTAAAAAGTGCTGGAATTAAAACATATGTTATTTCTAGACCTAAAGAAATGATATATAAAGATAAGGTTCAAAATTATTATCCTTTGACTTCTCAAAATATTATAGAAATCTTCGAAATAGTTGATATAGTAATTAATACTATTCCTTATAACATTATACCAGAAGAGGCAATTGTTTCTAACCATCTTCCTTATATTTTAGATATTGCATCAGCTCCTTATGGTATAAATCAGGAAATTGTTAAAAAACATAAAAACAATATAAAATATAAAATTTATCCTGGAATTCCAAGCAATTACGCACCTGAAGAAGCATCCGAAATTTTACTTAAAACGCTAAAGAAAGTGATTGATGTGAAATGAAACTTGGAGTAGTTATTACAGCATCATTTTGTACATTAAAAAAAGTACTAATTGTACTACAAAATTTAAAGGATGCGGGATATGATCTTTATCCTGTTCTTTCAAATAAAATTGTAGATTATGACACAAGATTTGGAAAAGCAGAAGATTTTGTAAATGAAATAGAAAGCATCTGTCGGGAAATCTGTTGTAAAAGATATTGTTGAGGCTGAAAAATTTGGCCCTATGTATAAAATGGATGCAATGTTAGTTCTTCCTGCAACGGGAGATTTTATGGCAAAAATGGCAAATAGTATCACTGATAATGCTGCAAATCTTGCAGTAAAAGCAACTCTTAGAAATCAAAGTCCAATAATTGTTGCTGTCTCAACAAATGATGGACTTCGGATTAAGTGGTCAAAACATTATGAAACTAATGAATTTAAAATATGTATATTTTGTTCCATTTGGTCAAGATGATTATATAAAGAAGCCAAATTCATTAGTTGCACATTTTGATATGGTTATTCCTACAATTGAAGAAGCAATTCAAGGAAAACAAATACAGCCACTTTTAAAAGAATATAAATAAGAAAATCTCAGTATTCTCTAAATTACAAGAAAATACTGAGATTATATTTTGGCATAATAACGCCATAAGTTTTACGGATATTGCCTAGTAAAAAGCATAATTGCCGTGCTTCGAGAAATGTGCGCATTGAAATTGCTTTGGCATTGCAAAGACGTACAGTAGAATCCCCTTTTTAAGTACATCTTGTCTATTATTTTTTTTATTTCATCGTTAAGCCTTGACATATCTCCTGCATCAGCATATTTTACTCTCTGCTCAAACCATATACACGTCTGTTTGGTAAATTCCATAATGGCTACACTACGCTTATTGTTGTTTTCTTCGTCGCTTTTAAACCGAATAGAAGTGCAAAGATACATATTTTCACTCATCTCTTTAACAACCGAATCCATCGTATCGCATAGTCCACACACATCACATGCCACAACTGTCCTTACAACATTTGATGGTTCCACTTACTTTACCTTCCTTTCTTGTTATTTGGTCTTGCTTTTACTTCTAGTTACCCATAAAAAACCTCCTTATAATTTTAGCACTTGGCTAATAATTATGTTAAGATTATATCATATTCATAAATTTTGTCAACTAGGTCATGTTCTTATTATATTTTTTAAAAAATGCCAAAATTTGACTTGTCAAATTCCCTATTGCCGATTGTTTATATTATGTTAATAGTGGTCAGTGCTACTTTACATATAGTACAACACGAAAAACGATGTGTGCATCAAAAAAACTCGACGAACTAGCAGCGCCGTCGCGATAGCAAAGCGGAGCACTAGCACCATAGTTAGTGAAGCTACCACCACGAAGAACAGCAAAATTACCGCGTTATGTTGGCTGGTTCTGAATCTGCAGTGCTATGGTCTCCTACTTCTGTTGTCCATTCAAACATGTTTCCAGCTAAATCATATATATTTCTTAACTTTGAACCTTCATAACTTCCTGTTGGGATTTCTATTCTTGTATCAAATTCGTTTTTGTC
>CANQXL010000050.1 GCA_947627705.1 uncultured Clostridia bacterium
ATTATTTGAATACTTTTAAATTCTTCATAGTTATCAAATTTTTTTAATCCATCTTTATATAGCGAAAGTACAAAATTTAAAATTCTTTCTTGGTTATTTTCTTCAACAAAAAAGAAATCTCTTTCAAGTTTTCCATCTTTATCTTCAACAAAATACTCTCCTGAATTGACATTATGCGCATTTAATACTATTTTACTTTTTGCAGCTTGCCTAAAAATTTTATCTAAAGTTATAACATGTATTCTCTCTGACGCAATTATGCATTTTAAAATACTTCCGTGGGCCAACTGATGGAAGCTGGTCAACATCTCCAACAAGCACAAGTTTTGTGCCTTCATATATCCCCATAAGTAGATATTTCATAAGGCTTAAATCAATCATTGATACTTCGTCAACAATTATTACATCTGCATCTATTGGCTCTATTTTTATGTCGTCATTTATATATTTGCTATCGTCTATCTTCGCTATTTGAAGTAACCTATGTAATGTCTTTGCATCTTCTCCTGTTGTTTCTGTCATTTTTTTTGCAGCACGTCCTGTAGGAGCACATAAAACTACCTTTTTTCCTTCTCTTTTATATAGTTCAATTATGCTTTTTATTATTGTTGTTTTGCCGTGTACCAGGTCCACCTGTGATTACACATACATTATGCTTGTTTACCGAATATATTGCTTCTTTTTGCTTATCTGATAGTTCAATGTTATTATTTTTTTCTTGCTTTTCGAGTTTATCTTCTATATATACAATTTGTTTTCTATTTTTTACATTGTCAAGTCTAATTAACTTTGCTGCAATAAACATTTCTGCATCATAGAATTCTTTTAAATATACCCAATCTTCTTCGTCTCTTTCTTCTATTGCAATTATTTCTTTTACTTTTAATTGATTTATAAATATATCGATTGTACTTTCTGATATTTGAAGAAGTGATGAAGTAAAGTCAAGTAAATTGTTTCTTAAAACGCAAGTATGACCATTATATGCACTAAGTAATAATGCATACTTTATGCCATATGTTATTCTTTGCTCGTCGTCTTGGTTTACACCTATTCTTAATGCTGCTTCGTCAATTGCCTTAAAGCTAATCCCCCTTACGACATCTATTAATCTGTATGGATCATTTTTTATTTCTTCTATCGCATTTACTCCATATGTATCATAAACTTTTTTAGCATAGCTTGCTTCTATTCCCATTTCTTCTAAAAAACTAACAAGTTTCCAAAGTTCCTTTTTTTCTATAAAGCTTGCTGATATATCCATTGCCTTTTCTTCGGTTATACCTTTTATTCTTGTAAGCAATTCTGGTTCCTTTTCAAGAACATATATTGTCTCATCGCCAAATTCTTTAACAATTTTTTTTGCCGTCTTTTCTCCTACCCATTTTATACTTCCGCCACCTAAGTATCTTTCGAGTGCTTCTTTGGTTTTAGGCATTCCTTTTTTGAAGGTACTTACCTTAAATTGTTCTCCATAATCTTTGTGCGTTACAAACTCTCCGAATTACAATTATACTATCTCCTATATTTACAAAAGGCAAAAAACCTACAATTGTTATTGTATCTTCTTCTGTTTTTAATCTTGCTACTGTATATGAGTTTAACTCATTTGAATATATAATTGTTTCAATTACTCCGCTCTATTTCCAAAATATATTTCCTTCCTTTAGTTTTTTAAATTATCTATTGTATTTTCCATATTGTCGCTTTCTACAATTGCTGTACCTACAACGAATATATTAGCTCCTGCATTCTTTGCAAGCTCTATGTTTTCTTCTTTTATTCCACCATCAACTTCTATATCTATATCAATATCATTCTTCGTAATGTATTCTTTTAATGTTTTTACCTTTTCTAGCGTTTCTGGTATCAATTTTTGACCACCAAGACCTGGCTCAACTGTCATTACAAGACACATATGAATAAATGGCAAGAAATCATAAATTTCTTCTATTTTTGTATTTGGCTTTACTGATAAACCAACCTTTACTCCTGCTTCTTTTATGTAATTTATAATATTTCTAACTTCTTCTTTGTCTTTTACCGCTTCATAGTGAAATGTAATTATATTAGGGCTAAATCCTAAATATTCGTCTACGTATTTCTTTACGTCTTTTACCATTAAGTGAACATCTATTGGAATATTTGAAATTTGCTTTACCATGTTTGTGTATTCATTCATTAGTTTTGATGTATCTTTTGGGACAAACTTTCCATCCATTACATCTATATGAAAATAGTCTGTATGTGCTACTTCAAGTCCATAAATAATCTTATTTGCATCTTCCTTTTTTACATTTAATATTGATGTTGATATTTCTACCATTTGTGTTCCTCCCTGTCTTTTAATTCATTATATATCTTGATATAGTTTTCATATCTAGTTTTTTCTATTTTGCCTTTATTTAAAGCATCTTTTATCCCACAATTTTCTTCTTTTATATGAGAGCATCCGTACATATTCACAATTAGATATATATTTTTTGAATTCTCTAAAATATCTATCTAAGTTTTTACTTTCTATTTCATATATATCTATTGTCTGAAAGCCAGGTGTATCTAGCAAATATGTATCCTTTTCTATTTCATATAAAGTGATATCTGTTGTTGTGTTCTTACCTTTTTTATTTTTCTTACTTATTCCATCAGTTCTTGTTATTTCTCTTTTTAATATCTTATTTGTAAGAGTAGATTTACCGAACTCCAGATTGTCCGTGCAAATGCGGATACGTTATTCTTTAAGATTTTTCTTAAGCTCTCTATTCCTTCTCCTTTTTCTGCATTTGTTTTTATTACATTATATCCTGAATTTGTGTAGATTTTAAATATTTCTTCTGATTTTTCTTTATCTAAATCTGTTTTATTGACTACAATACTCGAATTTAAGTTTAAAAATTCCGCAAGACAAAGTTCTTTGTCAAGTATATTCAAATTTATTTTTGGCATTTTAGGAGAAACTACAAATATGACATTCGATATATTAGATACCTTTGGTCTTTTTAAATATGTTTTTCTTTCTTGGATTTCTGTAATTACTGCTTTATTCTCTTCTAGCTTTTCAATTTCTACATTATCACCAACAACTAAGCTTTTCCCTTCTATCTTAAATTTTCCCCTTGCAACTGCTTCATATTCTTTACCGTTCTACTGAAACAATAAAAATATTTGAAATATTTTTTGTAATTTTACCTATCATATTTTACTCCACTATTTTTTCCAAGCTAAATCCAAGGCCATCTGCACTAACAAGTTTAAGTTCTATATCATCTATTTTGCCTTCTATCTTTTCACCTATTCCGTCTCCGTGTAAATGACCATAGATACACTTTTTCACGTTATACTTTTTCATTAATTTTATAAAATCTGAATTTTCAAGAAGAGTCTTTGTTGTTGGAGGGTAATGTAAACATACAATTATATCTTTATCATTCCCATATTTTGAAATTCCATCTTTTATTGAAATTTCAAGTCTAATTAATTCTCGATTTAATATTTTTTTATCTTCCTCTTCTTCTAAAAAATTCCATCCCCTAGTTCCACAAATTATACAATTATCGTGTTCAAATGAATTATTATGTAAAAACTCTATATTATCAAAATGATTCTTATCTAAATATTCTTTAAGTTTTTTAAGACTAGACCACCAGTAATCATGATTTCCCTTTGACATAATTTTTTTACCTGGAAGGCCGGTTTAAAAACTTAAAATCTTCATATGCTTCTTCTACAGTCATAGCCCATGAAAAATCCCCTGGAAGTAATACAAGATCTTCTTTTTTTACTTTATTTATCCAGTCTTCTTCTATTCTTTTTTCATGTTCCTTCCAATTATCTCCAAATATATCCATTGGCTTTGGATTTGCAAAAGATAAATGGAGATCAGCTATGGCATATATACTCATTTTTATGCTCCTATCTTTAAATTTGGTACTGCATTTAGTGTTAAGTCTGCTGTCTTACCTGCAATGTAATTATAATATCCAGCACTTGCTATCATTGCTGCATTGTCTGTGCAAAGTTTTAAATCTGGAAAATAGATTTCTAAGTTTAATTCTTTTCCAAGTTCTAAGAACCTTTCTCTGATATATGAATTTGCAGAGACTCCACCGTGCAAGTGCAATTTTATTAAATTTCTTTTCTTCTACTGCCTTTTTTGTATTTTGGATAAGCATATCTGTTACTGTTTGTTCAAAACTTGCACATAGATCTTCCTTTTTTATATCTTTTTTATTGTGGTTTAAATTTATGACTGCTGTTTTTATACCACTAAAACTAAAATCTAGTCCTTCTATGTGTGTTTTAGGAAGTTCAATGTTATTTGCATTTCCTAGTTTTGCAAGAGCATCTACCTTAGGTCCACCGTGGATATGTCAAGTTCATAACTCTTGCCACCTTATCAAATGCTTCTCCTATTGCATCGTCTTTTGTCCTTCCAAGTATATTAAATTTTGTATAATCTTCTATTTCTACTAAATGTGTATGCCCACCAGATATTACAAGGCACAAAAATCTTGGTTCTAAGTTTTTAAATGTTATGTAATTTGCTGCAATATGTCCTTCTATATGATTTACTCCGAACTAATGGCTTTGAAATTGCATAGCTTAATGCCTTTGCATATCCGAACGCCCACAAGTAATGCTCCTACAAGTCCAGGTCCATATGTACATGCAATTACATCTATATCTTCAAGTTTTTTATTTACCTTTTTTAGTGCTTCGTCTGTGACATATGAAATAGCTTCAATGTGCTTTCTTGATGCTATTTCTGGAACTACTCCACCAAATTTTTCGTGTATATCTATTTGCGAATTAATCACATTTGAAAGTACTTCTCTACCATTTTTTACAACTGCTGCTGCTGTTTCGTCACAGCTTGTTTCTATTCCTAGTACTGTAATATCTTTCATATTTTTCCTTTTATATTATATTTAGATTTTTAAGCAAGGATATCTATAAACCTTTTTATATTCCAAATATTGCAAGAACAATATGTAGTAATCCTGTATATATGAAGTTAAGTACAGGATTAATAACTATACCTGCAAGTCCTGTTATCCATGCAATTAAGAATACTATATAAAATATACGCTCTTTTTCGTAAAACCATTGTTTAGCATTATATGGTAAAAATCTGACTAATACCTTTGAACCATCAAGTGGTGGAAGTGGTATTAAGTTAAATATTCCAAGTCCAATATTTATAATTATCAAATATTGAAGTAAAGTCCATATGATGTCTCCTGTTTGTGTAATTATAAATGTAGGTGCAAATTTATATAGTGCGACATATGCAATCGTTGCAATTATTGCAATGAAGAAGTTCATAAGTGGACCTGCTATTGCGACAATTGCTTCTCCTGTTAGTTCTGAATATTTTCTATCAAAATTTCTAGGATTTATTTGCACAGGTTTTCCCCATCCAAAACCTGCAAATAGTAAAAGAGCAAATCCTATTGGGTCTATATGACTAAGCGGATTTAAGCTTAATCTTCCTTGATTTATTGGTGTATCATCTCCAAGTTTTGTTGCTGCATATGCATGTGCAAATTCATGAAATGTAATTGCTATTAATACTGCTGGAAGTGTAAGTACCAAATTTAACATAGCCCCTGTTGTCATACCCATTATATTTGTTATTACTAATACAGCTAATAATAAATATAAAAATCTATTATCCGAAAGAAATGTACCCATATTTTAAATCACCTTTTTTCATTAATAATTTTTATTTTACGTTGTTTATTTTATCATAATTCGTTTGAAATTTCAATTATTTGTAAAGAAAATTAAAGGATTAGTTACTATTAATTAGAATAGCTGAAATGATTTATTTTCAGCTATTCTTTGATATAATATCATTAATTTGACAAATTTTTATTTATGTACTAATATTGATTTGTAGCAAATATAAGAAGGGAATGATGTCCATATGTCTAAAAAAAGAAAAATGATAATTTTTCTGATAATATTTTTAATAATAATATTATTTATATTTATATATGTGTTACTTCAGTATAAAACATATACTGGAACAATTACAAAGATTGATCTACATGATAATTATATTTTTGTATCTAAAACACCAGAGATTATTGAAGAAGCAAAAAATTATGATGTTTCTACATTTGGTGGCAATTATGAAAACGCTAAAGGTACATTGGCAGATTACTATATAATAGTTGATAGAATTAAAAGTAGTAATGGAAATGATTTGGATATTTCTAAATTAAAAGAAGGTGACAAAATATTCGTTATCTATAAAAAATTTAATAAAACTACAATGGAAAACCCAATACAACTAAGAAATGTAAAATATATAAAAATTATGGAATAATATAAATAAATTATATATGGTAAAAATCTAAGTAAAAGAGAGTTCAAAATTGAACTCTCTTTTTGTTTATATAGATGCTATTTTATATTCTTTCATAAAGTGCCTCGAATGTCTTATCTTTGTCTCTCCAAGAAGTTACAAGTGTTTTATTTGTACTTACTTCTTCTCTTGTTGCTTTATTAACCCACTTTGTGAATTTGTATCCTGGTTTAGGATCTGGTGCAGTTACTTCGAACTTCCAGTCTGCAGTTATTACTGTTTTTAATATAAAGTCCTTTCCATTCTCAAATCCATAGCTTGTTGCTGTATCAGCGTGGAATCCTACATACCAAACAACACGTGTTCTATCTCCACCGCTCTTCTTAATTTCTTCTCTGAATTTTGCAATTCCTGAAGGACTTAAACGGTAAACATCTGGTAAACTGTCAGAAGGATAGTCATATCCTTTATCTTCTTTCCATACTTTCTCAAATACTGATCTGTATACTGTTGTTGCCCATGTATTTGTCCAGTTTGGAGCTTTTTCGTGACATTTCAAACAATAATTGTTTTCAAATCCTGTATTACCATTTGGGTCAGCCCATTTGTGTCCTGTTCCAGCAAAGTCTGATTGTATTGTTTCTTTTAATCCACAATAAGAGCATTCGTGTTCAGTAATAGATCCTGTACATGTAGAAGTTATAACTTTTTCATTAATCCATTTATGTGCTGTTCCTTCTATTTTTTGTGTTTTTACATCACCACAGTTTAAGCATGTTTTAGTTATAGTTCCACCTTGAATACATGTAGCACCTACTACTTCTTCTTTGTAATTATGTCCTGTTCTTGAAACAAATTGAGAACTAATTACTTTTCCACACATTGTACAACTTTGAGTTTTTAAACCGTCTTTCGTACAAGTTGGTTCAACTATTTTAGTTTCATAATTATGACCTACTTTAGGTGTTGTTTTTACATTAATCTTAGAATCACAACGGCTACATTTTGTATAGCTTGCTCCTTCTTTTTGACAAGTTGCTGCTTCTGTGACATTCTTAGAATAATCATGACCTAAAGCCTGTTCTCTTAATCCAAAGAATACTTGACCACATACTGAACATTCGCTATATTGTCTTGCTCTTTCTGTACATGTTGCAGGTACATAATAAGTATAGTGAAGTACGTGTGCTGCAAGAGTTTTAAGTCTTTCTTTTTCTACATATCCACATGAATTACATTTTCTTTGTCTTTCACCATATCTATTACATGCTGATTCAGTTATTGTTTCCCATTCTGAGAATTGATGAACATGACCATTTGATTTACTAGGTGTTTGTGCAGTATTTGGTTTAACCTCTTGTGGTTCAGGCTCCTTTTTCTCTCCTGGTAAAGAATCAGGTATGATAGTTGGTAATTCATTTGAATCTGTTTCAGGTAGAAGTTGTGGTTCTTTACTTGGGCTACTTGGTGTTTCGCTAGGTACAACTTCTTCTGGTTCACTTGGAGTTACATCTGGCGTTTCATTTGGCTTAACGTCTTCTTCAATTTCTAGTGCTGGCACATAATTACCTACATAACTGTTTCCACATGAACAAGTAAATGTTGTAAATCCTTGCTCTGTAGCTGTTGGTTCAGTTATTTTTGCAATATATGAATGTATATGTGTTGCAACTCTTCCTTCTTTCATTCCATAATTCATATAGTGTTCATATGCTGCTGTATAATCATTTCCAAAAGCTTTCTTTAAGTCTGGATAATTGTTTATATATGTTTTTATGAAAAATGATGCACTTGTTACCCTTCCTTCTTTCATTCCATAATTAATGAAATGGTTGTATGCTGCTACATAGTCATTTCCAAAGGCTTTCTTTAAGTCTGGGTAGTTACTTAAATACGATTTTACATCAAATATTGGACTTGCCATTCTTCCTTCTTTTAAACCATAATTTAAGAAATGTTCATATGCTGCCTTATAATCATTTCCAAAGGCTTTCTTTAAGTCTGGGTAATATTTTAAATATGATTTTACATCAAATAATAAACTTCCAGTTCTTCCTTCTTTTAAGCCATAATTAATGAAATGGTTATATGCTGCTGTGTAATCATTTCCAAAGGCTTTCTTTAAGTCCGAATATCTATTTAAGTAATATTTAGCATCAAATACAATAGCCTTTTCTGCTGATGTTGCCGCACTTGATTTTAAAGAAAATATTGCCAAAAATGAAAACATTGCTAAAAGAATAATTAATATTTTCTTTGTTCTTGACATAGTAAGCACCTCCTTTCTATTTCTTATACTATTATTATACTATATTTTGTATGCCTAGTCAACGAATTTTGACGTAATTTAAGCGTATTTTTGGTTTTGTTTACATATGAATTTTACAATAAATTTCAAGATATAATATCTTTTATAACTTCTCCTGCAATTATCAATCCTGCAACAGATGGTACAAATGACACACTTCCTGGCACTTGTTTTTTTATTTGGCTTTCACATTCTGTATTTTCCGAAAGTATATTATTATTTTGTAAGCTTGTATTATTAGTATTATTTAGCTTTATTGGCTCTTCTTTTGAATAGACTACTTTAAGTGCTTTTATGTTCCTTGCTCTTAATTCTTTTCTCATAACCTTAGCAAGTGGACATACACTAGTTTTATATATATCAGTCACTTCAAATTTTGTTGGATCTAATTTGTTTCCTGTTCCCATGCTTGAAATAATTGGAATATTAAGTTCATTTGCCCTTACTACCAATTCTATTTTAGATGTTATAGTGTCTATTGCATCAACTATATAATCAACTGTATTATCAAGTATTTCTTTAGTATCATGTATAAAAAATTTTTGAAATATTTCTACATTTGCATCAGGATTTATTTCTAGTATTCTTTCTTTAGACACTTCAACCTTTGGTCTTCCTATAGTTTTTCTTGTTGCAATTATTTGTCTATTGATATTTGTTAAATCCACCACATCTTTATCTACTAAAATAAAATTACCAATTCCAACTCTTGCTAATCCTTCAACAACATATGATCCAACTCCGCCTATGCCAAAAACAGCTACTTTTGCATTATGTAGCTGCTTAAGTTTTTCTTTTCCTATTAATAGTTCTGTTCTTGAAAATTGATTTTGCATTTTTATCTTCCTTTTCGTATTAGATATCATATAATTTAAGTTCTGTATTATCTAATTTATTATTTTTATTAAATAGCAAATTTTCAAAAAACATTATTAAATATTTATTATCTTCTTCTATTCCCTTTGAAATGTTGCTATAATTTGCTCTAACTAAAGCATTTCTAAAATATAATGAATTATCTTTGAATAATTCGTTATTAACATTAAAACCTTTGCTATTCAAATATTTTTGTATAAATAAAGCTGTAGTTCTTGTATTTCCTTCTCCAAAAGGGTGTACTTGCCAAATGTGTGCTGTAAATTTGCATAATCTTTCTAATTTTTCTCTTTCTGTTTTTTCTGT
>CANQXL010000051.1 GCA_947627705.1 uncultured Clostridia bacterium
TTAAACTTCTCAATTTCTTTGTCTTCTGTAACAAATGATTTAACAACTCTTATTCCCCTTACATTCTCTTGCACATCTTCATTTAATTTATCATATATTTTAAAAGTTTTTTCAAACATTGGATGTGCCCTAGTTGCAATGAAATATAATCCTGCTGCTAAAAATGGCATGACTAACAAGAAAATTAAAGATAATTCTTTATTAACAGTAAAAGACATTATAAGAGCTGCAACTAACATTACAGGCGTTTTTACTGCAATCCTTGTCATCATTTGAAATGCCATTTGCACATAAGTTACATCTGTTGTTTGTCTTGTAATAATACTTGCTGTTGAAAATTTATCTATATTTGAGAAAGAAAAGTTTTGCACATTATAATACATTCCCCTTCTTAAATTTTTAGCAAATCCAGTCGATGCTTTTGATGCAAATATTCCTGAAAGTATTCCAAATACTAAGGATGCAATTGCACAAATAATTAATATAAATCCTATTCTCCATATTTCATTTATATCATTTTTATTAATTCCATTGTCTATCAAATACGACATTAAAAATGGAATTATAACTTCCAATATTGTTTCAAGTGCTACACATATTGGAGAAAGTATTGCATATTTTTTATATTCTTGTATGTATTTACTAAGTGTTTTTATCATTTTTCTCTCCTTGTAATTAAATAATTTTTTCATTTTATATTATATCAATATAAGAATAAAATATCAATAAGTAAAGAGTTCAAATTGAACTCTTTATTTATCTTTATTTATTTATTTTGATATTCTTCTCTTATTTGCATTTTTATTCTATTCCATACGTCATTTGTTTTTAAATATTCCTTATAATGTATTTGAACATCTTTGTCATATTTTTCAAGCTCGTCTGTCAAACATAGGAAATCATTATTTGGAAACATTTCATTTATTTTTTCTATACTATTTTTTAATTTTTCCTTTACAACTTCTATATCCTTTAAATATGTTTTTCTTTGCATTATATACATAAGTAATGGTTTATACTTTATCCATCCAAGTGATGCTCTTAAAAATCTTTCTCCAACATCTGTATCGTCTGCATTTGGTTTCTCAAATTTTTTAGGGAATTTGCCCTTTAAAATTCCAGTATATTTTAAGAAACTATCATGGAAATGATATGTTGGAACTTTAACTACCTTTGCTTCTGTAAGTAATGTAGAAAAGAATGTATCTTCTCCCCTTGCAAATGGTGGGTTATAAAATGCTGGGATTTTTTCAAGATGTGTTAGGTTTATACATATTCCTGAAGCATAAAGCCAATTTTTAAGTCCAACGTATTTTAATACTATTTTATCTTTTCCTTCTGTAATATCTGTTTCTGCATATGCTATACCATTTTCACCATTCATGTATTTCTTAACAGAATCCCATGAAACAACTTCATTGCTTACAGCATCTATATATTCTTTAAAATATTGTTCTTGGCAAGATCCCTTTTCTAGGTATATACTAGGTACAGGGGACATATTTCCACATCTGTGACCTGCAGTTACATCTGCATCAGGTATTACTTTTAAATGCTCTAATATATTATTCTGTTTTTGCCAAATAATGCTATTATCTTCTCCTTTAATATTAGCATATGGATATTCGTCATCATCCCAAAATAGAAGGTAATCAATATTTCTCTTTAATGCAAAATACATAATTGAATTTCTTGCTCTAGCATATCCACTGCCTAATATAAGATTAACTTCACTTTTTGTAAGATTATATCTTGATTTTAAAATTTTCTTTTCTTCGTCTATATCTTCTGGTGTTATATATTTTATGCGTATCTTTTTGTATACATCGTCTTTTAGTGTATAAAATTCTTCTCTTTTGGTATGCTGATATTCTAAATCATACAATATGAATATTGTTAGGTTTACTTCTTCTGGGTATTCCTTCAATTGTTCTATCATATCCTTGTAGCAATTGTTGATTATATTGCAAATATTAGTCCTTCCTGTTAGAAATCCTATACCAAATTCTATTGGTTTGCCCATTGTTTCACGTTCCTTTATCCATTTTCAATTGTTTATTTTTAGGTTGTTTTAGTTTTGTTTCACTATTAACTGTATTGTATTATAACATATGATTATACATTTTGCAAGTTTTTAATTTTTATTTAAGAATTGTATTGAATTTATTTTATTTTTGATATATGATATATATGTATTAATTTACAAAGGAGGAAGTTTTTATGGCAAAAAAGGAAACAAAAAATGTTGTAAAAGAAGAAAATAAGAAGAAAAATACAACTTCGAAAGAAGTAAAAAAGAAGGTTAATGTTTCGCCTAAAAAAACTTCTTCTAAAGCTGTAACTAGCAAAAAGACTGAAGCTAAATCAAAAACAGAAAAAGCAGCAAAGACTTCTAAAGCTGCTACTAGCAGAAAGACTGAAGCTAAATCAAAAACTGGAAAATCAGCTAAAGTTTCTAAAGAAACTGCGAAAAAGGCTCCAGCTAAAGTACAAGCTAAAGTGTCTACTAAAGCAACAGCTAAAACAGTAGCTAAAAAGCGTTCTACAAAAAAGAAAGTTACAGTAGACGAATCAACTGCAAAGCCTATGCTTGCAGAATATTATGATTTGCCTTATAGATATAATCAAACAATCGTTAAAATACTAGCACAAACACCTACTACTTTATTTGTATATTGGGACATTTCAGATAATGATAGAAATGCTTTAATATCATCTCATGGAGACAATTTCTTTTATGAGACAAAACCAGTTTTAATCATTCACAATATAACTCGCAATTATTCTTTTGAAATCGAGATAAATGATTTTGCTAATAGTTGGTACATAAGAACTCAAGAGCCTAATTGTGACTATATTATAGAACTTGGTAGAAGATTTAATGAAAATAAACAAGATTACATATACATTAATTCTTCTAATGATATTGTTTCTCCAAATGATCACATTCTATTTGAGAAAACTGATTTAAGAAATTTATTATTTAAAAATATAAAAACAAATGCTCTATCTTCTAAAGATTTTGGAAGTTTAGATTTTATCAACAATATAGACAAATTATACGGAAATATTTATGATGTATATAGTGCATTATATAACGATGAACAATTAAACGAACTTGCAAACCCATCTTCTGGTGAGTTTATTAGAAAGTAGAAAGAGGAAACAAATGACTAATAATCCAAAAGGATATGTAAGCTTTGTATTGCATGCACATTTGCCTTTTGTGCACCATCCAGAAAGCGAAAATTATTTAGAAGAGCAATGGCTATTTGAAGCTATTTCTGAAACTTATATTCCACTTCTTAAAAATTTCAAAAAACTAGAGGAAGAAAAAGTAGACTTTAGATTAACAATGTCTCTTACTCCTCCTCTTCTTTCTATGCTTGCTAGCCCTCTTCTACAAAAAAGATATATAAAATATTTAAATAAACATATTGAGCTTTGTGAAAAAGAAGTTGTTAGAACAAAGGACAATCCAAGGCTTAATGAATTATCAAAATATTATTTAGATAGATATTCTCGGTGATTTACACATTTTTAAGGATATTTATAATTGTAACATAATTGAAGGATTTAAACATTTTCAAGATACAGGCGTTCTTGAGATTATTACTTGTGGAGCAACACATGGTTATTTTCCAATATTATATCTTAACGAGAAAACTGTACGTGCTCAAATTGCAGTAGGTGTCCAAACTTATGAAAAATATTTAGGAAGAAAGCCACGTGGAATTTGGCTTCCAGAGTGTGGATATATTCCTGAAGCAGATAAATATTTAAAAGAATTTGGCATAGAATATATTATAACTGAATCTCACGGAATTTTATACGCTGACCCTGCTCCTGTTTATGGTACATTTGCACCTATCGTTTCTCATGGTGGCATAGTTGCATTCGGTCGTGATTTGGAATCTTCAAGACAAGTTTGGAGTTCTGTTTGCGGATACCCTGGCGACTTTAATTATCGTGAATTTTATAGAGACATTGGCTACGATGCTGATTATGAATATATTAAACCATATATAACTTATGATGGAGTTAGAGTTAATACAGGCATAAAGTACCATAGAATTACTGGTAAAACAGAAAATAAAGACTTGTATAACGTTAGATGGGCAATGGATTCTGCTGAGAAACAAGCTGGCCACTTTTTTGATTCTAGACAAGAACAAATTACAAACCTTTCTAAATTTATGCAAACTCCACCTATTGTTTTATGTCCTTATGATGCTGAGCTTTTTGGCCATTGGTGGTATGAAGGTCCTTACTGGTTATATGTTTTATTTAAAAAAATATATTATGATAAATGCGATTTTAAACTTATTACTCCTTCTGAATTTATTGACAAATATCCAGAAATGCAAGTTTGTACACCTTGCCGTTCAAGTTGGGGTGCAAATGGATATAGTGAAGTATGGCTTAATGAACTTAACGATTATTCTATTCGCCACCTTCATACATGTGGTGATAGAATGGTTGAACTTGCAAATACATATGCAAATGAAACAGATAAATTAAAAATTGCGGCTTTAAATCAATGTGCGAGAGAACTTCTTTTAGCTCAAAGTAGTGATTGGAACTTTATAATTACAAATGGTACAATGGTCGATTATGCAAAAAAACGTACAAAAGATCATGTTGGCAGATTTACAAAACTATATTATCAAATAAAAGAAAATAACATTGACGAAGAATTTTTAAATGATATATCTGAGAAAGATGATATCTTCCCTGATATTGATTATAAAATATATATATAATATTAAACAAGTTGCAAAAAGACTTCTTTTGAATAAGATAATGTATAAATCAAAATTTTTTGAGAAATAATACATTTGAAAGAATTTTATAAAAGGAGGTCTTTTTTTAGTGAAATCGCTTTGCATCAAATGCAATAATAAAGAAATACTTAATTCCATAAGCTATGACTTAACTAAAATCGACCTTGAAAATATATATATTTCATGTAAGCGTTTCAAATTATATAATAATATAATTATTCATTGCACATCTGAACATACAGATTTATTTTTTGATAAAATTTCTGCAATTTTGACTGATACTATTATTAATTTTTACGAAAAAAAAATTCTCAAAAGGATTTTAACATACAATTATTTTTACTTTAATACGTTAGAAAAAAAGAAAATAATAGAAATAGCAAACAATTTTATACAAGAAGATATGATTTCAAGAGAAGATAATTTTCTTACTGTTTATACTTCTGTTTTAGATTACATTAAAAAAAATAAATCAATCGTTTTAGATGGATTTGTAAATTTTAGATTGCAAAATTACACAAAAAATCTTGATTATATCATTGATATTTCTGTTAATAAATATATTACAGACAAGGAGTATCTGGAATTTATAAATGTTTTAAAAGTATATGTCTCTTTAAATGGTATAAATTCTCCCCTTGTTCATTTAGTATATTGCCACGGAGACAGTATTTTACTTGACAAGGATAAAAATATAATTCCAACTAAAGACGACACATTAAATGCAAAATACCTTTCAGACATAACATTTTCTTCAAATGATTATGCTCTAAATACTCTTTTAAATTTAACTCCAAAAAAAATCATGATACATTTGATGGATGGTAAATCTGACGAATTCATTGATACAATAAAGCTTATCTTCGAAAATAGATTTGAAATATGTTCTGGTTGCGAGATTTGTTCTTTATACAAAACAAATACAATAACAAAATAACGTAAAATTGCAATTTTACGTTATTTTGTTATTGTAGATATAATTTTTATAGTTCTTTTTTTGCAAGTTCAAGAGCTGAAAGTATTACTTTATCCATATCATAATATTTGTACTCCCCAAGTCTTCCGCCAAATATTATATTTTTATCATTTTTTGATAATTCCTTGTATTTTTCATAAATTAAAGAATTCTTTTCGTCATTTATAGTGTAATAAGGTTCTTTATCTTGATTCCATTTGTCAGGATATTCTCTTGTTATTATTGTTCTATTTTTTGTATTCTCACTTTCTATCTTTCCAAGTCCAGGTCCATATTCAAAATGCTTATGTTCAATTATTCTTGTATAAGGCACATCAAATTCGGTATAATTAACAACTGCATTCCCCTGATAATTTCCAGTATTTAACTCTTCTTCTTCAAACCTTAAACTTCTATATTCTAACTCACCAAATTGATAATTATAATATTTATCTATTGGTCCTGTAAATATTATTTTATCTGCAATGTTTTTTAATTCTTCTTTATGCTCAAAAAAATCACAGTTTAATCTCAAATCTATTTTATCAAGCATCTTTTCTATGATTTTTGTATATCCATTAATTGGAATACCTTGATATGTATCATTAAAATAATTATTGTCGTATGTAAACCTAACTGGTAATCTTTTTATAATCGAACTTGGAAGAAGTTTTGCACTCTTACCCCATTGTTTTTCTGTATAACCTTTAACTAATTTCTCATATATTGTTTTTCCAACAAGACTTATAGCTTGCTCTTCTAGATTTTTAGCTTCCTTTACACCTGCTTCTTCTTTTTCTTCTTCTATCTTTCTTTTTGCTTCATCAGGAGTTATTACTCCCCATAGTTTGTTAAATGTGTTCATATTAAAAGGCATATTGTATAATTCACCCTTATATACTGCTACAGGTGAATTTGTATATCTATTAAATTCTGTAAATTGATTTACATAGTCCCACACTTCTTTATTGCTTGTATGAAAGATATGTGCACCATATTTGTGCACATTTATTCCAGCTCTATTTTCTGTATATATATTTCCAGCTACATTTGGACGTTTATCTATTACTAAGCATTTTTTTCCTTTTTTATTTGCTTCATAAGCAAAAGTTGCTCCAAATAAACCGCTTCCAACTACTAAATAGTCATATTTTACCATTTAATTACTCCTTATTTACACCCAAATTTTCATAAGTGTTAGGTCTCCTGATATATTATATTCACCTAGAGTTGCTGGGATTAAGAATGTATCTCCCTTCTCAATTGTCTTAAAGAAATTTCCTGCCTTTATTGTGCCCTTTCCTTCAATTACTATATATGTAAAAAAGCTTTCTTTGCTTGATGTTTCTTCTACAGATGTATCAATCTTTACCATATCAATATTAAATACATCAGATTTATATATACTTGTATTTTCTTTTATATTGCTATAATTATATACTTTATTATTGTGAGTTAAATTAATAACATCCATTGCCTTTTGTTTATTTAACTCTCTTGGCTTTCCGTCTTTATCAACTCTATTCCAATCATACACTCTATATGTTATATCACTACTTTGTTGCACTTCACATACAACAACTCCATCCATAATAGCATGAACTGTTCCAGAAGGTATGGAAATAAAATCTCCTTTATGCACATTAACATAATTTACGTTTTCTTCTATGTTATCTATTGCATCTTTTAAATTATCCTTTGTAACTCCTTCTTTAAGCCCATATACAATTTTTGCATCTTCTTTGCAATCCATTATGTACCAAACTTCATTCTTACCTGAATCATGCTCGTTTTTTTCTGCATATTTGCTATCTGGATGAACTTGAATTGATAAGCTTTGATTTGCATCAATAAATTTTGCAAGTATTGGGAATCTATCTAACTTTTCACAATTAGTTCCAAATATTTTTGTCTTGTATTTTGGATCATTAAACAAGTCAAGTAAGCTCATTTTTTTGAACTCTTCATTTTTAATCAAACTTAGTCCATTTTTATGTGCTGATAATTCCCAAGCTTCGCCTATATTATCACCTATTATATTTCTTTTAAACATTTTTGATATATTATTTCCACCCCATATAACATTCTTATATGTAGGTTCGAAAAATATTGGCTCCATTAATTTTCTCTCTTTCTAAATATTTATTAGCGTTACTTTAATATTTTAGCATATACTCGCTTTTTTTGCAAGATAATTAATGAGATTTTAATGTTTAATGATTTAACTAAACATTTCAAACAATTGACTTTTTAAGATATTAATGATATTATTATATGAGTTTTTATTTTAAGGAAAAAAGTATGAATAAATCAATAACAAAAAATTATATATATAATCTAGTTTATCAAATTTTAGTAATTATCATGCCTATTATAACAACACCTTATCTTGCAAGGACATTAGGTTCTGAAAGTACAGGTATTTATAGCTATACAATATCAATTGTAACATATTTTATATTGTTTGGTTCTTTAGGCTTAGATATGTATGGAAGGCGCGAGATTGCCTTTGTACAAGACGATATAAAAAAAAGAAGTAAGATATTCTTTGAACTATTAATCTTACGTGTTATTACTATGTCACTTTCTATGTTACTTTTCTTCTTTACATATGGAATGCATACTGAATATTCTTTATATTATAGAATCCTACTTTTGGAAATGATTGCAAATTGTATCGATATAAGCTGGTTTTTTCAAGGTATGGAGAATTTTAAAAGCACAGCTATAAGAAATATTATAGTTAAAATTTTAAGTGTTATATGTATTTTCCTATTTGTAAAATCCCCTGAAGATGTTTCAAAATATCTATTAATTTATGTTTTTACAACTTTACTTGGAAATGTCTCATTATGGCTAGGAATAAAGAAATACTTAACTAAAGTTGATATTAAGAGTCTAGAAATACTTAAACAATTAAAACCTACAATAGCACTATTTATTCCACAAGTTGCAATACAAATTTACACAGTACTAGATAAAACAATGATAGGTAGCATCACAAATAATATGTCAGAAGTTGGATTTTACGAACAGGCGCAAAAAATAGTTAAAGTACTTTTAACAATAATTACTTCACTTGGTACTGTTATGGTTCCAAGAATTGCTCAATGTTATGTTAATGGAGAAACAGATAAAATTAAAATATACATGAACAAAACATTTATGTTTGTATACATGCTATCTTTCCCTTTAATATTTGGAATTATAGCAGTTGCAAGTAAGTTTGTTCCAATGTTCTTTGGTCAAGGATATGCAGAAGTAATACCTCTTATGCAAATTTTAAGTTTAATAATTTTATTTATTGGTTTAAGTAATGTTACAGGTTCACAGTATTTAATTGCAACAAAAAAACAGAAACAATTTACTGTTTCTGTTATATGTGGTGCAGTTTGCAACCTAATATTAAACTTTATATTAATAAGATACTTTAAATCACTTGGTGCAACTATTTCTACGGTTATATCTGAGCTTTGTGTAACACTTGTACAATTCTATTACATACGTGATAACTTTAAAACATTAGATATTATAAAGCTTGCAAAAAATTATTTTATAGCATCTGTTATAATGTTTATTGTTGTAAGTGTAATTGCATTATTTATCACTTCAAATGTTATAGAAATATTTACTCAGGCCATTGTTCGGAGCAATTCTATATTTTGCAATACTATTTATTATGAAAGACGATTTGCTAATCGGTTTATTAAAAAGATTTAAAATACTTAAGAATTAATATTTTGTCACATTCAATTACGTAAAAATGTAGGAATTTAAATAATTCCTACATTTTTTGATATTAATTTTACAGTTGTATTTCTTTATGTTCTTGGCAGCAAGTGGTCGTGCTACTTTGTTATATAAAGGCATGGGCGAAAGGAATAGTTCCTGAGAGCAATGGCCGCACTGTTGTTGTAGCGAGAGCTCGAGTAATAGTTCCTGCTGTAGTAACCACCACCCCTAATGACACACGGACTGCTGCCGTCGGTATAGGTCTCTGTTGTCCATTCCCAACAATTACTTGCCATATCA
>CANQXL010000052.1 GCA_947627705.1 uncultured Clostridia bacterium
AAGCCCTGTTTCATAGCTCTTTCTATTTTTCTTTCGGATTCTTTTTTTGCCATATCCTGTCTTTTATCATAAAGTTTTTTTCCTTTTCCGATTCCAAGTTCTACTTTAACAAAATTTCTTTTAAAGTACAAGCTAATTGGAATTAATGAATATCCCTTTTGCTGAATTTGACCGTATAAGTTTATTTATTTCTCTTTTATTTAAAAGAAGTTTTCTAGTTCTTAATGGGTCCTTATTTTGGATGTTTCCCTGTTCATAAGGACTTATATGCATGTTATATATATATGCTTCACCATTTTTTATTGAAGCATAACTGTCTTTTAAATTTGCTTTTCCGATTCTTTATTGATTTAATTTCTGTTCCAGTTAAAATAATACCTGCTTCAATTGTATCAATTATTTCATAGTTATGTCTTGCTGCAGGATTTTTAGCTATAACTTC
Organism: uncultured Clostridia bacterium; assembly: GCA_947627705.1. GTDB lineage: Bacteria > Bacillota > Clostridia > TANB77 > CAG-508 > JAAWPK01. The sequence continues at coordinate 443 of CANQXL010000052.1, forward strand.
ACCCATATATTGTTTCAAAATCCTTTCTAAAGTATGTTAATTTCATATTTACATTATAATATAAAAAAATTAATATGTAAAGAAAAAAGAAGGACAAAATATTTAAATATATTTTTTAATATATTTGAAAAAATATTAATAGATAATATTTTTAATTTTTTTTCGTGTATTAGCATATTATGTATTGACAAAAGGAAAAATAAAATATATCATAAAATATATAAACAAAAGTTAAAAAGGTAGGAGAAAGATATATGAAACGGAAGACTATTGAAAATGCACGTACATCAAAGAAGTTCACATATAATAAGTGAAGAATGTAAACAAAGAAATTTTCTAAAAAGAGAAACATTTAATAAATTTAATTCAGAAAACGGATCAATAACAATATTAGTAATCGTAGCATTTATCTTTTGTATGACATTTTTATTTAGTATATATTGGAAAAATACAAATGATCAAATAGCAGTATTGCAAGCAGAACAAATGACAAAAGAAATATACGGTAAAGACGTAGCTAATGTAGATTATATACATTTAGATCAAATAACGAACATATTTAAAGACGAAACAAAATTGCTATATGTAACTAATTATCCAGTAGACATAGATGGAGACCACGATTTCACGGATGATTGGGAAATATTTTATATAGAAGATTATGAAGGAGAAGGAGAAGAAGCAACTCCAAATAATCAACCAGATGCAGGAAAAAGAATATTTTTAATAGCATCAGATTATGTAAAAATAGTAGATGATCCAGATTCACCAATACAAAAAAGCATAGAAAAGGCATGTATGAAACGAAGTACAGTAGATAAACAAAAAGACTATTTACTATCTTGGGATGTAAATAAGTTCCAATACAATTGTATATATCCAAATAGTATAGAGCAAGCCAATGTATTTCCAGTATTATTTAAACATACTTTATATGATTTATCAAAAAATCATTCAATTGATGGCCTAGAATGTGTAACAACTTTATTATGTACTGACAACTGGTCAGATTTTAAAGATGGTAACTATGCAGATTATGCAATCGGAGGACCAACTTTGGAGATGTGGATTGATAGTTGGAATTTAAGACATCCAAATAATATGGGATATTATGCTGTTGGTAAATTTGGGTATTATATTGGAACAGAGCCAAATCCTCAAGGAGCACTATCTTATATACTTCTAAATCAAACAGATTTATTATATTTTCCACATACAACTAATAAAGAGGGAGATTTTGATGGAGATGGTGAGGAAGAGACGTGTTCTGGATATTGGTTAGCTTCACCTTGCGGATTATACGAAGGGCACAATGTAATGAGAGCATGGGCTAGTGATGGAGTAGCTGATCATTGGTATGCTAATTTTATTTCTGGCGTTCGTCCAATTATTTGTTTAAAAGCAGATGTAGAATTAGTTAAGAGTGACATAGATTTAGGAAAAGATAATGCAGAATATTATGAACTACGTTAAAATTCAAAAAAATAATATAATTTTAACATTTTAATTCAATTTAAATAAATTAAATAAATAAAAAAGAAGGGCAAAGTATTTTTAAATATTATACAAAAAATATTTAAATACCTTGCCTTAAAAATATTAATATTAATAATTATTTCTATCAGTTGTTTGATATCCATAATACCATACTAGTGCAATAATTGCAAGTCCAGCAATTATAAGAACTATCCATACAGTCATAGCTGAATTTGTACTTCCTGTCATATCTGTAGATGTTCTACTTGCTGTATAGTCAGAAGTAGTACCACCTGTTATTCCATCTGCTGAATTACCAGTCATGTTATCTCCAGTATTTCCCATGTTGTCTCCATTTTCTGATTCTCTACCTTCTGAATTTTCCATATCTTTGGCATCATTTCTACCATCTTCCATCATATTTCCTATACCATCTTTTGCTCTTTCAATAGTGTTACCTGCGTCATTTGCCATATTTTGAACTCTACCTCTAATATTATTTAGAGTATTTTCAGCTCCATCTAACATATTATTTGCAAATACAGAACTTGATATAAGAACTATTAGGAAAAAAACTGAAAGTATTATAAAAGATTTTTTTAACATAAAACTTCCTCCTAGATTTAGATTAAAAATTTCTGTAAACTATATATATTTTGTATAAAGTTTTAAAAAGTATACATACAAAAAAATCCAAAAAAAACTAAAATGCTTGATTTCAAACATTTTAGTTTTAAAAATAAAAAAATTAAAAAATCAAATTTTAACGTAAACGTATTAAAATTGCAATTGCAAGTAATATTAATAATATTCCTATAACAATTAAAATAATATTTACTATTGTTGATATATTCAAACTAGAAGAACTAAGAGCAGCTGTTGAACCAACATTTGGTGTATTTATACTTGGAGCAGCTGTATTAGTATTAGAGCCACGATTTACTGTTCCATTTGTGTTAGTATTTGCTTGATCTGTATTGGCGTTTTCTATATAGTTTTCAGTATCGTCAGTATAATCAGCACCATAAACAGTAGAATCATTATCATAATTTTGAGAATCTTGTGATTCTTGAGTAGAACCACTTCCTATAAGATTCATATCAATTCCTGATGCAAAAACAGTTGTATGTATAAGTAATACAAAAACAAGTAAAAAAAGCGAAATTTTAACAATTTTTTTCATGTAAATAAAACCTCCGTTTTTAAATATCTTAAGTAATTATTTATAGAAATATTTTATAGCATTTTGCAAATATTGTCAACATGATTTTAAGAATTATCATATAAATAGTTACCAGATAATGATATTATATCAAAGAATAGCTGAAATGATTTATTTTAAGAATCTTTGGTGTCGCAGTCTACAAATTACAAAATAAGATGTAGACTGCTCCATTCGCCCTTCGCTTCGCTACGGTTGATCGCTTACGCAGATTCTTAAAATAAATCATTTCAGTTATTCTAATAAAAAAAGTATTGTCTAGTAACTATAAATAAAAATAATTATAATAAAAAGATAAAATTTAATAAAAAATTTTTCTAAAAAACTTGAATAAAAACAATATATAGGATATAATAATGACATAAAAATTTGTGTATAAAAAACGTCAAATTAAGATAACTTGCAAATACACAGTAGATTGAAAACAACTGAAAACGATATAAATTAGAAAAACGAAAGCAAAATATTAAAAATGAAAAGAAAAGCAAATATAAATTTTCAACTAAATATTTTGCTTTTTTTTAAGCTAATCAAAAAGAGAAACGGCATTTAATTTGCCTAGGATGGAGGAAAAGTAATGGGAGAAGTTATAGTAATAACATCTGGAAAGGGAGGTGTAGGTAAAACTACAACAACTGCAAACTTAGGTGCATCACTTGCATTAGAAGGTAAAAAAGTAGCATTGGTTGATACAGACATTGGTCTTAGAAATCTAGATGTTGTTATGGGATTAGAAAATAGGATAGTATATGATATTGTAGATGTAGTAGAAGGCAGATGCAAATTAAGACAAGCTCTTATAAAAGATAAGAGATACAATGAGTTATTCCTTTTACCTGCTGCTCAAACAAGGGATAAGAGTGCTGTAAATGAAGAGCAAATGAAAGAACTTACTAAAGAATTAAAAGAAAATTTTGATTACATATTAATAGATTGTCCAGCAGGAATTGAGCAAGGATTTAAAAATGCTGTAGCAGGTGCAGATAGAGCAATTGTAGTAACAACTGCAGAAATATCTGCAATAAGAGATGCAGATAGAATAATAGGTCTTTTAGAAGCGTCAGAGCTTAAAAATTCTGAGTTAGTAATAAATAGAATTAGACCGAATATGGTTAAAAAAGGTGAAATGATGGATGTAGAAGATATAGTAGATCTTCTATCAATTGAGCTTACAGGAGTTGTACCAGACGACGAATACATAATTACACAAACAAATAAAGGAGAACCTGTAATATCAAATAAAAAAGCACCTTCAGGAAAAGCATATAGAGAAATAGCAAAAAGAATATTAGGAGAAAATATCGAAGTAACAATACCAGGAAGAGACAAAGGATTTTTTGCAAAATTAAAAAGCATATTTAGTAAAAAATAGAAAAACGATAGATGGGTGGAATAAACATGTTTGAGAACGTTATAAATTTTTTTAAGAATTTAAGAAAATCAGAAAAAAAGGTCAATAATTCTAAGGATACTGCTAAAGAAAGATTGCATTTAGTTTTAATGCAAGATAGAGCAAATGTATCTGCGGACTTCTTAGATCTTATGAAACAAGAAATAATAGAAGTAATTAAAAAATATGTAGATGTTGAAGAATCAGAAATTGATGTTAGAATGACTAACAAGCAAAATGAAGATGGAACAAATGGAGCACCTGCATTGTATGCTAATATTCCAATAATAAATATTAAAAGTGAAATGCTTGTTGAAAAGAAACAAGAATCTGCAGGAGAAGAAAATGCGGAAAAAGATAAAGAAGATAAAGAAAAACAAGATAATATTCAAAATGTAGAAAATAAGGAAAGCAAGGAAAACAAAGAAGAGAAAGAAATTAAGCTAGAAGCTTCGGATACTGAAAATAATACTTATAATAATCAAGAAAAAAATACAGAAGAAAAGAATGAACCTATAAAAGAAGCAGAAAATATAAAGGAAGCAGTAAGCCAAGAATAGATTAATTTAAGAGGTTTATTAATGAATAAAAAATTTTTTAAAAATATAGAATGGGTAATTATTATTTGTTCTATAGTATTGCTTTGCATCGGACTTGTTGCGCTATTTTCGGCAACTCAAGATGATGAATACGAAGAATTTCACAAGCAAGCACTATGGGCAATTATTAGCATACCCATAATGATAATTATAATATTTATTGATTATAATTTTATAGCAAAGCTATCACCAGTACTTTATGGACTGGCGATAATTGCGCTTATTGCGGTTTTGTTTACAGAACCAATAAATGGGGCAACAAGCTGGTTTAAAATTACAGAAAATGTAACCTTACAACCAAGCGAATTTGCTAAAATAATATTAATTATTTTCTTAGCTTATATTTTAACAAAATTGCAAAAGAATGGTAAACAAGAAATAAATAAAATATGGAAACTTTCGCTAATTGCGCTAATTTCAGGTGTGCCAATAGTTCTTATTATAATGCAACCAGACTATGGAACTGTTGCAGCATTTATAGTTGGAGTTGCGTTTATGTTATTTGCTTCAGGAATTGATAAAAAATATGTAATAACTGTGATGCTTATTATTGTAATAACAGTTCCAGCAATGTACTTTTTTATATTACCTGAACATGCAAAATCTAGAATAGATGTATTTTTAAATCCTGAACTTGATCCAAGGGGAGCAGGATATAACCTTATTCAATCAAAACTTGCAATAGGCTCAGGCAAGCTTTTAGGAATGGGAATTCTGATGGGAAACCAAACTCAACTTCGGATATCTATATCCTAAGACGACAGACTTTATTTTTTCTGTAATTGGAGAAGAAATGGGATTTATTGTTGCAGCTGTTGTTATTGTTATTTATGTTGTTATGATTACAAAAGCAATATACGTTGCAAAAACTGCAAAGGACGATTCAGGAGCATATATTGCAATCGGTATTGCAGGAATATTTACATTCCACATGGTAGAAAATATTGGAATGACAATGGGATTGCTCCCAATTACAGGTGTACCACTTCCATTTGTAAGCTATGGTGGAAGTTCGCTTATAACAAATTTTATATGCATTGGATTACTTTTAAATATAAGTGCAAGAAGAAAAAAGGCAATTTTTATTGATTAATTATAAATCAATAAAGTATATAGATAAAAATAATAAAGTTTGAAGATATTAAATTTAGGAGAAATTAATGTACTTACATAAACTAAAAATCGGAGATGTAGAAATTGAAAATAATATAATATTAGCACCAATGGCAGGAATTACAGACCGCGCATTTAGATTAATATGCAAAGAATATGGTGCAGGTGCTGTATGTACAGAAATGGTAAGTGCAAAAGCTTTGGCATATAAAGACGAGAAAACAAAACTTCTTTTAAATACAAAAGGAGAGAAACATCCAATTATTGTGCAAATATTTGGAAGTGATGTAGAGTCAATGAAAAAGGCTGCAAAAATAGTGGAAGATATTGCTGATATAATAGATATAAATATGGGCTGTCCTGCACCAAAGGTTACAAAAAATGGAGATGGAAGTAAGCTTTTATTAAATATTGATTTAGCAACAGAAATTGCAAAAGGAGTTGTAAATGCTACAAATAAACCAGTTACAGTTAAAATGAGAAAGGGCTGGGATTCAAAAAATGTTGTGTATGAAGAACTAGCTAAAAATTTAGAAAAAGTCCGGAGTACAAGCAATTACACTTCATCGGAAGAACAAAAGAAGAGTATTTTAGTGGAGAATGTGATTTAGATAGTATAAAAAAATTAAAAGAAATTTTAAAAATTCCTGTTATAGGAAATGGAAATATAAAAAATGAAAAAGATGCATTAAAAATGTTTGAATATACAAATGCAGATGGTATAATGGTTGCAAGATATGCAATGCGGAAATCCATTTATTTTTAGAAATATAATCGAATATTTAGAAACAGGAAAAGAGCCAAAAATAGTAGCAAATGAAGAATTGTTTAATACTATTGTAAATCATATAAATTTAGAAGTAGAAGAAAAAGGAGAATACACAGGAATTAGAGAAATGAGAAAACATCTTGCATCTTATACAAAAGGTTTAAAAAATAGCAGTATAATAAGATGTAAAATAAATGAGATAGAAACTAAAGAAGAACTAATAAATTCTTTAACAGAATACTTTAAAAATTTGTGAATATATAAGTAAAAAGAAAAAACTTTTTACTTATTTTTTTATTTATTCTGTGAAAGGGTGTAATATGAAAAAAAGGAATATTATAATCTGTTTAATTATTTTTTTAATTTTATTATTTATTTTTATAAAATTTGAATATAAAAATCTAGTTTCGGGAAATAATATAAATAAATCAGATAAAAATAACATTTTAAATATTAGTTCATATGAAGCGACAGTTACATTAGAAATTCATAGCAATAAAAATACAAATAAATATGTTATGAAACAAGAGTTTAAAAAACCAGATATTTTTAGTCAAGAAGTTATAGAACCAGCATATCTAAAAGGTCTCACAATAAAAAATGAAGGAAGTAATATAACAGTTGAGAACAAGAACTTAGAACTTAAAACATTATACGAAGACTTTAGCAATAATATTTCAAATTTGAGTTTAATAAGTTTCGTAAATAATTATAAAAAAGAAATAGAAAATAGTATAAAAGAAACAGAAAAAGAAACTATAATGGAAACAAAGATAGAAAAAAATAATAATAAATATCAAGTATATCAAAGATTATATATTGATAAAAGTAGCAATTTACCAAGTAAAATGGAAATTCTAGACATTAACAAAAACACTACAGTTTACATATTATATAACGAGATAAAGATAAATTAGACAAGTAAAGCTTTTTTAATTATCTCAAAACTAATAGTTAAAATATATCTGAAAATACATGTAATAGTAGGAGTGAAACAATATGGTAATAAGAAGAGGAGATATGTTTTATGCAGATTTAAGTCCAGTAGTTGGATCAGAGCAAGGTGGAATAAGGCCAGTAATAATTATACAAAATGATACAGGTAATAAATACAGTCCAACTGTTATTGCAGCAGCAATTACATCACAAACAGGAAAAACAAAGCTTCCTACACATATAGAAATAGGATCACAGAATAATGGACTAAAATCGGATTCGATAGTTCTTGCTGAGCAAATTAGAACAATAGATAAGAGTAGATTAAAAGAAAAAATCGGACATATAGACGACAGCGAAATAATAAATCAGATAAACAATGCCATTCGGAGTAAGTTTCGGTTTGGAAGAATAAGAAAAGTGGGGTACTTTAATTATATTAAAGTATCCCATTTATCTTTTATAAAAAATTATTTATTATTTTTTTACTTTTAAGCTTTTTATTATATCAATTTCATTTCTAAGGCTATCTACAAGTTCTTCTTTTAAATTTAGGGCATTTTCATATTCTTTAGTAATTTGCATATAATTTGAAACATTTTCTCCTTGTTCAAAAAGAATTTTCATATATTCAAGAAAATAATCTTTATCCTTTTGCTTTTTAGCTTTTTGCATTTTTTCATCCATTTTTTTAATTTTATTTAATCGTTTAAGTTCTTCCTTTAAATGATCAATATATTCTAGAGTACATGAAATTTCATATTGTGTGTCATCAATAACAACTTTAAATAATACTTTTAATATCTTTTGATTTATTTTGCCTGATTTAGAGTATGAATTTAACAAATCTAAAGCAACAGTTTGACGAGTTGGTGTAGCTTCTTTTATAAGAAGCTTTAAAGTATCTGAAATATGAACGTGAGTCCTATAATGCCTTTTTGTAACAATTGCATCAAATACATCTGCAATATGAATTATTTGAGCAAAATACGGAATATCCTTTTTAGTAAGTCCAGAAGGATATCCGACTACCATCTAAACATTCATGGTGATAAAGTGGACCGCCAGCATATGGGCGAAGTTTTAAATCTTTCATGCACATATTGTAACCTATTGTAGTATGCTGTTTCATAATTTCAAATTCTTCGTCTGTAAGCATGGTAGGTTTAGCTAGAATTTCTGTAGGAATAAACATTTTTCCAATATCATGTAAATATGCACAGATTGTGGCGTGTATTGTAAAAGCTTGACCAGCATGTAGATATTCGCACATTCTACAGGTAAGGTTTGCAACGTTTTCACAATGTTTTCTTGTAAATAAATCAAGATTACCAAGCATGTTTAATTGATAACGCATAGAATTATCTAGATTATAAGATTTTAAAGTGGTAGGACTATAAAATTCAATATCTTGTTTTAACATAAATTTCTTTGTATGATATATTTAAAAACTAAATAAACCATAAACTCCTTTCTCATTTGTAATAGATAAATATATAATAACATTAATAAAAAAAAAAATCAACAAAAATATTGCTCTTTAAAGTAAATTATGTTAAAATACAAAAAGGAATAATATTTTGGGGCATAGCCAAGCGGTAAGGCATCGGACTCTGACTCCGACATGCGTTAGTTCGAATCTAACTGCCCCAGCCAAAAAGAAAAAGCCATACAAATATTGAAATATCAATATTTGTATGGCCTATTTTTATGGAATAGGAAAAATCACAGATTTTGACTATTCCAGAACAGAAGAAAAAGAACACAAGAATAAACCTTAATGAAAAG
>CANQXL010000053.1 GCA_947627705.1 uncultured Clostridia bacterium
TCTTGGAGAGCAAGTCCATTCATTGCTGTTGCAAGCATTCCCATGTAATCAGATGTTGTCCTTTCCATTTGATGTCCATATCTGCCTCTCCAAAAGTTTCCGCCGCCTACTACAATTCCAACTTGTACTCCTAAGTCAACTACCTTTTTAATTTCATCACAAATTTTTCCAATTACATCTGCATATACTCCCGTTTTGTTGTCTCCAGCAAGTGCTTCTCCACTTAGCTTTAATAAAATACGTTTGTATTTTATGCCTTCCATTTTTAACCTCCATCTGGTACATCTTTTTGTACCTTTTTAGTTCGTTTTAATTATTTTGATTTTAACTTAAAAAATTACTTAATTATTTTATCATATATTCTTTAATTTTTGTTAATTTTTTGAAAATTTATATAAATTTTTTTACTTAAAAAGGTTATTTATTAATATTGATCTTGAAATATTTAGCTCAAGTTCCGTATTTTCTATGTATTTTAAGAGTTTTTGTCTTTTTTCTTCTTCTACATCTGTATCTAAGTTTATTTCTTCGTCAGTCTTTATATTATACCAGCTTCCATTATAGTAATAAAGTCCATCTGTAATTATATCTCCATTACTTATACAAGCATATTCTCTATTTTTGAACATACTTATTCCAAGCGAAAAGTTATCTTCTATTCCTGATAGTTCAAGTAATGTTGGTTTTATATCAATTTTGCTAACTAAATTATTATACTTTCTTTGCTTTACACCTGGAATTTTCATTCCGCATAGCAAATTTGCGTAATTAACTCGTTTTGCAGTTTGGTTATATTCAGGATTTACTTCTTTTATAAATAATTCCATATCCCAATCATGCATTCCCATTCCATAATGATCTCCAAATATGATAATTACTGTATCTTCATATAGTCCTTTTTCTTTAAGCTCATTTATAAAGAGACCAAAAGCATAATCTGCATAATTTACTGCTTCTAGATAATTTCCAAAGGAAATCCCCTTATATTCTCCGAACGTCAACAGATACCTTGCTATATTTGTCTTTTATTCCTTCGAGTTCAAATGGTGTATGAGAAGATGCTGCAACTAAATATGTAAAAAATGGTTCTTGACTTTCAGCTAACTTCTCTACTACCTGTTTATAAAATAACTCGTCTGATAAGTATTCTCCAATTAGTTCTGATTTATCTTCAAAACCATCTAGAAAAACTTTTTGGTCAACTTTAAGTCTTTTATATACATCGTTTCTGTTCCAAAATTCTTTAATATTTCCATGCATATATGATGTATTATATCCAGCATCTTTATATAATTTAAATATGTCATTATTTATGTTTGAACTATACATGCTAAATGCTTGACCATTATCTAAAGGATAAAGCGATGTTAGTACACTATATTCAGAATCTGCTGTTGTAGAATAACTCTGAACCATCATATTAGTAAACTCGATGTTTTCTTTTAGAAATTTATTTAGATTAGGCGTAATTTCTGTTCCGTTTATAAATCTATTAACAACAAAATTTTGAATAGATTCTAGTTGCAAAACTATTACATTTTTCCCTTTGCAGGTTCCGTAAAATTCACTTTTATCATTACTTTTTTCAATACTACTGTACGCATCCATTACTTCATTATATGTTTTATATCTTGTAGTTTCTGCAATATTTAGACTATTATATATATCTAATATGTGATATCCATATATTGAGCTGTTTTCAACTTGTGCAATTTTTAGATATGGCATATCTTTTATTTCATCATTTGTTAATTTTATAGGGGCAATTGCTATTGATAATACAATTACTGTATAAATAGATGCTAAAGCTAATCTTCTTTTTCCTTTGTTTTTGATATATTTTGTTTTTTTATTTGATAGCTTCTTTCTTATAGCATGCCAAAGCATGAAAAATATTGGTATATCAATAAAATATAATATATGCTTAATTTGTAATAAATATGGAAGTTCAGCTCCTATTTCTTCAGCATATTTTACATAAAATATTTGCGATACTGATAACATATTTGATGCATATTCCCAATACACGTTATCTACAAATAGAAGAACACTTGTAAGGATAAGGTATATCATAAACAAAGCAAAACGGTTTTTATCTTTTTTTATAAAAAACATTGGAATTATTAAAAGCATTATAAATAAAATAGATGTATAACTTATGTATTTTTCTAATTGTATATTATAATAGAAGAACCACGATTTAATCATAAGTATAACTAACAGTAATAATATAATCATTCTACTTTCTAATAATGTTTTAAGTATAAATAATATTTTATTATCTGCATTTTTGTATTTATATAAAAATCTCTCTTTTTTCCTTTTAACATAGCACATAAGCCTTTTAAGTTTTTCTTTTTCCTTTAGGCTTTTAATTAATATTTTTATTTTATTTTTTATATTCTTTATTCTTACTTTAATTATGCTTGTCTTTCTCTTCATTTTTCACCCTTAATATATTGCATTTTCTTTTATATATTCTAACACTTTTTCTGGTATTATGTCTTGCATGTTATTATTTCTATAATTGCTAGAGCTGTGGTCTTTGTAGCCAGAATTTTCAATTACTATAAAATTTTCTTTTTGCTTTTTATAATTTTTTTCTATATACTCTTTTAAATTAATTTTTTCTCTTTCAATAACTATAAATTTATAGTTATTTATTAGCATTTCACTTTCTTTCCAATTTTTTATATTTACAAAATTGTCTGCTCCCATTATAAAATATCTATCATCATTTGGATAATTTTTTTCTATCAACATAAATGCATCAATTGCATGCAAATTTTCTTGTGATTTTAGTTCTATATCAGAAACTTCCATATTATCTTTATCCTTACATGCAATCTTTAACATATTAAACCTATCTTTTGATTTGGCTAAATTGTTTTTGGGGTAAAAATCGCCCATGGGAACAAATATAACTTTATCAAGTTTACATTCATTAATAATTTTCTCTGCAAGCATTATATGTGCATTCGTTGGTGGATTAAATGATCCGCCAAAAAAACCTATTTTCATAATATTTCCTTTAACCCATTAAATATTTCTTCTGATATCTCTTCTCTTGTCCTTATCTTTTTATCCTTAATACAACTTATTTCATTCCAGTTATATTCTTTAGCAAGCTCACATGCAGCCTCATAACTATTTTGCAAATGTTTTTCGTTTCTCTCGTGTATATCTTTTACTTCTTTACCATCATATTTATTTTTTCTGTTCTTCATAAGTTCTTCTGTATATTCTATTGGCATATTTAAGAAAAATACTTTATCTGGTTTTGGAATTTTATATATATTAAATTCTAAATCACAAAGCCAATCTAAAAATTTTTTTCTTTCTAACTTATCCTTTATCTTTCCAGCTTGATGTATCATATTTGCTGTAGTATACCTATCTGCAAGTATTAATCCACCATTTTCATAAAATTTTTGTAGTTCTATTTTGTAAGTTGCATATCTATCTGCTGCATAAAATGTTGATGCAATATATGGACTTACTTCATCTGCATCTTCTCCAAATTCACCATTTAAGTACATTTTAACTAAACCTGAAGATGGAGAATCATAATTTGGAAAATCCACCTTTTTATAGTTTATATTTCTTTCTTTTAATTTTTGCTCTAGTAAATTCATTTGTGTTTCTTTCCCGCATCCATCAGTTCCATCAATTACTATTAACTTTCCCATGTTTTCCCCCATTAATATTTTAATTGTTATATTATTTACATATTAAATTACTATATTTTTACATAAATAGAAACCTTTAATTACTAAACACAGTACATATACATTAACTAAAAATAATTAATGTATATGTACTGTAATAATGCTAAATCTAATTTTTCATTTTACTTTTAATATAATTTACTTCTTCTTCCATATCAAGTCTTACAAAAAGTGGTTCTCCTTTTTCTATTACTTTGATATTTCCTTTTAGTAAATCATAACTTTGAAGTGTATCCCATGATGTTAATTCTTCACTTATTCCTAATTGTTTGAATATTTTATTTGATGTACTTCCCATTACAGGCTTTAGCATTATTGCAACTTTCCTTAAATTTTCTACTAAATGATACATTACAGATTTAAGTTCATTTGTTTTTTCTTCTTTTGCTAAAACCCAAGGAGCTGTTTCGTCTATATATTTATTTGTCATTGAAATTATTTTCCAAATTTCTTCTAATGCTGTATTAATATGATAAATATCATATTGTTCTTCAACATTTTTTATATCTTCTTTAGTTTCATTTTCTAAAGATTCGTCTTCTTTGTTAATAACTCCGCATATAATTTGGAATTATTCCATCGAAATATTTATTTATCATACCGATTGTTCTATTTAAAAGGTTTCCTAGATCATTACATAAATCAAAATTAAATCTTTCTACAAAACCTTCTGGTGAAAATACTGCATCTTGTCCATATGAGAATTCTCTAAGAAGGAAATATCTTGTTGCATCAAGCCCATATCTATCAGCAAGCATTTCTGGATAAACAACATTTCCTTTTGACTTAGACATTTTGCCATCTTTCATCATTATGAATCCATGTGCATATATTTTCTTTGGGAGTTCTAACCCTAGTGCCATTAAAAATATTGGCCAATATATAGCGTGAAATCTTATAATATCTTTACCTACAATTTGTAAATCTGCAGGCCAATATTTTTTAAACAATGTGTCATCATCTGTTCCATAGCCTAGTGCAGTTATATAATTTACTAAGGCATCTAGCCATACATATATAACATGCTTTGGATCTCTTTTTACTTTAATTCCCCAATCAAATGTGGTTCTTGTAATACATAAATCTTCTAGACCTGGCTTTATAAAATTGTTAAATAGCTCATTTTTTCTAAATTCTGGTTCAATAAAATGTGGATTTTCTTCATAAAATTTAATAAGCCTATCTGTATATTTTTTCATATTGAAAAAATATGCTTCTTCCTTCATGCGTCTGACGTCTCTACCACAATCAGGACATTTGCCGTCTACTAATTGTGTTTCAGTAAAATATGTTTCACAAGGAGTACAATACCAGCCTTCATATTCGCCTTTATAAATATCTTGGTTGTCCATCAATTTATCAAAAATTTTTTCTACAACCTTAATGTGCCTTTCTTCTGTTGTACGTATAAAATCGTCGTATTCTATATCCATTGTATTCCATAATTTTTTTGCATATTCTGCAATTTCGTCAACATGCTCTTGTGGAGTTTTGCCTGCTTTTTCAGCAACTTCTTGAATTTTTTGTCCATGTTCATCAAGTCCTGTTAAAAGTCTTGCATCATACCCTCTAAGCTTTTTGTATTTTTTTATAGTATCTGCAAGTATTGTTGTATATGCAGTACCTATATGGAACTTTCCACTTGGATAATAGATTGGTGTTGTTACATAAAATTTTTTATTTTCCATTATCTGCCTCCTTATGCATTATACGTCTTAGATTACTTTACCCCAGAACCAATCTAAACTGTTACTTATACTCTTCTTGTTTCTTTCTTTTGCTTCTATATCATCAACCCATAAATAAGCTAAATATGTAACTAGAACAAAAGCAAAGTCATATATTAAAGATATTGAAAGAACTGTACTGTATATTTGATATGCATCTTCGAAAACAAAAAGTTGTAATGTATGAGTTATAAGTAGTCCAATGCTTAGTACTAGTGCAACAGCTGGGATAACTGCTCTTTTTATTTCGTGTCCTAGGAAGATTGCACAAACAATACAAGCTAAACAAAGTAATGCTGTAAATGGTTGTGTCATATCTATAACTGGCATATTAGAACACCTCCTTTTTCATTTGTATTTACATTTATTAATATATTTAGTTTTATATAATTAAGTACATTATATATTATATATGTTTTTATACATTTTTTGCAAGTATTTATATAAATTTTTTAATATTATTATACAATTTAGCATTTTACATATCATTTAATTTGCTATTTTATCTTTATTTTGTAGTTTCTTGTTTATCTTCAGTTTTTTCTTTACCATTTTCTGCTTCATTTTCTTTTTTGGTTTTGGTTTCTTTTTGCATGTCATCTGTTATCCATTTAACCATATTCAAATTCTGGACATCAAGACACATTTCATGTTTTGGCATTATTCTAAATGTATATCCATAATCCCCACCTGAAGAAAGTGCTATCTTTGCCTTATATACATTACTATCTTTGCTTACTTGTTCCATATCTTTTATTTGTATATCTTCTAGTATTCCATTTTCTAATACTCTTCCCGAATATACTTGTACTGATACATTTTCTGGCGAAATGTTTTGTAAATCAACAGCACATTTAACTTCGATATTATTTCCTGCATCTATTGTTACGTTATTTAAATTATCAAGTTGCGCAATTTTGATTTTATCCCATCTATTCTTTATATCGTCAATCCATTCATTAAATCTTATAACATTCTCTAAGTCTGAATAATATTTATTATATAAATTGCATAGTGGTATATACATTTTTTCTGTATAATCCATAAGCATTCTTGCTGTGCTATATTGGCATCCAGTAGATGTTATAGAATTTTTCATAAGTTCAACCCATTCGTCTGAATAATTCTTTCCTTCTTTTATGTTATAATATGTTGGAATTATTTTGTTTTCTAATGTATCATATATACTTTGTGCATCTTCATTATCCTGAACTTCATATGAATCATAATCTTTATTTTTACCAATAATCCATCCATTCTCTTTGTTATATCCTTCAACCCACCATCCATCTAGTATACTAAAGTTTAGTACACCATTTATAGATGCTTTTTGTCCGCTTGTTCCAGATGCTTCCATAGGGCGTCTTGGGTTATTTAGCCAAACATCTACACCACTTACAAGATATCTTGCAATAGCTATGTCATAATCTTCTAGGAAGAAGATTTTTCCTTTAAATTGTGGTTTCATTGATATTTCATGTATTTGTTTTATTAAATCTTGTCCTTCAATATCTCTTGGGTGTGCCTTTCCTGCAAATATTATTTGAACTGGTGTTTTACTGTTATTTAAAATTTGTGTTATTCTTTCCAAATCACGAAAAATCAAAGTTCCCCTTTTGTATGTTGCAAATCTTCTTGCAAATCCAATAGTAAGGTTATCTGGATTTAGTTTTGAGACAATATCCATTATTTCTTCATATCTCATACCATTTCTTCTAAGTCTATCAATTGTATTTTTTCTAACTAATTGTAAAAGTTTTACTTTTCTTGAGTAATGAGCTTTCCATAATTCTTCATTTGGAATATTATATATTCTATCCCAAGTATGTTGTAAATGAATATTATCTTGCCAATATGGCATTAAATATTTATTATATAGCTCCTTCATTGATGGTGCAAGCCATGAGCATGTATGTATACCATTTGTTACATAACCTATTGGCGATTCATTAGCTGCAATATCTGGCCATATGTCTCCAAATAGTTCTCTTGATACAGCTCCATGTAATTTACTTACTCCATTCTTTTTGCCTGCAATCTTAAGAGCAAAGATACCCATATTAAATCCTGGTTCTAACTCTTCTTTAGGATTCATTCCAAGTCTTAAAAATTCTTCTCTTTCTATTCCAAGTCTTGGCCAAAAGTTTTTGAAATATTTTTCCATTAATTCTATTGGGAATATATCATTTCCTGCTGGCACTGGTGTATGTGTTGTAAATACTGTTTTAGAAGAAACAATACTCATTGCATTTCTAAATGATATTTTCTTTTCTTCAACTAGCTCCCTTGCAAGCTCAAGTAACATGAATGCAGAATGTCCTTCATTCATGTGATAAACTGTTGGTTTTAATTTTAATGTATTTAATAGGTTTGTTCCACCCATTCCAAGAACTATTTCCTGTCTAATTCTTGTTTCTTGATCTCCACCATATAAATATTTTGTTATCTCTCTAAAATCTTGATCTACATTTTGTTCAATGTCTGAATCTAATAAATATAGTTTTACTCTTCCTACATTAACTCTCCATACCTTTAAGAATAGTCTTTTTCTTTGTATTCTTGAATCTATTATTAAATCATTTCCATATTCGTCAAGTACAGGATTTATTGGAAGATTATCTAAATCTATATCATAATATACATTTTCTTGTCTTCCTGCACCATTTATAACTTGATGGAAATAGCCTTTTTTATATAAAAGACCTATTCCAACTAATGGAATTCCTAAATCACTTGCAGACTTTAGATGGTCACCTGAAAGTATTCCAAGGCCACCTGAATATATTTGCATAATTTCGTCAAGTCCATATTCTGCTGAAAAATATGCAATTAAATCATTTTTATTATCAGGAAATTTTTTAGCAAATAGAGTGTTTTTGCTGTTCATATATGATTCAAAATTATTTACAATTCTGTCATATTCTTTTAGAAATTCACTATTTTTTGCGTATTCTTCTAGTTTTTCTTGTGGTACCATTTTTAAGAATTTAACAGGATTTTTTCCAATGTTTTCCCATAAATCTATGTCAATCTTTTTGAATAATCTTAAAAAATCAGAGTTCCAAGACCACCATAAGTTATTTGCAATTACTGATAGTTTTTCTATTCTCTTGGGTAGTTGTGGATTAACAGTTATTTTATTGAATAAATACATATAAAATTTCCTCCCTTGTTTATCATAAAAAAATCTTTAGTATCTAACATATCTATTATCTATTAAAATTAGAAAAAAGTCAAATGTTTTATGAAAAAAAATAAAACAAATTATATATTAACAATAAAACTTAATTTCTTCATCTGGAAAATGTTTTTTCCATTCTGAAATTATATAAAAATAGTTATTGGCAATTGTTTCTAATAATTCACTTAAATCTTTATTTGGAATATTACTTTTATTATTTGCTAAAATGCAACCACCACTTTGTGTAAGCCATACTTTTGTTGAATTTTGAACAGGCTTTCCCTTTGAAATGTGAACATGAATAGGTTCACTTAATTCACTTGACCAAAAATATATTTTATAACCGTAATATTTCTAATACATTAGGCAATTTGAATTCCCCCTTCTCTAGCCCATCTATAAAATGAAGGTAGTCCTCTTTCAACAACTGTACGAAATAGCTCTATTTCTTCATCTGTATAATTACCATCTTTATACAATATTCTACAACTTGGAAGTTCAAATCTTACACTGTCAAAGCCATTTTCTGTAGGTCTTTCAAAGTGCACGTACATAATTTCTTCTCCATTTTCATTTTTAATAATATGCGAAAAAACAACTTCTGTTTCATCTGCATATTTAACATATGGATACATCATTTTTTTCACGCTCCCATAAATAATTACATTTATATTATAACATCAAAAAAGGAAAAATACTACTATTTTTTGAAAAAAATAAGTTAGAAATGCTTTTCGTGTTAATTTAATAAAAATAAGCCATACAAATATTAATATTTCAATACTTGTATGGTTCTTCTTTTTGGTTGGGCTGGCTAGATTCGAACTAGCGCATGCATGAGTCAAAGTCTTATCTTTCATCTAACTTTTAACA
>CANQXL010000054.1 GCA_947627705.1 uncultured Clostridia bacterium
TCTACATAGAGATGCGGTTGGAAGTTCAAATGAATATGGACCAAGAGTTCAAGTAGGAGAAGATATGTGTGCCCAGCTTATGTTTGTTATAGGTTCTGATGGTGGTGGACTTGCACATCCAAATTGGAGAGAAAATTTGAAGTTTGCAATAAAAGTACAAAAAATTGCAAATGAAATGTACCCACGGATTGTTTAGACCAATAATATTAAGAGACTCAAGATATAATCAACATTTAACTACACGGAACAACAATTATAGAAGTAGGGGCAACTGGAAATACATTAGAAGAATGTATGAATAGTATGAAATATCTGGCAAAGGTGCTTGATGAAGCTATGAAATAAAAATATGATGCAAATATTTGTGCATCATATTTTTTTGTCAAAATTTGTCAAAATTTCTTATAAATTCTATTGTTAAAAATCAATTACTTTGATATAATTTAAATATCTGAAGAATAGTTTAAATAAAAAACTAATTTGTTTAGAAAGGAAGATTACATATGGAAACAAATAAATGTGAGAACTGCCAAAAAGATGAGGCATTAGAAAAAATACTATATGAATATAAACAAGATAAAGATAACTTAATACAAATATTAAATGAAGTACAAGAACATTATGGATATATTCCAACAGCTGCACAAATGAGAGTTGCTGAATATTTAAAAATCCCATTTGCGGAAGTATACGGAGTTGTAACATTCTATTCAAGATTTACATTAAAACCAAAGGGAAAATACAATATTGCAGTATGTCTTGGAACAGCTTGTTATGTTAAAGGATCTGAAAAAATACTAGACAGATTAAAAGAAAGATTAAAAATAGAGCCAGGAGAAACGACAAAAGATGGTAAATTTTCAATAGAAGAAACAAGATGTATTGGAGCATGTGGGCTTGCACCTGTATTTACAGTAAATGGAGAAGTTTACGGAAAAGCAACAGTGCAAAAACTAGATCAAGTACTTGACGAGTATATGAAAAAAGAAGAATAGTTTTAAAAAAGCACATTATGAGTAAAGGAATAAACTAAAAAATAATTGACAAGCGAAGAAAAGGAAGGATGGATTAATATGAAATCTTTAGAAGAAATAAAACAAATTAGAGAGCAAAAAAGACAAGAATTAGATTTAAGAGTAAACCTATCTGCAAATACTGTAGAAAAACATATTTTAGTATGCCATGGAACAGGTTGTACATCATCAAAATCTGAAGACATAATAAATAATCTTAGAAGAATAATTGAAGAAAAACATATAGAAAATGTTAGAGTAATCCAAACAGGATGCTTTGGACTATGTGCTAAAGGACCAATTGTAATAATAAGACCAGAAGACATATTTTATTCAATGGTTAAACCAGAAGATGCAGAAGAAATTATAAATACACACATAATTGAAGGAAGGCTAGTAGAAAGGTTACTTTGCAAGGATATAGATGGAAGCTTAGTTCAAAGATTAGACGATTTAAGTTTCTATAAAAAGCAAAAGAGAATAGCACTTAAGAATTGTGGAAAAATTGATCCAGAGAATATCGACGAATACATAGCTTTTGATGGATATAAAGCATTAGAAAAGGTACTATTTAATATGTCACAAGACGAAGTCATAGATGTAGTTACAAAATCAGGACTTAGAGGACGTGGTGGAGCTGGATTCTTAACTCGGAAAGAAATGGCAATTTACAAAAATGGCAGAAGGTAAAGAAAAATATGTAGTATGTAATGCAGACGAAGGAGACCCTGGAGCATTCATGGACAGAAGTATCCTAGAAGGAGATCCACATTGCGTAATAGAAGCAATGATAATTGCAGGATATGCAATTGGTGCAAGTAAAGGGTACATATATGTTAGAGCAGAATATCCAATAGCAGTACAGAGATTTGGAAAAGCAATAGAGCAAGCAAGGGAATATGGAATTCTTGGAGAAAACATTTGGGGAACAAACTTCTCATTTGATATAGATATAAGGCTTGGAGCTGGAGCATTTGTATGCGGAGAAGAGACAGCACTTCTAGAATCGATAGAAGGAAGATCACGGAAGACCAAGGCTTAAACCACCATTCCCAGCAAATGTAGGCCTATGGCAAAAGCCAACTTTGATAAACAATGTAGAAACTTATGCAAACATTACAAAAATAATACTAAATGGTGCTGAATGGTATTCTTCTATTGGAACAGAAGGCTCAAAAGGAACAAAGGTATTTGCACTTGGTGGAAACGTAGTAAATACTGGACTTGTTGAAGTTCCAATGGGAACTACACTTAGAGAAATAGTATATGATATAGGTGGCGGAATCCCAAATGGTAGAGATTTTAAGGCTGCCCAAACTGGTGGACCATCTGGTGGATGTATACCAAAAGAATATTTAGATATTGCAATAGATTATGAATCACTTAGCTCAATAGGCTCAATGATGGGTTCACGGTGGATTAATAGTAATGGACGATACGAAATGTATGGTTAATCTTGCTAAGTTCTATTTAGGATTTACAGTTGACGAATCATGTGGAAAATGTACTCCATGTAGAATCGGAACGAAGAGAATGCTAGAAATTCTAGATAAGATTACAAAAGGAGAAGGAACAGAAGAAGATTTGGATAAACTCCAAAATTTATGCGAAAATATAAAAAATGCATCAGTATGTGGACTTGGTCAAACAGCTCCAAACCCTGTAATTAGCACAATGAAATATTTCATAAATGAATATAGAGAGCACGTAATAGATAAAAAATGCAAAACAGGTGAATGTAAAGCATTAGCTGATATACAAATAGATCCAGAAAAATGTAAGGGTTGCGGAATGTGCAAGAGAAATTGCCCAGTTGGTGCAATTTCA
The DNA here is from genome assembly GCA_947627705.1 of uncultured Clostridia bacterium. GTDB lineage: Bacteria > Bacillota > Clostridia > TANB77 > CAG-508 > JAAWPK01. The sequence goes on from CANQXL010000054.1 coordinate 2,841, forward strand.
GGAGAAGTAAAAGAGCCACATGTAATAGATAAATCTAAATGTATAAAATGTGGAACATGTATTAGTAAATGCCCATTTCATGCAATTGGATAATTCAAAGCCAATTTTTGATTGAATAATAAAATTAATTAAAAAGGAGAACTGCAATGATAAAATTAAATATCGATGGAATTGATGTAGAAGTTGAAGAAGGCACAACGATTTTAGAAGCTGCAAGAAAAGTTAATATTAATATACCTACACTTTGTTTCTTAAAAGATATAAACGAAAACGGAGACTGCAGAATGTGTATAGTTGAAGTTGAAGGAAGAAGGGGATTTACAACTTCATGTATCCAGAAGGCAGAAGAAGGAATGGTAGTTAGGACAAATACAGAAAAAGTAATTGATGCAAGAAGAATGGTTTTGGACTTAACACTATCTAATCATGAAAGAGAATGCCTAACATGTGTTAGAAATGGAAATTGTGAACTTCAAAAACTTGCAGAAGATTTTGGAATGACGGATATATTGTATAATGGAGAAAGAAATAAATATGAAATAGACGATAAATCTCCAAGTATAGTAAGAGATTTTAATAAATGTGTATTATGTAGAAGATGCGTATCTACATGTAAGAAAGTTCAAGGTATAGGAGCAATAGAGTCTGCAAACAGGGGATTTGCATCTTGTATATCTACTGCAGAAAATCATAGCTTAAATGACGTAAATTGCACATTTTGTGGACAATGTATTGCAAATTGCCCAGTTGGTGCATTAAAAGAAAAAGACAATACAAAAGAAGTATGGGAAAAATTAAAAGATAAGGATACATATGTTGTTGCTCAAACTGCACCAGCAGTAAGAGTAGGCATTGGTGAAGAATTTGGAATGCCAATTCGGAAGTAATGCACAAGGTAAAATGGTTTCTGCATTAAAAAGGCTTGGTTTTGACAAAGTATTTGATACAAATACAGGTGCAGATTTTACAATAATGGAAGAAGCATCAGAATTTATAGAAAGAATAAAAAATGGTGGTACACTTCCAATGGCTACATCATGTTGCCCAGCATGGGTAAAATTCTTAGAAATGAATTATCCAGAAATAATACCAAATTTATCTACATGTAAATCACCACATCAAATGTTTGGAGCAATAATAAAATCATACTATGCAGAAAAGATGGGAATTGATCCAAGTAAAATATATGTTGTATCTGTAATGCCATGTGTTGCAAAGAAATATGAAAGAACAAGAGAAGGCATGCAAAGTACAGGATATGACGATGTAGATGCAGTTATAACTACAAGAGAACTTGCAAGAATGATAAAGAGTGCACACATTGAATTTGTAGAATTAGAAGACGAAGAATTTGATAATCCAATGGGAGAAGCAACTGGTGCAGGAGCAATATTTGGAGTTACAGGTGGAGTTATGGAAGCAGCTCTTAGAACAGCATCAGAACTAATTGATGGTAAAACTCTAGAAAAATTAGAATTTGAAGAAGTAAGGGGTAAAAAAGGCATAAAGAAAGCCACATTAAACATTGCTGGAAAGGAAGTAAGAGTTGCTGTTGTATCAGGACTTTCAAATGCAAGAGAAATTGCAGAAGAAATAAGAGATGGAAAAGCAGACTTTGACTTTGTAGAAGTTATGGCATGCCCAGGCGGATGTATCTTAGGTGGTGGCCAACCAATAAAATCTTCTAAAACAAAGATGTCAGTTGATATATGGAAGAAACGTTCAGACTCTATATATGATATAGACGAAAAGAGTACACTAAGAAAATCACATGAAAATCCATATTTAAAAATGGCTTATGAAGAATATTTAGGAAAGCCAGGAGAACATAGAGCACACGAACTTTTACACACAACATATTCTAAGAAGGAGAAGTATAATATATAATGAATATAGGATTTGTATCGCTTGGATGTAGCAAAAACTTAGTAGTAACAGAAGAAGTAATTGCAATGTTCAAAAAAAAGGGATTTAATATAGTAAATAGCGAAGAAAATGCGGATATAATTTTAATAAATACGTGTGGATTTATAGAAAGTGCAAAACAAGAAGCGATAGATTGTATCTTTGAAATGGCAGAATACAAAAAGAAAAGATGTAAATATTTAATTGTAATCCGGTTGCCTAGTTGAAAGATATAAAAAAGAGTTAGAAAAATTAATCCCAGAAGTCGACTTATTTATTTCAATCCAAGAATACGATAAGATTTGGGATAAGATAAAGGAACTAATAGATATAAAAGAAAAAGATGGTTACAAACTTGATTTTAAGGAAAGAGTTTTAACAACAGGAGAAAATTATGCTTACCTTAAAATTGCAGAAGGATGTAGCAACAACTGCACATACTGTGCAATACCATATATTCAAGGTAAATATATATCAAGAAAAAAAGAAGATATACTTGAAGAAGCAAAAATACTTGCATCAAAGGGGATAAAAGAATTAATTATCATTGCACAAGATACAGGAAGATATGGAGTAGATATATATGGCAAGCCATGTCTTTCTGAACTTTTAAAAGAACTTTGTAAAATAGATGGATTCAAATGGATAAGATTTTTATACACATATCCAGAAACAATAACAGAAAATCTTATTCAAACTGTAAAAAATGAAGAAAAAATATGCAAATATTTTGACATTCCTATTCAGCATATATCTAACAAAGTTTTAAAGAGAATGAATAGACAAAGTGATAAAGAACATATAGAAGATATAATAGAAAAAATAAGAAAAGAAATACCAGAAGTAATTTTAAGAACAACATTAATTACAGGCTTTCCAGGAGAAACAAAAGAACAATTTGAAGAATTATGCGAATTTGTAAATAAAACAAAATTTGACAAACTTGGAGTATTTGCATATTCAAAGGAAGATGGAACTCCTGCTGCAAGATTGCCTGAGCAGATCCACTATATGACGAAAAAATCAAGAAGAGATAAGATAATGAAGATGCAAAAAGAAATTTCAAGAGATAACCTAGAAAAGAAAATAGGCAAAACTTATGAAGCAATTATAGAAAGTATAAGCTTTGATAAAAAGTACTATGTTGGAAGGACATATATGGATGTACCAGAAGAAGATGGTGTTATTTTTATAAAAAAGACAAATGATTTAGAAATGGGCAAATTTGTAAAATGCAAAATAGTTGATATCAAAGATTATGATATGATTGGAGAAATTGTGTAGCTTTAGGGTAGAAAGTTTAATTTATAAGTTTTTCTTGACATTTTTGTATGATATTGGTAAAATATGCTTATCAAAAGAATGAAGGAGAAAACAAAAGATATGAAGAGTGAAAATGATGTAAACGTTGGGGCTGTACACACACACACACACACACACACAGGTAGTTTTAAAAGAAATGTAGAATTTAATAAAAGTATAGATTATATAAGAACACATGGGACTTGTATGTTAGGGTGACATATGGGTTTTGATGTGTTCTTTTTCGTGCGTATGTTTAAATAATCGGATAATACAATAATAATTGTACTCGTTCCTTGTTGGCTACGCCATTCGCCTAGGGGCATTTCTATACTGGGAGCTTCCCTACGCGTCACTTCGTAAAATTATTATTGTATTATCCGAAACTAGAAAATAACAAAAGCAAAAAAGAACACAGGTGTATTAAGTAGTTTTTAATGTTAGATAATATATATAAATTTTAAAGAAATAGGAGAAATGTGAAATGAGAAGTTTTAAAAATCAACAAGGTATAACTTTAGTTGCATTAATTATTACAATTATTGTGTTAATCATACTTGCTGCAGTAACGATAATATCAGTAAACAATATGGGACTTGTTCCACTAGCAATAAATGGAACGCAGAATTATGCAGTAGCACAGGAGAATGAAGGAAAGCTAGTAAATGACATAACAGATCTTGTGTTATCGGCAGTAAATAATATAGAAAATGGAGAGTACTTTCAGGAAGCAGGTACAGTAAATGGAAAACCAGGAACAAGTAAGAATCCAACAATACCAGAAGGATTTAGACCAGTAAGTACACATGGTGCAGTATGGACAAAAACAGGAGATCAAACAGATTATAATAATGGACTAGTAATAGAAGATAAAGAAGGAAATCAATTTGTCTGGGTGCCATGTTATGTAAAAGATGCAGAAGGAGCAGATATAAGTGTAACAGAATATAAGCAACATACATATGATGGAACTAAAACCAAATATTCAGATTCAAGTTCAACAGCAGATACTGAAGAAGGTGGATGGAAAACACAATCTTATACGATGTATGGAGCTAATTGGAAGGACGATGCAAGCACATATGGAGTAGCAAGTGTAAAGAAATATGGAGGCTTTTGGATAGGAAGGTATGAAGCAGGAATACCAGAGAATGCAAGCTTTTATTCAAAAGGAGAAGATGGGGATAACTATGTATATGATTCAAACAAAAAGAATGTAACACAAGAAGGAGAAGTAAAATTAAAGCCAGTAAGTAAAAAAGAATATTTTAGTTGGAACTTTGTAAATCAAAAAAATGCAGTAGAATTATCAGAGCAAATGTATGAAGGAAATGATAGCATAGATAGTAAATTGATAGATGGTTATGCATGGGACACAGTAACACAGTGGATAGCAAATACAGATGCTAAGAATGCAGAAGATGGTAAAACTGTGACAGATAGTTATAAAATAGGAAATTATCTAAATAATGGATCAAATTATACAGGAGAATATGCAGAGCATATATGGGCAGCTTTAAAAACATCAGCAATAGGAAATAGTGGCATGATGTATGCAACAAAGTATACCAATAACACCACTACATTAAAAGAGATAATAAAAACAAGTGAATATGTAAAAAATGGAGCATTTGTTCAAAACGATACATTTAACTCTGAAAATAATGAATTTCACACAAGAATAGAGATACCAACAGGATCATACGAAGGCTCAAAGCTAAGAAATATATATGACATAGCAGGAAATATGTATGAGTGGACAACAGAAGTAGGAGACCATCAAGCAGACAATACTAACGTAATACGGTAAATTTGCAGTTATTCGTGGTGGAGGTTTTCATCAAGATGGTAAAAGTCGTCCAATTTGCTATCGCTATGGTGCTACCAATGCGTCAGAGCGTATGGATGTACATATCGGTTTTCGTGTTGTACTTTATGTAAAACCAACTGCTGTGTAAAGAGTGTAAGTGTCGAATTTTGTCGAAAAGTAATACTTGACAAACAAATAAAAACGTTATATAACATAGCTAGTGCAAATTAATGCGCTAGCTATGTTATATATTTATTATATTAATCTAAAACATATTTTTAAATGTTTTAAATTTTAAAAATAACAACTTAAGGAGAGACAAAACAAATCTTGTAATTGGGAAATCTCCCCAAAAAATCAAAGAAAAATTAAAATGAATAAAAATGTATTACATATGTGGTATGTAAATTTTATTTAATAAGTGTAAAGTTATTCAAATAAATGTTGCTATTTTATAAAAAAATGTGTATAATATAAGTAAGGAATACAATGGAAACATTGAAAGAAAGGAAATGATTTTATGGAATTAGCAAAAATAACTACTAAAGGTCAAATAACACTACCAATATCAATAAGAAAAGAATTAAATTTAAAAGATGGCGATAAAGTTGCATTTATAGAAAAAGACGGAAATTATATCTTAGTAAACCCTGTTTCGCTTACAATAGATAAGGTAAGAGATGCATTTAAAGGAGAAGCAGAAAAATTAGGATTAAAAACTGAAGAAGATGTTGCCAAAATGATAAAGGAGTTCAGGAAGGAGAAAAAATCAAAATAATATGAGAATAATGCTAGACACAAATGTATTAATTTCGATTGCAATATTTGATAGTGATAAACTGAAGAAGATGCTTATGTACATATGTGATAAGCATACCTTAGTTTTAAGTACTTATATAATTCAAGAAATCGAAAATGTTACAGAAAGAAAATTCCCCAATAAAAAGAATGCAATGATGCAATTTTTATTTAATTTGCCGTATGAGTTGGAGTATATACCATCTACAATATTAGACCAAGAAATATCAAATATAAGGGATGTTAAAGATATACCGGTTATATATTCCGCAATTATTTCAGATGTAGACATACTGATAACAGGTGATAAAGATTTTGATAATGTAAATATTAAAAAATTGGAAATAATGACACCAAATGAATTTTTAATAAAATATTGTTAATGTTTTTAAATGTTTAAATCAACCGCATTTTAAAGAAAGACGTAATAAATTGTATATAGGAAATCTCCTAAAATGAAAAATCAAAGAAAAATAAATATATAGTCATATGTTTCAAACCTAAAAAATGATGTTAAGTGAAATTTTAAATTCCAGTTTTAATAGGCAATAAAAAATTGTAAAAGAAAGTTCTAGATTAATTGCAAAT
>CANQXL010000055.1 GCA_947627705.1 uncultured Clostridia bacterium
TTTTACCATCTAAAATTACAGACCGGTTTTCAGAAAGAGAGATTGCATGTCCATCCAAAGAAGACAAATTAGGACTTTCCTTCAGTTGATTTCTAACGTAGGGGATAAACTCTTCGGGATCATTCCAGTTAACACATTTAGAAGATTCTTGGGAAATACTATCATTTCCAGCGTTATTGGAATTGATAGAGCTTTCGGAGTTTGCAATGGAAGTCGATGCATTTTGGTTACTTTTCAGGATGCTACATGCGCTGATGCTGAAAATCATGGTAAGTGCAAGGATAATGCTGAGAAGTTTTTTCATGATGTTTCTTCCTTTCATTTCTATTTAAATTTCAATGTACTTTAAATAGTTTGTTTGTTTCTCTCACATAAACAACACATAACTATCTATGATATATTATACCATTTTTTGGACATTATGTAAAGCTTAGTAAAAATGGGGCAAAATCTTGAGAAAGATTAGATAGGCATAATAAAAAATATTGTGTTGACATTTATTATATGTATTGATAAAATATGTTTGTAAAAACAAAGGAAGGGGAAATAAAAAATGAGATGTTTAAAAAGTGAAAAAGGTATAACCTTAGTTGCATTGATTATTACAATAATCATACTAATTATACTTGCAGCGGTAACGATAATATCGGTAAATAATATGCAGTTAGTACCACTAGCAGTAAATGGTACACAAAATTACGCAATAGCGCAAGAAAATGAAGGAAACCTAGTAAATGGAATAACAGATTTAGTGTTAGAAGCAATAGACAATATAGAAAATGGTAGAACTGGAAATGACAAAGATGTAATAAAAACAATTGATTCTGATAAATTTGTTTTATTAGGAAATGGCGATAATATCCTGATTGCATTATCACCATCATTACTTAATGAAATAAATGTCCCATTTGAAAAATTTTTATCTAATTTAATTGGATATAATTCACTTGATGAAATAAGAAGTGAGATTAAAATAGAAGATGATGGAAAGCCTTCAGATGCAAAATCCGAATATTTGAATAGGATTATGGAGTTATATGATCAAACTGCAAATCTAGATTTAGATGCAGATATAATTAATGCAGTATTAGTATTAGGATCAATAGAAGATAGACCAGAAGGTTTGCCTAACAGTAAAATAAAATTACTTAGTCCAGATGGAAGTGACTATTTTGCTGTCAATAGAACTGAAAATAAACTTTTATACCATCCTGAAAAACCAGGTAAGTACACATTTACGTTAATATTAGAAAATGGACAAAAATATAAACTAAATATACAAGTAAAACAAAAAGCTGTTATTTGGAGAATATCTGAAGCTTATGCATATGATTTTAGTAGCAATCAAATACTTGACATAATTAGTGGAAAAATTAAAGCATATGGAGAAACAGAAGAACTTGATATAAAAGATGAGTATATAACACAAGACGAGAGTGGATATAATCATGTTAACATAGGACAAATATTTAAGGATTTACAAAGTGAAAAATCTGAAGATGAAATCAAAAAATATATGGAAAACATATGTGAATTAAAATTAATATGCGAAGATGGCTCGGAAGTAACAGGTTATGTTTGGAATTTGTAAGCAATACATAACAAATATAAAATAACAAGTATTATATAAAAATTTCTCCTAAATACTACACAAAACTAAAAAAATATGATAAAATATATAGGTAATACTATATAGATTGGAAAATATAATAAAATAAAGGAGGAATTAATCATGTCAGGACATAGCAAATGGCATAACATTCAAGCTAAAAAAGGTAAAGCAGATGCAGCACGTGGAAAAGTGTTTACAAAGCTTGGTAGAGAGTTATTAATAGCTGTTAAACAAGGGGGACCTGATCCTGCTGGTAATTCAAAATTAAAAGATGTAATTGCAAAATGTAAAGCAGCAAATATGCCAAATGATACAATAAATAGTGCAATAAAAAGAGCATCTGGAGCTGGAAACAACGAGAATTATGAAGAAATTACATATGAAGGATATGGACCAAACGGTGTTGCAATAATTGTAAATGCAACAACGGATAATAGAAATAGAACTGCAGCAGATATAAGACATGTATTTGATAAAGCAGGTGGAAGCTTAGGAACTAACCGGATGCGTATCATATATGTTTAATAGAAAAGGTGTAATTATCATTGAGAAAGAAAATTTAAGTCTTTCAGAAGACGAACTAATGCTACTTGCACTTGATGCACGGTGCAGAAGATTTTGAAGCAGAAGACGAGTACTATGAAATAACAACTGCTCCAGAAGATTTTTCTACAGTTTCTGAAAAGCTACAAGAAAATGGCTTAACATTCTTAGAAGCAGGTATTCAAATGGTACCAACAACATATGTTGATCTTGATGAAAAGGGCGCAGAAAGAATGGAAAAAATGTTAGAAAGACTTGACGAACTTGACGATGTTTCAGAAGTATTCCATAACTGGAATGAATAATATTTTATATAATTTTTAGAATAAAAGAGTGGTAAATAGAAAAGTACCACTCTTTTGTTGTTCTAATATAAAAACATTTGAATATATTATTAATAATAAATTTAAGAAAAGGAAATTTGAATGTTAGATATATTAAATTATTTTCCTAAATGTATATCAGATCAGATTAAAAGTCAGAATTTGCATAATCTTGAAGAGATAAGGGTAAGAGCGGAAAAACCAATAATTTTAAAATACCAAGATTATGACGTTGTTTTAGAGCAGAATATTGCGCAAGATAAAATATTAGAAATATTTCAATTTATGTGTGATAATTCTATATATAGCTATCAAAATCAAATATGTAACGGGTTTATAACAATAAAGCGGTGGGCATAGAGTTGGAATTACAGGTGACGTAGTCTTAGAAAATGACAAGGTCAAAAATATATCACATATATTTAGTTTAAATATCAGAATTGCAAGGGAAGTGGAAGGCGCATCAAATGAAATACTTAGTTATATACTGGATTTCCCAAACAATACAGTTTTTAATACATTAATTGTTGGAGTACCGGGTACTCGGCAAAACCACTATAATAAGGGATATTGCACGAAACATTAGTAATGGCGTGAAAGAATATAATTTCAAGGGAATTACAGTTGGAGTTATTGACGAAAGGGGAGAAATTTCTGCAATGTATAAAGGAATCCCACAAAATAATTTAGGAATAAGAACTGATATTTTAAATAATATAAGAAAAGATATAGGGATAGAGATGCTTGTTAGGAGTATGGCACCAAAGGTAATAATTGCTGACGAGATAGGAAATGAAGGAGATACTTATGCAATAAAATATGCACTATGTTCAGGAGTTAAGGGGATTTTTACAGCACATGGAAATAATCTAGAAACATTAAAATCAAATCCAATATTTGATAAAATGATAAATCTAAAATTATTTGAAAGAGTTATATTTTTAAGTGACAAAGAAAAGGGTAAAATAGATAAAATTGTAAAATTTGCGTAAAAGAAAATATATATAAAAAAAGGAAATGGCATATAATTTACATAACGTCAAAATCGTAAAAAAAGTTGTTCTAAAAAAAATAATTAAAGCATATATTTATTACATGGGGGTGGGAGATGTTAATTTTAAAATATATAATTTTATTATTAGTTTTTGGAATAACTATTTTGCTTGGACTTGCACTTGCTAATAAATACAAGGATAGAGTAAAAGAATTAAAAGAAATTAGATCTGCTTTAAATATACTTAAAACAAAAATTACATATACATACAATCCGCTTCCACAAATCTTTTTAGAAATATCAAATCAATTTTGCAAAAGTCCAATTCGGGAAAATTTTTAGAGAATCTAGTTTGAAAATGAGACAACTTTCTGCAGAAGATGCATGGGACGATGCTCTTTCTAATTCAAAAACTAATTTAAATTATGAAGATTTACAAATACTTTCTGATTTCAAAAAAATGCTTGGTAAAACTAATATTGAAGGTCAAGTTTCAGAAATAGAGTTAATGGAGAATTTTATTGATAGTCAGATTGTAAAAGCAGAAGAAGAACAGAAGAAAAATGAAAGATTATATAAAAATCTAGGACTAATTACAGGGATTGCAATAGTTATAATTTTTATATAAAAAACGGACAGGGGGTAAAAACTTTTGAATATAGATTTATTATTCAAAATTGCAGCTATTCGGAATATTAGTAGCAGTATTACATCAAGTATTAGTAAGAGCAGGAAGAGAAGATCAAGCTATGATGACAACACTTGCACGGACTTGTAATTGTTTTAACTATGGTAATACAAGAGATAAGTAATTTATTTAATACAGTAAGAACAATTTTTAATTTGTAATTAAGAAAGGGCTTTAAGTTAAATGGAAATAATAAAAATAGTACGGCATAGGAATTACAGCAGTAATCATAAGCATCTTTATAAAACAATATAAGCCAGAATTTTCTCTATATATATCACTTACGGCAAGTGCCTTAATCCTTTTCATACTTATGGACAAACTTGCGGGAATTATTACTTTTATAAATAGTTTTTCTGAAAAAATTTCAGGGAGTAAAGAGTTCTTAAAAATACTTATAAAAATAAGCGGTATTGCTATTCTAACGGAATTTGCTGTACGGTATATGCAAAGATATGGGTGAAAATGCAATTGGTTCAAAAGTCGATTTAGGCGGTAAAGTGATTATAATTACAATGTCTATTCCAATTATTTCGAGTATGCTTGAATCTGTATTAAGTATTTTGCCATAAGCCAATGTAAAAACAAAAGAAAAAAGCGAGGAATATATGAAAAGAGCAATTCTTATAATTATTTTTCTTATATGTATTTTAAGTAATAAAATAATATATGCAGTTCGGTACTAATGAAACAATAAAAGAACAAGAAGAAAGTCTTGGAATATCAAGATTTTTAAATCAAGCAGAAAAATATACAAAAGAGACTTTTGAAGATATCGAAATGAAAGATTTATATAAGAATGCATTATCTGGAAAAACAAATGTTACAGGACTTATGGGGAGTTTAATTAAAATATTTGGTGATGAAATACTAAAAACAATTAGAAGTATAGGATATATCTTAATTATTATAATTATACATAGTGTTATAAAAAGTATAAGTGAAGGGATGGAAAATGAAAGAGTTGGGCAAGTGACATTTTATGTGCAATATATACTAATTGTAACACTAATAATGGCTAATTTTTCAGATAGCATAGTTCTTGTTAAAGATACAATAGGAAATTTGGTAGGTTTTATAAATTCATTACTCCCTATACTTTTAGCATTAATGATAACAACACGGAAATATAATAACTGCATCAGCTGTCCAGCCAATTTTGCTTTTAATTATAACGTTTATAGGTAATTTTATAACAATGTTTCTGATACCATTAATTTTAATAAGTACTTCACTTGGAATTGTATCTCAGATTTCAGAAAAAATACAAATAGGTAAGTTATCAAAGTTTTTTAAATCAAGTGTAGTTTGGATTTTAGGAATAGTATTGACAATATTTACTGGAGTTCTTTCACTTGAAGGGACATTAACAAGCTCTGTAGATGGATTTACCGCTAAAACAACAAAAGCAGTTGTTACAAGTACGATACCAGTTGTACGGTAAATTACTTGGAGAAACAGTAGATGCGGTTTTAGGATCAAGTAATATTTTAAAAAATGCAGTTGGATTTGTAGGCATAATAGTTGTAATTTCAATATGTGCAGTTCCTATTATAAAGCTTTCAGTAATGTCCATAATATATAATTTTACAGCAGCAATTTCTGAAACCATTGCAGATAAAAAAATTGTTTCCGTATTAGAACAAATAGGTAGTACATTTAAATTATTATTTGGAATTGTCACAGCAGTATCCGTTATGCTAATAATAGGGCTAACTTTAGTTATAAAAATAACGAATAGTGGGATGATGTATAGATGATGGATTATATAAGTTCATGGGCAAGTCAAGTTATAATTGTTGTCGTAATTATGACAGTTCTAGAAATGATACTTCCAAAGGGAAATACGAATAAATACATAAAAACAATTATTGGTGTATATATATTATATACGATAATTTCACCTATCATAGAAATTTTTGGAAATAAAAAATTTAATATAGATTATTCTTCATATCAAAAATATTTTAACGAAAGTGAATATGTTTCAGATATAAAGGATAACAGTATAGAAACTACATATAAAAAAGAATTAGAAAAAAAGCTTAAATCTGATCTTGAAAAAGATGGATATAATATATATTTAGTAAATTCAGAATTAGATATTGAAAATGGCATTATAACTAAAATTGATATTATATTAAACGATAAGGAAAGCCGAAATACTAATGAAAATACATTAAGTATAGAAAATGAAAATAAGATTCAAAATGTTACAATCAATAAAATAGAAATTGGTGATAGTCATGAAAAAAATATTTTAGATGATGAAGTTTCAGATAAAATTAAACAAAAGATAAGTAATGAGTATAATATAGAAGTTCAAAACATTACAGTTGCTTTAAGATAAAGGAGGATAAGTATGTTTAAAGAACAAATGAATAAAATTAAAGATAAATTTTTTAAGAAAAAGGAAGGAGAAGAAGCAAAGATAGACAAAAGGAAAATAGAAAATTTAGTAGCATTTTTGATAATACTGATTATTACATTGATAGCTATCAATGCAATTCTCGGCAGTAATGGAAAAGAGACAAAAGAAGAAGATAATAGTTATAAGGTACTTGCTGGCGTAAAAGATAATGATTCTAAAGATAGTGATTATGATTTAGAAAAAAGGCTTGAAAACATTTTAAAAACTATAAATGGAGTCCGGGAGCGTAAATGTTTTGATTACATATACTCAATCAAGTGAAGTAGTTGCAATGTATAATGAAAACAACACAACATCGCATACTACCGAAACTGATTCTACAGGTGGAACAAGAACTGTTGAAGAAGGAGAAAATAGCAAAGAAGTTATTTTTACTGAAGAGAATGGTGCAAGTGTGCCAGCAACTAAAACAGTTATAAATCCTAAGATAGAAGGCGTAATTGTTACGGCAGAAGGAGCTGGTGACGCAAATGTAAAGGCAAATATTGTTTCTGCAGTTGAGGCAGTTACAGGAGCTCCTGCACACAAAGTACAAGTATTTTCAATGAATTAACTGCATATTCTTAAATAGATATAAAAATAAAAAACGAGAAGGGAATGGTGTAAATATGAAAATATTTAAGAAAAATCAATTGGCAATATTAGTAATTAGTTTGATGCTTATTACTGCTGGATATTTGAATTATGGAATTGGATATAATAGCAAAAGCATGGATACATCAACTGAATTAGAAAATAATGTTGATTTAGCATCATTAGGCGATGCAGAACTTGTAAATGCAAATACTTTAGTTGACAATAAGGAAGATACAGCAAATCTAGAAAATAGTAATCAAAATGAGAATTTACAAAATAATAATCAAAACACAGAAAATAATGCACAAAGTTTTGATAATCAAGCAAAGGAGACAAATTCAAATCCTGCAAGTAATTACTTTACTTCTTCAAAATTGGAGAGAAATGTAATGTATTCTCAAATGATTGAAAGGTATCAGGAAATAATAAATAGCTCGAGTCAATCTGCTGAACAAAAAGCAATTGCTCAAGAAGAAATAAATAAAATTAATGAGATACAAAATGCTATTATGATTTCAGAAAATTTACTAACATCAAAGGGATTTAATGATAATATAATTTTTGTTAATGGAGACAGCATAAGTGTTATAATAGGGAAGGAAGAATTGAAACCTGAAGAGATTGCTCAAATTCAGAATATTTTGTCAAGAGAATTACACTCAGAAGTTGAAAATATTCATATTTCTGTAAAATAATTAATTGACAATTGACATAAAACGTTATATAATTTAATTTATATAAATTTTGCAGTTCAAAATCATATTTGAATTGAACAAAATTAGGCAGGTAGCAGTTTATTTTCAAATTGGAAGAGGTAAATTAGGAAAAACGGAGTTCTTAAAGGAGGAATAAAAATGCCTGAAATTTTAAGACTTAGTGAAGTACTAAGCAAAAAGGCGGTGTATGGTGATTTTACCGAGCGGTATGTCACATATGTGCCTGAAAGGAAGAAAGTAGAACTGACGAAGTACGATACTGGTTGGTACACATCTCAAAGTATTTGGACAGAAACACTTCGGTGGAACCCAATTTTGCTTCCTGATTCGAAATTAGCACTTGTTGGTAGTCAGACAAATTTCATTCTTAAGTTACTCGGGGAAGAAGGGTATAAATACGGAGTTGATGCTTTGAAGAAAGCATGTAGCGTCTATGACAGTGAAAAGCTTGGCTTACACGCAATTCCCTTAACGGAAGAGATCTTTGAAAAATTGCCTGAAAAGTTAAAAATGAATCATACGTTTTACTGGCTTGCTACAAAATTTTCTGGTTCCTTTGGGAAAGGAATAAAGGTTGTTTTAGGCTTTGGTGTTGTTAAAGAAGTAACACTGTATAATATGCGTTCGTATGAAAGCAGAGACCAATTTAGCATTTGCCCAGTAATTCCGCTTCCTGACGATACTATGATTTACATCAGAAACCCATATATCGATGGACTTACACCTAATAAGCCCATACAACTGATTCTGAACCCTGAAAAGGTAGATTTGCATTTGATGTTTACAAGGGAAGACATAGAACAGCTTAAAGGAGATGTAAAATATATCAGTCAAATTATTGACAAATTTGAAAATGGTTAGTTTTGCCTTAATTATTTAAATACTCAGACTATATTTTAGCCTGAGTATTTTTTTATGTATTTATTACTGATAGAAAATATAAAAATTGTATTGACATTTGTTTTGTATAAATGGTAAAATTGGTTTATCAAAAGAGAAGAACTTAATCATATATTGGAAGGAAGAACGGAAGATATGAAAATAGCAAATGATGTAAACGTTGGGGCTGTACACACACACACACACACACACAGGCTATCTTAAAAGCAATGTAGAATTTAATAAAAGTATAGATTATATAAGGACACATAGGACTTGTATGTTAGTTTGACATATGAGTTTTCATGTGTTCTTTTTTACGTTTATTTTTGCAAAGTAATAACAAATTAAAATTTGCGTTTCGGAGACTTTGTCCTTGGTTTTCTTCGCAGAAATTGTAAAATTTCAAAA
>CANQXL010000056.1 GCA_947627705.1 uncultured Clostridia bacterium
CATTAGGCAGTTGGTTTAAGGATTATATATACATACCACTTGGTGGGAATAAAAAAGGACTTGTGCTTCAAATAAGAAACATTTTAATTGTTTGGTTTTTAACAGGGGCATGGCATGGGGCGTCTTGGAATTTCATTTTATGGGGTGTATATTTTGGAATTATTCTAATTTTAGAAAAGGTATTTTTACTTAAATTATTAGAAAAACTGCCTAATGTGTTTAGACATATATATTCAATTGTAATTATACTTGTAAGCTGGGCGATATTTGCTTTTGAAGATTTATCAAAAGTTATAGAATATATAAAAGTGATGTTTTCAGGCCATATTTTATATAACAGTGAAGCAATTTATTATTTGCAAAATTACATTGTTATAATACTTATTGGAATTATATGTTCAGTTCCTATATGGAAAATGATTAAAGAAAAAATTGACAAGAAAAATAATATTATTTTAGATATAATGACTTCACTTGGCTATTTAGCAATATTTTTATTATCAACAGCTAGCCTTGTAACAGATTCATTTAATCCATTTTTGTATTTCCGCTTTTAGGGGGTATATATGAAAAGCAAAATATTTTTTACAATTTTTATAGTAACGTGGGGCCTACTTGTAATTTTTAATTTCATAATAAAAAGCCCTAAGTTTTCAAATCAGGAGAATAGATACTTAGCAAGCATGCCTTCATTCAGTTTTACAGAGCTTGTATCAGGAGAATATGCATCTAAATTAAATGATTATATAAATGACCATTTTATCGCAAGAAATTTCTGGCTAAAGTTTAATTCATTTATTCAAATATCATTAGGGAAAAAGGAGAATAACGGTGTATATATAGGAAAAGATGGATATTTATTTGAAAAGGTTAATTATACTGAAGAAGAAAAGGATAATTTAAATAAAATTTCAGTAGCTGTTAATAATTTTGAAAAAAATATAGATGTACCAGTATATTTTATGCTTATTCCAAATTCTATTTATATAAATCAAGATAAATTACCAAACAATGTAACTACGTTTGATCAAAATCAAGTAATAGAAGAGTTTTATAAGACTTTAAACAAAGATATAAAGAAAGTTAATGTTACAAATACTATTTTAAACAATAAAGACAAACGGATTATATTTCAAAACAGACCATCATATGACAAGCGAAGGAGCATATATTGTTTATTCAGAATTTTGTAATATGGCAAAAATTAAAGCATCTCCACTTACAAGTTTTAAGAAGGAAGTTGTAGCAAAGGATTTTTTAGGAACTTTTGATTCAAAAGCACAAGTATTAGAGCAAGAAAAAGATATGATAACAGTATATAAAAATGACATTAATCAAAATGTAAAAGGTAATTATGATGGAGTAGAATTTGACTCTATATTTAATGAAATGTATCTAAATAACAAAGACAAATATTCATACTTTCTAAATGGTAATAGTGCAAAGGTTTTGATAAAAACAAATATAAAGAATGGAAAAAATTTGTTAATTATAAAGGATTCGTATGCACATATAGAAGCACAGTTTTTATGTCAAAATTATGAAGAGTTGCATTTTATAGATACAAGATACTATAAGGCATCTTTATCAGATTATATAAGAAAAAATGATATTACAGAAGTATTATTTTTATATAATGTTTCAAACATACTTACAGAAGTGTCTTTAAGGGGAATAAAATAAAAAATATTTATATTTTATTAAATTAGTAGAAAATTTTTTCAAAGTATGGTATATTTTATACATAAAAATTTATATTTTTTATAAAGGAGAATGAAAGTGGGATTAGAGTTAAAAAATGTGTCTAAAACATTTACAGGTAAAAAAGTTGTTGACAATATTTCGCTAACTCTTGATAAGCCAGAAGTATACGGACTACTTGGGACAAATGGAGCTGGAAAAACAACTACAATAAGAATGATTTTAGGTATTCTTACAAAAGATGAAGGAGAGATTACTTGGAATGGAAAACAAGTAAGCAGGAAAAGTGTCAATTTTGGATATTTGCCAGAAGAAAGGGGAATATATCCTAAAACAAAGATATATGACCAACTTATGTATTTTGCAGAGTTAAAGGGAATGAAAAAGCAAGATGCAGATGAATCCATAAACAGATGGGCTAAAGAATTAAGAGTGGAAGAATATTTGCAAATGACAGCTGAGAAACTTTCTAAAGGTAATCAACAAAAAATACAATTTATGACAGCAATAATACATAATCCTGAACTAGTTGTTCTTGACGAACCATTTAGTGGCCTAGATCCAGTAAATACTGAGATTTTAAAAAATATTATAATAGACCTAGTTAAAAATGGCAAGTATGTAATAATGTCTGCTCACCAAATGCCAACAATTGAAGAATTTTGCACAGACATCTTGATACTTAACAAGGGAAAGACTGTTTTAAAGGGAAATTTAAAGGATATAAAAGAAACATATCCAGCAAATAGAGTAAAATTAGATGCTAGCTCAAATATAGATAATTACATTAAAGAGCTAGGTCTAGAAATAGAAAATGAGAAAAATAATGAATATATAATAATGATAAAAGACGAAGAAAGTGCACACAAGCTTTTAAATAATATAATTTTAGCAGGTATAAAAGTAAATAAATTTGAAATAATGAAGCCTACGTTAAATGATATATTTATAGAAAAGGTAGGTGAATAAAATGAAAGATATAGTTACAATAATGAAATTTACCATAAAAGATATGGCAAGAAGAAAATCATTTATAATATCAACTTTAATTATCTTAATCATGATAGTCATTGGATTTAATGTTCCAAACATTATAAGTTCTTTTAATGGCGATACAAGTTTAGGAGAAAAACTTGTAATTGTCGATAAGGAAAATGTTTTTGAAGGAAATCTAGAGTTAATAAAACAAGCAGATTCAGGTTATGAAATTGAGATAGCAAATAAAGACGAAGAAACAATAAAAAAAGAGATAGAAGAAGAAAAGATAGATGCTGCAATTATTATAGAAAAGCAAGATCCATCTATAAAAATCAGATATATTTTAAAAGATACAACAATGATGTATGGTGTACCAGAAGGCTTAATGAGTGCATTTGATTCATTGTATACTAATATTCAAATTGGCAAATTAGGCTTAACAGAGAGTGAGATTGCATCTTTAAGTCCTAATTTTGAATATACATTAGAGCAATCAGGAGAAAACGAAGCACAGGGTAACATATTTGTAATGATGATTCTTTCAATTGTATTATTCTATGCAATATATTTCTGTGCATATCAGGTGTCTAGCTCTATAACTACAGAGAAAACATCAAAAATAATAGAAACACTTGTAACATCAACATCACCAAGAAATATTGTACTTGGAAAAACAATAGGAATTGGTATTGTAGGGTTATTACAATTATCTTTAATTATTGCAACAGCCTTAATTTCTGCTAAATCATTTTTAGATGAAGAATTATTAAATTCTGTACTTGATATGTCAAATATTACGCCATATCTAGGCTTTATTACAATTGTATACTTCTTATTAGGATACTTTGCATTCAGTATGTTTTATGCTTTAACAGGTTCAACTGTTAGCAAACCAGAAGATATACAATCTGCAAATGGACCTGTTGCAATTATTGCAGTACTTTCATTTTATTTAGCATATTTTACTATGATGAATCCAACAAGCGAGCTTAATGTATTTGCATCAATGTTTCCACTTTCAGCTCCATTTTGCATGCCGTTTAGAATTATGATGGGCCTTGCAAGTACGACAGATGTAATAATTTCAATTGCAATCTTAATTGTTACAATACTTTTAATTGCAAAAGTTACAATCAAAATATATTCAAATGCAATTTTGAATTACGGATCAAAAATGAATCTTAAAGATATTATAAATATATACAAAAGCAAATAATACCTAATATAAAGGGGGAAAAGATATGCTAGAATTAAAGAATGTATCTAAGTTCTATTATAGTAATGGAATTATAGCATCAGGATTTACAAAAGTAAATTTGAAATTTGACATGGGCGAATTTATTGTAATTACTGGTGAATCAGGAAGTGGTAAGTCAACACTTTTGAATGTTATATCAGGACTTGATACATACGAAGAAGGAGAAATGTATATTAATGGCGAAGAGACAAGCCATTATACAGAAAAAGACTTTGAAGAATACAGGAGAAAGTATATTGCAAATATATTCCAAAACTTTAACCTAGTCAATAGCTATACTGTATATCAAAATGTAGAACTTGTACTTTTGCTTAATGGATACAAGAAAAGGGATATAAAGAAAAAAGTATTAGATATGATTGACCAAGTAGGTCTTACAAAATTCAAAAATACTAAAGTATCTAAATTGTCAGGCGGACAAAAACAAAGAGTCGCTATTGCAAGAGCTATGGTTAAGGATACTCCTATTATTGTAGCAGACGAACCAACCCGGAAATTTAGATGTTGAATCTGCAAAAGAAGCCATAGAAATATTAAAAAAGGTTTCAAAAGACAAACTTGTTATTATAGTAACTCATAATATAGAACAAATGGAAGAGTATGCAACTAGAATTATAAAGATGCATGATGGTAGAGTTATAGATAATGTAGAGTTAAAAAAGGTATCGGATAATATAGAAGTTAAAAAGAGTACGTATAATAAAATAACACTAGCTAACAAGTATAGATTAGGTATTAGAAATACATTTAATATATTTACCAAATTTGTACTATTATTTGTGGTATTTTTATTTGTCATATTGTCCGTATTTGCAGAATATGCGGGATTTCAAACAGTAGAAAATGAACTAGATAAACAAAGATATAGCATGTATTTTGATAACACAGAAGATAATAGAGTATTGATAAAAAAGCAAGATAAATCAGCATTTACAGACGAAGACTATGATAAAATACAAGCTATACCTAATGTAGACTACATTGTAAAAAATGATTATTTTGTAGATAAGGGAGTTATGCTATATAAAGAAGATATATATAATAGTGTGGGACTTTATGGAAATTTGGAAAATATCGATAAATTTGAAGGTACAGTCGATGTTGGAAGAATGCCAGAAAGCGAAAATGAAGTCATAGTATTGTCTAGTAGAGAACAATATGTAATAGAAAACAGATTAAATGAAGTTCTAGATCAAGAATTTAGTGTTACAACTACAAATGGCGCATTTGAAGAATCAGCTAAAGTAAAAATTGTAGGTATTAAATACAATGAAGACGTAAATGATTTTGATATAAAAATATATGTATATGATAAAGTATTTAATGATATGAATATAGCTAAGAATAAATCTTTTTGTACGGCAAAATACTTATTTAATGACAAATATACAGATACATATGTATATTCAATTATACCTAGTAAAAAAGTACAAAAAGGTCAAGTTATTGTAAATGACGAGTTAAAATATCAATTGACTCGTGGAAGCATAAAAAATAAGCCATTTACAATTTATATAAGTCATATTTTCTATGAAGAAGAATTAAATTTAAAAGTTGTAGGAACCTATACTAAAAAGAATTATAAAAGCGTTACAGGAGTTGATAAAGATTATGTAGCAGACAACATATTTATAAGTGAAGAAGATTATAACTTTCTATATAACAAACCGCAATATCAATCAAGCGTTTTTGTAAAAGACGTAAAGGAAATAGACGAAACGTTAAATGAGATGGAAAGTATAGGAATAAATACTAAAAAGATTTCTGATTTTAAAGTAGAAGATAATGGTGCATACAAACAAGTAATGAAAATCATAAAGCTAATTGTAACAATTGGATTAGTATTTGTATTATTCTTCATATCATATTTTATTATAAAAATAATACTTAAATCAAGAAATGTATATTATACAACACTTAGGATGCTTGGGGCTACATTTAAATCTGTAAAAAGAATATTGGATATAGAATTATTTACAAATTCGAATATTGCATATTTTGTAGCTATAATTTTGATATACTTAATTAAGACAAATGTGTTTAAATGGGGATACATAAATACACTTGTAAAATTTTTAACCATCCGAGAATATATATTGATGTACTTAATTATAGTCATAATGTCAAGGCTTATATCTAGAAGATTTGCAAGACAAATTTTCAAGAAATCAGCAATTAGTACATATAATGAGGAGGTGTAACTTATGATAACATTAAAGAAAGTTAATAAGTATTTTAATAGACATAAAAGAAATCAAATACATATCATAAATAACACCACATTAGAATTTGAAAACACAGGACTTGTTGCACTTCTTGGAGTATCGGGAAGCGGAAAAACGACATTACTTAATGCAATAGGCGGACTAGATAAGGTAAATAAAGGAAAAATTTATATAAACGGAAAGCAAATAACACATAGAAGAGCATATACAGTTGATAAAATAAGAAACTTAAATATTGGATATATATTTCAAGATTATAAGCTAATAGATAATTTAACTGTATTTGATAATGTTGCAATGGCGCTAAAAATGATAGGCTTGAAGGATAAAGAAGAAATTAAAAGAAGAGTATATTATGTCCTAGAATGTGTAGGAATGTATAGATATAGGAACAGACCTGCAAAAATGTTATCAGGTGGAGAAAGACAGAGAGTTGCAATAGCTAGAGCAATTGTAAAAAATCCAAATATTGTTATTGCAGACGAACCAACTCGGAAACTTGGATAGCAAAAATTCATTGGAGATAATGAATATAATAAAAGCAATTTCAAAGGACAAGCTAGTTATACTTGTAACACACGAAACTGAGCTCGCAAGGTTTTTTGCATCAAGAATAGTTGAAATACAAAATGGAACTATAATTGCAGATTACAAAAATGAAGAAGCAGACGACCTAGACTACAGATTAGAAAATAAGATATACTTAAAAGATTTTAAGCATTTAGATAAACTTGATAAAAATAATATTAATCTAGATGTGTATTCAAATGATAACGAAAAAACAGATATACAAGTTGTTGTAAAAAATAATAATATTTATGTAAAAGCACCTGAAAACCAGAGAATACAAGTTGTAGACGAAAATTCTTCAGTAGAATTTATAAATGAACATTACAAAAAAATAGATAAAACAATATATGAAGAGTACTCATATAATTTGGATAAAATAATAAATAAAAAGTATAAGGTTAGATACAGCTCTGTAAATGGATTCTTTAAGTCATGCTATTTAGGAGTAAAGAAACTAGCAAGTTTTTCAATATTAAAAAAGTTATTACTTGTTCGGATTTTTTGCATCTTCAATGTTCATTGTATATTCTATCTCTAATATAGCAGGAACAACAAATATAAAGGATTCAGACTTTATATCAGCAGATAAGAACTATTTGCAAGCAAAAGAAGATAAGATAAGTGTAGATAGATTTCTAGAATATGAAAATTTAGAAAGTGTTGATTATATTTTGCCAGGAAGCGGAGTTATATCATTTATAATGCAAATAAAAGACTATTATCAAGTTGCAGAAAATTCAAACGATGGTTTTACAGGAACTTTGATGGCAATAGATAGCATTTCAAATGACGATATAATACAAGGAAGAATGCCAGAAAATGAAAAAGAAATTGTTATAGATAAAATGGTCTATGATAAAGCTGCAAGTATTCAATATGGATCAATCGCAAACAAGGGTATAAATTCTCCAGAAGAATTACTTGGAAGAAAAGTTTCAGCAGGATGCATGGAAGATTTAGAAATTGTAGGAATAGTAGATAAAGGCAATCCTTCTGCATATGCAGATAGAAATATATTTATAAACTTGATAAATTATATTAAAGATAGTGTAACATATTTTTATGGCTCTAGCGGAATTACATCTTCTTCAAGTTCAGTTGAAACAAAAGTTGCAGATTATAAATTATACTTAGATGATATTAAAATTACAAAAGGTAGAATGCCAGAAAATGATTATGAAGTAATCGTTAATAGTGCAAATCAATATTCTATGAAATTAAACAAAACTATAGATGCAAAGGTAAATGGTAAAGAGCTTAAAGTTGTGGGATATTATGATAGTAAAACAAATATGCAAACATATTTAGTTAATAATAATACAGTAAAATACAATGTAATAAATTCACAAACCGGAATAATGGTCTATCCTAAAAATAAAGCAGAAGTATTAGATAAATTCAGAAATGAATATAATGTAAATCTTCAAGATAAGTATGAAACAGAAAAAGAAGAATATCTAAAAGATCAAAATGATTTAATAAAGGGTGGAGTTATTTTTGCTAGCATAATTCTTATAATATCTTTAATTGAAATATACTTAATGGAAAGATCTTCATTCTTGTCTAGAATTAGAGAAGTAGGAGTTTTAAGAGCAATAGGTGCTAAAAAATTTGATATATATAAGATGTTTATCGGAGAGATACTTGCAATTACAACACTTATAAGCATGCCAGGGTTAATACTTATGACATATATACTTTCTTCACTATCAAGTGTTCCATATGTAAGTGAAATGTTTGTTGTAAATGCAAGAACAATAGGAATGAGTATTGGCTTAATATATGCATTCAATATTATTGTAGGATTACTTCCACTATTTAGAGTATTAAGAAAGACACCAGCTCAAATTTTAGCAAGACATGATATAGATTAATTTTTGATAATAAAGTGTAAAAAAGATAAAAATCATATTGACATTTGTTTTGTGCAAATGGTAAAATAGGTTTATCAAATGAAAAGCTTAGAGTTATAAATTGGAAGGAAGA
>CANQXL010000057.1 GCA_947627705.1 uncultured Clostridia bacterium
ATAGATTGTAAGCTAGCACCAACATATGACTTTTGGAAGCTGTGTCTTCTTACTATTGAATCAGTGGTTGCATTAGTTCCAGGCATAAGTAGGCTAGAAACAAAGAGTGTAGAAGCGATAGAAGTAGTTAATAAAATTTTCTTATTCACTATAAATTCCTCCTTATAATTTTTCAATAGAATATTATATATAATAAATAGTTAAAAAATTAAGTAAATAATTTTAAAAACATATTTAGGTGTGTCAAACTATAACCTAATGAATAAGAGATTATAGTTTAACACTAAACAAAAAACAATTAAATTTTTAGAAATTCATTAATTATTTTTGTATTTTTTTAACAACTATAGCAACAACAGCTATTAATGCGATTGTTCCTGCTACATAAATTCCATAACCAGTTTGTGGATCTCTTGTAGGTTTTGTATCTTTACTTGTATCTACTTCTCCACCTTTATTATCGCTATCAGCTGGTTTTGAAGGTTGACTTGGTTGATCTGGTTGAGTTGGTTGATCTGGTTGGCTTGGTTGATCTGGTTGAGTTGGTTGATCAGGTTGAGTTGGTTTTACTTCACCAATTGTTACTGTTTTAGCAGCTTGATTTGGTGTTAAGTCAACTTCTGTATAAGCATCTACTCCAAATGTTCCTTCTTTTTCTACAAATGTAATTGTAGTATCTCCATCTTTAGCATCAGCTTTAACTGTGAATGTTATTGTTAATGTACTTGTTCCTGTTGTATCATACCAAGAAATGAATTTTCCACCTTCTATATCTTCAGCAGGTGCTAAATCCTTTGGTGAAATATCTTTGTATTCTAATACACTTGTATCATATAGTATATTGAATTCTCCAAGTCCCATTTTTACATCACCAAATGAAAGTGTGAATGTAACTGTATCTCCTTGTTTTGCTGTTTCTGTAGCTGTAACTGTTGTTGGAACTGAAAGTGGTTCACTTGATGTAGCTCCAACTACTGATGTTAATGAAAGTATAACAGCTAAAACAATAGTCATTATTATTGATTTTTTCATAATATAATTCCTCCTTAATTTTGTAGTGTTTGCACTACCACTTTTTCGTTTTGTTTTTGGATAATTTTATTTTATCCTTTTTTTTGTTCGGCTTTTATTACATACCTTGTGAGTCCGCCGTTGATCACAAGTGATTAGGGTCACTCTTCTTATACCATCTTCGTTTTGCTCAATATGACTCATATCGGTTGGATTTTTTTCTGGAATTTTTTCATTTACTTCATAAGTAACTTTTCTTCCATCTTTTCCAATTAGATAGAATGTATCTCCTATCTCCAATTCTTTAAGCCTACCAAATGTATTCTTGTAATCATGTCCTGTTATGCAGAAGTTTCCTGGATCATTTATGTGTGGTCCCCAAAATTTTGTTACTCCT
Source organism: uncultured Clostridia bacterium (assembly GCA_947627705.1). Classification (GTDB taxonomy): domain Bacteria; phylum Bacillota; class Clostridia; order TANB77; family CAG-508; genus JAAWPK01. Next base: position 1,409 of record CANQXL010000057.1, read on the forward strand.
AGATTTAACGACTCAAGTGTTGTTCTACCTAAGATATTTTTTTCTACGCCTAGCTTTTCAATTACAATTTTACCTATTACAGTATAACCTTGTATTGTGTTTGGCATATTGCTTACATCAACTGTCTCTATTGGTGATTCTTCTGGTTCTTGTGGTTCCTCTACTGGAGGTTCCTCAGTGACTATGTTTTCGATTTCATTTTCTGGCTCTTTAGTCACATTTAAAAATTTAGTTAGTACAAAGAAGATTATTGTGATTAGAAGAATTAGAAAAATAATTATAAAAACTATTTTCTTTTTACTCTTCTTGCTTCTTTTTGTATTCTTTTCTAGCCCATGTTTTGAATGCTTCACTTAACTTTCCCCCCATTCACCTCCTTTTATTTAAAAAAGTAATTTATTTAAAATTTGAAAATTTGATGTCTAATTTAATTCATAAATATCCATTTTTTTCTATTTTAATAATAATAATTTAACACTAAATTTTTATTTTGTCAACAATTTACATCAAAAAAATTGAAAAAATTTGCAATATCTTTTGTTTGCCAAATATATTGCTTGTTTTGCGAGTTTTATTAATAAAATCTTTCATATACTAAATAGAAAAATTTTTAATTATTCTGTTTAATAAAAAATCCTAGCTAAGCTAATATAAATGTATATAGCCAAGCTAGGAAGAAGGATACTTAAGCAATCGAAATCGTGCTTACCATGATTCGTTTTTGTTCTCCGCTCGGGCTCATGCTGTAGAATCTCCATACAAACTTTGCCCAACTAGGAGTTTTGACGCATTTGCCATTTTTCTGATAGATAATCGTGTCGATGTTGACTTCGTCGTTTTCAATGAGAAAGCTCAGACTCTCTTGCCTATCAACGAGTGCAAATCCGATTCTCTTGTCTTTCATGAATTTGTCGACTCTGCCATCTCTTTTGCCGGTTTCCAAATTGATCATGCCGATATGCAGGGTTACTTTGCAATTTCTGGGTACGATGCCGATTCTGCCGTAGTTGAAAATGACAACGTTCAGTCCCACAAGGTTTCTGTAGTCACTTTCTCCTGCGTTAAGCAAAAGGAAATCAATTTCGTCCTGGGTTGCGCATGTCTTGTACTTCTTGCTGAGTACCAGAATTTCGAGCTCATACTGAACACCTTTTACGTGTTTTACTGAGCCTACTTTTCCTTGTAGCCGTCGCAGATTCATTTAATATCCTCCTTTTTTATAATTCTGCAATTCTCTCTTGGAGTTTGCTATTATGTATTATATCACATTTCACTTGATTTTTCAACACTTACGCAATTTTTCTTAGATTTCTAGCGTGTTTTATGGCAATTTCGTCAATATTAATTTTTAAAATATATATTTTTTATTTCAATAATACTATCTATCAAATATACATATGGTATTTCTTCAGCATATTTATATGTGTGTTGATATATGTTCCAATTACTTCGTAGTGATTCATCTTGGTTTATAAAATCTATTATCTCATTCACAGTATTTTCATTATTTACTACTTCATAGCTATCTCTGTATTTAGCTGTTTCTTCAATAGCTTTTTTTAAAGTAACATTGGATATATTTTTCTTTTTTAATTTCATTAGCATATATAAATCATAATAATCTCTTATTCTTGTATTTAAAATGCTTCTCTTTATAATTGATTCATATTTTTCTGCTATTATGGTTTCTATGTTATAAGACCATATGTCAATGCTTGCATATGAACTCTTACGCCACCATAATCATCTTCTTCTCTTATTGATTCTATATTGGTAATTCGAAATAATACACTATCTTCTAGTTTAATTTCTATTATTTCTTCAATAATATTTTTTATATTTTCGGTATTTAAAGTAAAACCTTTAATTGTGGTATCCATATCCATTGTTGTTCTACTATCTATACCTATAATTGATGCAATTAATATGCCTCCTTTTAAAATAAAATTGTTTTTATATTTTGAAATAGAAATTCTTTCAAGTAATCTTTCAAACATGTAAGTTTGTAATACTGCTTGAGGAAATACTTTTTCTTTTATTGCTATATTTTTTATTTTCGACTTTAAGCTCATTGAATTTTTTATCACAAAATAACCTCCATGTATTGCTTTAAAATTTTTTCCACTTTAAATTCTCTCGCATATTTACTTAATTTTACCAAATTTTTATTTTTTAATTTTACATATTCTTTTATTGCTGTATTAAATATCTGTGTATCTATTTTGTTTCTGTCTCGTATAATATCAATTATTGTTCTTTCAATATCATATACATTTATTTTTGTTCCATCATTCATATTTATTGTATTGATTCCAATATTATAATCTTCAGCTTTTATATAATGGCTTTTAATTAATTCATTCTTCACCCTAATGTTACTTGGAAAAGTAAGATCTATCTTTATTGGCGTTCTATCTGTTAAGTGATAAAAATATAATGCTGTATTATGCGAGAAAACACCTTTTTTATATCTCTGCTGTAAAAGAAAAAATTCATTTACAGTTTTTCCAGTTTTTACATATACACCATTTTCCAGTTTAATAAGATATTTTTCATCACATAATAATTTTATGTATTGTTTGTGTATATTTAATTTAACAGCATCACTTGTCAATAATAGTCCATTATTATTTGTTATATATTCTTTTAAAATATCAATTTTTTTCATTTTTGACCTCCTTATACATATTATATTTGAAATGTATAAGGAAGTCAAGTACTATTACGCAATTTTTCTTAGATTTTTAGCGTGTTTTATTGCAATTTCGTCAATATTACCACTTGCGATTCTTGCTATCTCTCTAATTGTCTCTTCTTCATTAAGTCTTTTTATAGTTGTTTTTGTTCTTTTTTCTTCTACTTCCTTACTTATATAATAGTTATAATCTCCATTTGCTGCAATATTAGCTAAATGGGTTACACAAAGCACTTGGTGTTTTTTAGATATAGACTTTAGTTTTTGACTTACACTATTTGCTGCCATTCCACTTATTCCTGTATCTATTTCGTCAAAAACCATTGTAGAGACTTTATCTACATCAGCTAATACATTTTTAATAGCTAGCATTATTCTTGACATTTCTCCGCCCGATGCTATTTTAGATAATTCTTTCTTATCTTCTCCAATATTAGTACTTATCATAAACATTACTGTATCTATACCGTTACTTTCAAATTCTCCTTCTTGCCTTTTATCTATTTTAACTTGAAATTCTGCATTTTTCATTTCTAAATCACTAAGTTCTTTATTTATCCTTTTTTCCAATTCTTTTGCATACCTATTTCTTATCTTATTCATATCAAGTGCAATTTTATTCATATCTTGTGTTAATTCTTTTAATTCTTTTTTTAGATTATTTACATATTCTTCTGAATTTTCTATCTTTTCTATTCTTTTTTCTATTTCTTCTTTATAATTTAATATTTCTTCTATACTATTACCATACTTTCTTTTAAGCATATATATTAAATCTAGTCTTTCTTCTGTATTCCTTCTTTCTTCTTCGTCAAAATACACTTCGTCTTTATAATCTTCTATGTCTCTTGAAATTTCTTGAATATCATAATATATACTTTTTAAACTATTTAATGATTCTGTATATTTGTTATCTATACCTTCTATTTTTTCTAATGCTCTTATTGATATACTTACTGCATCCATTGCGTTTTCAGATATATTTTTACTTGCTTCTTGAAGATTATTTGATATTTTTTCAGCATTTAAAATTTTAGATTGTTTATTTTCAAGTTCTTCTTCTTCTCCATTTACAAGCATTGCTTCTTGTATTTCTTTACTTTGGTATTTAAGTAAATCCAACTCTCTTTGTTTTTCTTTATCGTCTCCAAAATTTTTATTTATCTCGTCTTTTAATTCATTATATTTTTTATACATTTGATTATATTCTTCTTTTAAATTTTTTATTTCTTTTTCTGCAAAGCCGTCTAAGAATTTTATATGTTCACTCTCGTCTAGCAATGATTGGTTTTCATGTTGTCCATGTATATCAATTATATTTTTCATAAAATTTTTAAGTTCACTAACAGAAACAAGCCTGCCATTTATCTTGCACGTATTTCTGCCATTTGAATATATTTCTCTGGAAACTACAATATTTTGTTCTTCACACTGTGTATTTTCTAGGTATATTGATGCCTCTACATACGAAACATCTTGACCTTTTCTTATCATTTCTTTAGAAAACCTACCACCTGAAATAATTTGAAGCGAATCGATTATAAGTGTTTTTCCTGCTCCTGTTTCTCCTGTTAATATATTTAGCCCATCATTTAGGTCTATTGTTACGTCGTCAATAATTCCAACGTTTTTTATATGTAATGTATTTATCATTTATAAAACCTCCGTTTAGCGAATTCATGTTTGTATTTTATATCATAATTTTAATATTGTCAATATATAATTTATAAATTTTTATCCTTTTTTAAATCCCTTTCCATACACTTCTCTCGCATTAAAAATGGACATAAAGGATTTATCATCTATGTCGTTAGCAATTTGTCTTATTTTCGAAATTTCGCCCTTAGAAGCCACACACCAAAGTATCTTTCTTTCGATATTTTCATACATACCTATTGCACTTATTGCTGTACTTCCCCTTTCAAGTTTATCACTAATTTCTTTTGATATTTCTTCGTATTTATCAGAAACAATAAATATCATTTTTGTAAAATTAATTCCTTCTGCTATGACTTCTACTACTTTTCCGATTATATATATAGCAATTGCTGAATAAAGACCTATCTCAACCTGTCTAAGTGCCGCCATATTAATCGCAACAATTATAATATCAAATATAACCATCATATTGCTTACTTTAAATTTGGGATTAAGCCTTGAGATAATATTGCTAATTAATTCTGTTCCGCCTGTTGATGCATCATACTTAATTATTATGGCATTTCCTACACCAATTATGAGACCACCATATATGCTAGATAATAATTTATCTTGTGTTAAAACTGGAATATTACTAAACACTCCTTCAAAGCAGTCTAACAATAGAGAAAATATTATAGTTCCTGATATAGCTCTTATAAAAAACTTTTTTCCAAACTTTATAAAACTTATTATAAAAAGCGGTATATTCATAATTAAAGTAACCGCACCTATTTTGAAATCAAATAAATAATATAAAACAGTTGTAATTCCACTAAATCCACCTGAAGAAAGTTGATTTGGTAGTAAAAATAAAACTACTCCTAATGCCATTAAAGAACAACCTATAAATATTTTTAAAAAATCTTTTATAATTTTTTGCATATTCAAAAATCACCTATATTTGTATTATTTACAAACATAGGTGATTTTATTCTTGAATAGCTAAAAGCATAAATTGCTACACATCCTTTAATTAATAAAAGCAATTTATGTATATTTATAATCATAATTCATATTAATTGCTATAAACTTCTAATATGCTTATTTTTGATTTACCGAAGTTTTATTTTAGGATTTCCTTCTGCTTTTATTTCTACATTGTAAAGTTCTTGTAATTTTTCTGCATTCTCTCTTTCATATCCAATTACATTTGGAAGCTCTTTCGGATTAACTTCTATTTTTACCTTTTTAACCTTCATATTAATTTTCTTTATTTTGTCAACAATACTATCATACCAGATGCTATCTGTAACAAGTTGTCCGAATTCAGCATGATATGGGCCTGCAATTATTTCTGTTTCTTCTGACTTATTTAGTTCATTTTGCTTTACAATGTTTATCTGCTTAATATTTTTCCTATTAAATACATATACAACTTCTTTACATCTCTCTATTGCCTGATTTAGAGTTAATGGCTCGTATGTTTTATTTTTGTAATGTTTATATAATTCTGTATTTTTTACAACTACCATTGGATATATTCTTACAATGTTAGGTTTCAATTTTGCAAGTTCTTTTGCAGTATTTAGTTCGTCTATTTTTGTACTGTCAGGAAGTCCTATGCCTACTTGGAATGAAATTTTAAATCTATTCCATTTTAGCAATTTTGTTGCCATTTTTATATCTTGAATTGTATGACTGTAGCCACACTTTCTCAATATATATCCATTTGTAGATTGTATTTCTAGCTCTACTGTTGATACATTGTACTTTTTTAATAATTTAATTAATTCCTTATTTACTAGATTAGGTAATATTGAAATCCTTATTTTGTTGAATTTATCTTCTTCGCTAAACTCTTCTAATATTTTTCTTTGTTCTTTTTCTGTTTTTCCTGTAAATGTTCCAATAAATATTTCGTTTATTATTCTCATAATATTTTGTGTTATTTCTCCTTTCTATTTAAGCTTCCATATCTTCTAATGCATTCCTTGCCGCTTCCATCTCAGCAGCTTTCTTGCTTCTTCCTTCCCCCGTTCCAATTTCTTTATCATTACATAAAACCTGTGCTACAAAGTGTTTGTCATGATCTGGTCCATCTTCTGAAATTATTACGTATTCAATTTTTACATTTCCATGTACTTGTAATTTTTCTTGTAGTACTGTTTTATAGTCCTTTGTTCCAACATTTTTACTGGCATTCTCTATTGCTACATCTAAATTTTCTATAATAAATTTTTCTGCATTTTGTATATTACTGTCTAAATAAATAGCAGCAATAATTGCTTCTATACCATCTGCTAGTATTGCTTTATTCTTTACATTTCCAAAGCCTTCGCCTTTGCTTGTGATTAAGAATTTTCCTATTTCAAGCTTTTTTGCAACTTCATATAAACTATCTTCACATACAACAGATGCTCTAACCTTTGTCATCTCTCCTTCATTTAGTTTTGCATAATTTATATATAAATATTTGCTAGTTATAAACTCTAAAATGCTATCTCCCAAATATTCTAACTTTTCATTACTTTCCACATCATGCATATTCGCATATGATGTATGTGTCAATGCCTTTTTTAATAATTCTTTATTATTGAATGTATATCCTATATTTTTTTCTATATTTTCATACTGCATATATACTCCTCCTGTTTAGTATTATATACTCTGTTAGAAAAAAAAGCAAGGTTAGCCTTGCTTTTTAACTATTTTTCTTCTTACATATTCGTATAGTATTACAGCCGTTGCAACTCCAGCATTTAAACTTTCTGTTTTTCCAAGCATCGGGATTTTAGTTTTTGCATCAGAAACTTCCAAAATTTCTTTTGAAACTCCCTTTGATTCATTACCAATTACAATAACTTTTTTATTAAAATCTATATCATACATATC
>CANQXL010000058.1 GCA_947627705.1 uncultured Clostridia bacterium
GGTGAGCCATCCGCGACTCGAACGCGGGACAACTTGATTAAAAGTCAAGTGCTCTACCACCTGAGCTAATGGCCCATTCACCATATATAAGAGGCTACGTTTATACGCAACCGCTTATATATATTACTACAAATTATTAGAAATGTCAACTATTTTTAGAAATATTTCGAAATTTTTTGTAAAAAATTGTTTTTAAGCACAATAAAAATAGTTTCTATCCTTGTTTTTATCTTAAAATTAAACAACTATTTTGAAGTGAAACTGTTGAACTTCTAAGTTTAAAAGTTTATTTGTTTAACTCTTTGATTATTTCTTCTACATCAAGTCCATGTACTTCACAAGCTTCTTCTATTGTTTCTGCTTGTGATGCTGGGCATCCTAAGCAATGCATTCCTGCATCTAACAATATATCTGCTTTTTCTGGTGCTTTTTCTAATAATTCGCCTATTGTCATGTCTTTACTAATTTTCATTTCAATTCATTCCTTTCTAATTAATGATTTTTATTTTAGTTAAAAAAAATTACATTTTTCTCACTATTTTTACTATTTCTCATATATTTTAACATATTTTTTCAAAAATGTATAGACAAATTGAATTTTTTGTTGTATTATATATTTGCTTTTGGATTTTAAGGTGGTGATTTTTTATCAGTTTTTTTGTAAATTTGTTTTTTATATCTTTTATTATTAATAGTTTCATTGTTTTTTATTCTATTTATGTAATAGTAGATATATTATTTTTCAAAAATTCTTACAATTCAAATTTGAATATTCCAAAAAATTAATGAAAGGAGAGTATATTTACCTAAGTTTTTAAATTTATCTTTTTTTAAATTTTATAATATTACTTACGTAAATCATACAAAGTTTATTATGTTTGTAAACACTTTTTTTAGAAGGGTGCTTTTTAACTTTGCATGTATCTTTGTATTCTTATCAATTTACATTTTACTTTTTTACAGAGTTTATACATCAGATGTTATTATGATTTCTTTTGCAATGCATCCATTCGATATTTGTAAAAAATATCCAGAGTTCTGGGAAAATCTTAAAATTCTATACATTCCTATTACTTTTGTTTCGTCACTTATTTGTATTAATACAATCTATTCGTCCCTATTTTCAAAAAAATATATCAAAAAAGAAAAATGTTTAAAAAGAAATAGTGAATTATCTTTGTTTGTTGCAGATTCTCCAGCAGGTAAAATTATTCTACCTGAAGCTAGCCTTTATCAAAATATTTTAATTACAGGTACTATCGGATCTGGTAAAACTAGCTCAGCTATGTATCCCTTTACAAGACAACTTATTAAGTATAAATATGACAACCCCGAAGAAAAACTTGGAATGCTTATTCTAGATGTAAAAGGGAATTATTATTCACAAGTCCAAAAGTATGCTTCGCATTATAGAAGAGAAGACGATTTTGTTGTAATTGAACTTGGTGGGAATATTAAGTATAACCCTTTAGATAAGCCAAATTTAAAGCCTTCTATTCTTGCTAATAGACTTAAAACCATTCTTACTTTATTTTCTAAAAATAATACTGAAAGTTACTGGCTTGACAAAGTTGAGCAGATTTTAACCGAGTGTATTAAATTTTGTAGATTATATAACGATGGATATGTGACATTTTCTGAAATTCACAAACTTGTAACATCTCCTGACTATTATACAAGTAAGGTTTCTGCAATGCGTTCACTATTTCTTGCTGGAAAGCTTTCTAATAAAGATGTACATGATTTGCTTTCTGCGATTGAATTTTTTGAGAAAGAGTTTAACAGTTTAGATACTAGAACTTCTGCAATTTTAAAATCTGAAATAACAAGAATTACAGGTGCTTTTATTTCTGATTATGATGTTTTAAATACCTTTTCACCTTCTAGGGATTCTTTAAATTTCTTTGGTTTTGAAGAAATGATTGAGAAAGGCAAGATTATAGTTTTGAATATGAATATTGCTGAATATAGAAATCTTTCAAAAATAATTGCAGCATATTTGAAACTTGATTTTCAAACTGAAGTCATGGCAAGGCTTTCAAAAAAACATTCAAATATGCGAAGTGTATGTTTTATCAGCGACGAATATCATGAATATGTAACTGATACTGATGCAGATTTCTTCGCACAATCTAGGGAAGCAAAATGTATAAACATTGTTGCAACTCAAAGTTATACATCTCTCCTTAATTCTATAAACAATCAATATACTGTTAAGGTTATTATTCAAAATTTGATTAATAAGTTTTGGTTTAGAACTGACGACACTTTCACTATTGAAGATGCACAAAAACAACTTGGTAAAGAAGATAAACAAAAATTTTCCAAAAGCTTTTCTGAGAGTTCTAAAGACCCGAAGATTGCTTCTTTATCAAGTATTATGAGCTATGAAAAGCCAAGTTTTTCTGAAAGTTTGAATTCTTATACACAATTTGATTTTATATTTGATACAAATTTCTTTACACAAAAACTTGAGACCTTTTCATGTTTAACATTTTTGTCTGATGGATTATCTATTTATCCCCCACAAAAAATTAATCTAATTCCGTATTTTATAATCGACCAAGACATCTAAAATTCTAAATTATAAGGAGTTGTTTCATATGAAAAAATTTTTATATAATATTTTATTTATACTTTTTATTACAATTATTATTATATTTTCTTTCGGATTTCCGACTTTTGCGGCTTATCCAAAACTAGTAAACAAAATTATCGATGCTTTTGAAAATATCAAGTCATATATTGTTGCTATTGCGACGCCAATTGCAGCAGTTTCAATTGGTGCAGGATTCTTGATGCAAAAGTTTAGCTTTGGTGACGAAGAGCGTATCAGAACTGGAAAAAAACTTATCCGTACATCCATTGTCTCGTATGCTTTTATTCTTACTCTTGATTTAATTATCAGTTTAATTGAAGGACTTATAAAATAATTTATTTGGAGGTGTTTGTTTGACATCAAATACGATTTTATCAACCATTAATGAGCTATTTAGTTCTCTATTTTCTTCTATTGATGGATCTATTTATTCAGCTCTTGACGATATTTCTTTTATAGATGCTAGTATAATTAAATCTACATACTTTGAAAAACTTTTAGGTACATCTTCTAGTAACGGTATTTTAATTATTGCGAATGCACTACTTATTGGATTTGTCCTATATTTTGCAGTTAGACATTTACTTTCAAGTTTTGCTATTGTAGAATCTCAAAATCCATACAAGTTTATTCTTAAACTTATACTAGTAGGAATTTGTATGAATGGCAGTTTGTTTTTATGTGAGCAAATAGTTAATATGAATAGTTTTGTATCTTCTGCAATAAGAGATGTTGGAAAAGAATTTTTGAATATAGATATTTGTTTTTCAAATCTCGTTCATATTTCTGACTATATAATATCTTTTGAAGAAAATTCTGCTAATATTTTTTCTATTGATGGAATTATCAAAACTGTTGTATCCATAGGATTTTTAAATTTAATTTTTCTTTATTCTATAAGGTACATCCTTGTTAAAGTGTTTATTTTGCTCTCTCCGTTTGCTTTTTTGTGCCTATCTACGCGTTCTACTTCCCCTATATTTAAATCATGGCTCAAATGCTTTATATCACTTTTATTTGTAGAGCAACTTGCATCTCTTATTCTAATTGTAATGTTTTCTATTGATTATAGCCCAGATAATCTTATATCAAAACTTCTATTTATTGGATCTATTTTTGCCTTAATGAAAGTTAACAATTTTGTAAGAGATTTTATTGGTGGTATAAGTTTAGATACATACAATACCATGTATGGAATGAAAGGGCTAATAAATATAAAATAGGTTTATGGGTATATCCTTTAAAAACCCAAATTTGTTATACAAGGAGTTTATATACGACTATTTTGTAAATAGTCGCAATGTGATTTATATGAAATTTATTATTCCACAAAATTATGATTTTTCAAGCAAATTGTTTGGATTTATTGATTATTCTACTGTTATTTTTAATGTAATTTGGTGTGCTCTTGTTTTTTCTATTTCTAGTTTAATAATTTCTAGTTTATATATTAAAATTTTTGCAATTATTATATTTTGCTTTCCTGTTCTTTTGTTTAGTATAGTAGGATTTAATCATGAGAATATTTTGTATGTTCTTTTTTATATGTATAAGTTTTTCTTTAGGCAGAAGGTTTATTTATATATGTAAAGTATTTTTAACTATTTCATGCAAAATATAATTTTAGGCTAACATGCAAAACATATTTTTAGGCTAGCATGCAAATTTCACATTTTATCCTTTGGTTTAATAATTTTGAAAACTCAATTGCATCTTGCTTTGTTCCTACAATGCTTCCATAATGTATAGGAACTGCAATTTGTGGTTTTATCTCATTTATTAACTCTGCTGCTTCTTTAAAATCCATTGTATATGTTCCACCTACTGGAACAAAAGCAACATCACATTTTACCTTCATATTTTCCTTTGTAATATCTGTATCTCCTGAAATATAATATCTATTTCCTTCTAATTCTATAATATATCCTACCCATTCATTACTTTTTGGATGGAATTGTTTATTTATATTATAGGCTGGAACTGTTTCAAATTTTATTCCTTTTACGTTGTATTCTTTTTCAGGTTTTACAGAAATTATATTTTCTTTTTTTATTCCCATTTTCAATAATTTATCAGATACATCAAAAGGTGCAACCATTATTGTTTCTTCCTTTTTTACCTTATTTATGTCTTCTTCAGAATAATGGTCGTAATGACCATGCGTTATGAATATTATATCTGCATCATAATATTCCTTATCTATTTTAAATGGATCAATATAAATTATTTTTTCCTTTTCTATTTTTATACTACTATGATACAAAACTTTTATATTTTCTAACATACTATATTCTCCTTTTTAATATTTTCTAATTTTTAAGTTCCTTTTACAAAATAAAAATTAAAATATTTATTTCCTATATTTTATATAAATTTTAAACTAAAAGCTTATGCTTGTCAAGCTGCTAATTTTTTGGTAAAAATATAGTTACAAGATAATAACATTATATTAAAGAATAGCTGAAATAAATCATTTCAGCTATTCTAATTAAAAAAGTATTATACAGCAACATTTATTAACACAAATAAATATTCTATTCTTGTTTTTTTCGAGATAAAATGATATAATTTGACATACATAAAAGATTAAAATTTTTAATTATACAAAAGGGGAAATTACCATGAAACTTGAGCAAAACGACGAAGCATTATTATTCTCAACAACTAAAATACCTGATATTTTCTTTTCAGAATACCTTTCTGGTGCTTCTGGAAATGCTATTAAAGTGTATTTATATATATCTTTTTTAGCAAAATATGGTAAAGATATTAAAGTTAATGATTTATCTAATAAACTGGCTCTAACTGTTCCTATTATCCAAGAGTCTTTAAAATATTGGGAAGATCTTGGTCTTATAACAAAAAAGGGAAATGGATATATTATAAATAATATTCAAGAATTAGAGCTACATAAATTATATAAGCCTAATGTTTCTTTGTCTGTTGAAGATATTGAAAGAAATGAGAAAAATGAGCAAAGAGCTAAACTTGTTGAGACAATTAATAATTCTTTCTTCCAAGGTATCATGTCTCCTTCTTGGTATGCTGATATTGATATGTGGTTTAATAAATTCGGATTTGACGAACAGGTAATGCTAACTTTATTTAATTATTGTTTTAATCGTTCTGCTCTTCATAGAAATTACGTGCAAGTCGTTGCTGAAGCTTGGGCAACACATAATGTTAAAACATTTGCTGATTTGGAAATATATTTTCAAAAGCAGGAAGCTTTTTCTAAAATTGAGAAAGCTATTAAGAGAAAACTTGGCATTTCTAGACCTTTTACTGAGTATGAGAAAGCATATATTCAAAAATGGACTGAAGATTATGGATATTCTTTAGATATTATAGAGATTGCTCTTAAAAAGACTACTTCAAAAACAAATATTTCTTTTGATTACTTGGATAAAATGATTTCTGATTGGCATGTAAGAGAGCTTGCAACTTGCGACGATATTCAAAATTTCCTTGTTTCTCAAAAGAAACTTGCAAAGGATAAAAAAGAATTAGAAAAGAAGGTAAAATATAATTCATTTGAGCAACGTACTTATGATAATTTTGATAATTTATATGCAAATTCGCAAAATTAATCTTGGAGGTGTGTGTTTTTTGGGTAATTCTACCTTGAATAATTTATTAAAAGATTATGATAAAAAAAGATATATGGCTGATTTGGCTTTTGAAAAAAGAAAAAAGGATTTCTTTAATGAACATCCCGAGCTTGAGAAAGTTACAAATGAGCTTGAGAAGCTTGCTTTAGACATTTCTAAAGCAATTTTAAATAATGATATTAAGCTTGCTGATAAACTTAAATCAGATTTTTCTAAGTTAAAAAAGAAAAAAGAAGATATCTTAAATTCGTTAGATATTCCTGAGCGGTACATTATCTCCTTTATACGAGTGTAATATTTGTAATGATACTGGATATGTAACGGATGATTCAGGAAATACTGTGCTTTGTAATTGTATTAAACAGAGAATTTTTGATATTGATTTTAATAGTTCTAACATCAGTAATCTTGAGAAGGAAAATTTCGATAAATTTGATTTGACTTTATATTCTGATTCTGTTGATGTTCAGAAATATAATGCAAAAATTTCTCCAAGAAAGAATATAGAAAATATCAAAAATATTGCACTTAAATTTGTTCAAGAGTTTGATAATCCAGAAGAAAAGAATCTTCTTTTTACTGGTAATACAGGACTTGGCAAGACATTTCTTTCTAATTGTATTGCAAAAGAGATTTTGTCTAAGGGGAAAACTGTTCTTTATCAAACCGCTCCTATCATGCTTGACAACATTATAGACTATAGATTTGGTAAATCTGATTTTTCTGATATTTATAATAATATTATTAATGTTGATTTACTGATTATAGACGATTTAGGAGCTGAAACATTAAATTCGTTTAAGGTTTCTGAATTATTTAATATAATTAATTCTAGATTACTTATGCAAGATAAACATATAACTAAAACAATTATTTCTACAAATTTGAATATGAATAATTTGATGGATACATATAGTGAAAGAATTTTCTCCCGTCTTGCTTCCTATTATAATGTTTGCAGATTTTTTGGAGAAGATATAAGATTAAATAAGGTTTTTGGAATAAAAAATAAGAGTTAGCATTTTTTAATGCTAGCTCTTTTTTATTATCAACATTTTAGAGTAAATATATGAGAATTTATTCTTCTTTATTTTCTTCTTCTTTTTCTTCTGAAATTTTTTCTATACTTACTACTTTTCCTTCATTTGTTCTCATTAATGTAACACCTTGAGTTGGTCTTCCAAGTATGCTTATTTCTGCTACATTTATTCTTATTATTGTTCCTGTATCTGTAACAAGCATTATATCGTCTGTTTCGTCAACAAGTTTTACTCCTATTACTTTTCCTGTTTTTGGTGTTATCTTATATGTAATAACTCCCTTTCCAGCTCTTGTTTGTGTTCTATATTCGTCAAGTTCTGTTCTCTTTCCAAAGCCGTTTTCTGTAATTGTAAGCAATGTTTGCTTGCTTCCTTCAACTATTGTTTCCATTCCTATTACTGTGTCGTCTTTGTCAAGTTTTATTCCTATAACACCCTGTGATACTCTTCCCATTGGTCTTACGTCTTTTTCGTCAAATGTTATACATTGGCCACCTTCTGTTACCATTACTACTTTATCTTCTCCGTCTGTAAGTTTTACAGATATTAACTCGTCGTCTTCTTTTAATGCAATTCCCTGTAACCCTGTCTTTCTTGATGTATCATATTCTGAAAGTGGAGTTTTCTTTATTATACCATTTTTCGTTGCCATAAGCAGGTATTTACCTTCTGCTATATTTTGTATTGGAATAATTGCTGATATTTTTTCTCCTGGATCTAAACTAAGTAGATTTACTATTGCAGTTCCTTTTGCGGTTCTTCCTGCTTCTGGTACTTCAAATCCCCTTAGTTTATATAGCTTTCCTTTGTTGCTGAAGAATAATATCATATCGTGTGTTGATGCTGTAAAGATTTCTTTTACAAAATCTTCTTCTCTTGTTGTCATTCCAGTTATTCCCTTACCCCCTCTTTTTTGGCTCTTATATGTATCTATAGGCATTCTCTTTATATATCCAAAATGAGATAATGTAATAACTGTTTCTTCTTCTTTTACTAAATCTTCTTCTTCAAAATCTCCTGCATTTGCAATTATCTTTGTCTTTCTTTCGTCTCCATATTTTTCTTTTACTTCTAATAGTTCTTGTTTTATTATGTCATATACTAGGCTTTCACTTGCAAGAACTGATTTTAAATATTCGATTAATTTCATTAATTCATTATACTCTTCTTCTATCTTTTCTCTTTGTAATCCTGATAATGTTTTTAATCTCATATCTAGTATAGCTTGAGCTTGAACATCAGATAGTCCAAATCTTTCCATTAATCTTTCTTTTGGATCATCATAAGAACCTCTAATTATTCTTATTACTTCGTCGATGTTGTCTATTGCAAT
>CANQXL010000059.1 GCA_947627705.1 uncultured Clostridia bacterium
AGGATATGCAAATCCCCTAACAATCATTGCTTTAGCATCTTCTTCAGATAATCCCCTACTCATTAAATAAAATATCGTTTTATCACTTATTTTACCAATTTTAGCTTCGTGTGAAAATTCAACTTCGTCTGTTCTAATATCATTTACTGGAATTGTATCTGAAATAGATATATCGTCAAGCATTAATGATTCACAAGATACTGAAGATTTAGAATTTTTAGCATTTTCATTTATTCTAACTAATGATCTATAAGTACATTTTCCACCATTTTTTGAGATAGATTTTGCATTTACTAAACTAGATGTATTTTTTGCATTATGAATTACCTTAAATCCATTATCTAGGTTTTGACCTTTACCTGCAAATGAAATTCCTGTAAACTCTGTCTTTGCACCTTCTCCATTTAAAATGCTCATTGGATAAAGCATAGATATTTTTGAACCAAATGAACCTGAAACCCAATCCATTTTTGCATTTTTCCCTACTATAGCTTTTTTTGTATTTAGATTTAACATGTTTTTAGACCAATTTTCAATTGTAGAATATCTAAGATATGCATTATCCTTTACGTAAAGTTCTACACAACCTGCATGTAAATTTACTTTATTATATTTAGGAGCTGAACATCCTTCTATAAAATGTAAACTTGCGCCTTCATCAACAATTATCAATGTATGTTCAAATTGTCCTGATTCTGGTGAATTAAGTCTAAAGTATGATTGAAGTGGAATTTCTACTTTAACACCTTTTGGCACATAGACAAAAGAGCCACCTGACCAAACTGCTCCATGTAATGCAACAAATTTATGGTCATTTACAGGAACACATTTCATAAAATGCATTCTAACTAAATCAGGATATTCTCTTACAGCTGTTTCCATATCTGTATAAATTACGCCTTGCTTAATAAGTTCGTCCTTCATACTATGATATACAACTTCTGAATCATATTGTGCTCCAACTCCTGCAAGAGATGTTTTTTCTGCCTCTGGAATACCTAATTTATCAAAAGTGTCTTTTATATCTTCTGGTACATCTTGCCATGAAGAGTTAAGTTTTGTTTTTGGCTTTACATATGTCGCAATATCATTCATATTAAGTTCTGTAAGATCAGGTCCCCATGTTGGAAGTTCTAAACTATTATATACATCAAGCGCCTTTAATCTAAACTCTTTCATCCAATCTGGATCATTTTTTTGTTTAGAAATTTCTTCTATAATTTCCCTTGTCAGACCTTTTTTTATTTTAAAATCATATTCGTCTTTGTTTTTTATGTCATAAATATTTCTATTTATCTCTTCTAAGTTTGTTTTTTTCATTAACTTTATCCTTTCCTAGAAATCATATAGTCTTACATTTTATATCATTAATCAAATTTATCTATATTCTGCATATCCATTTTCTTCGATTTTCCTTGCAAGTTCTTCTTTACCAGTTGTAACTATTTTTCCATCTACTAATACATGCACATAGTCTACTTTCAAATTACGTAAAATTTTTGTATTATGAGTTATTATTAAAACAGCATTATCTTTATTCTTAAACATTTCAATTCCTTTTGAAACTGTTTTTATTGCGTCTACATCAAGGCCCGAATCAGTTTCGTCTAAAATTGCAAGTTTAGGATTCAAAACTAACATCTGTAGGATTTCATTTTTCTTTTTCTCTCCACCTGAAAATCCAACATTTAAACTTCTTTCCATGTTTTTAGGATTCATATTTAATTCATCCATGTATTTTTTTAGTTCGTCTTTAAATTCAAATATTTTAACTGGTTTACCAGTCACTTTATTTTTTGCATACTTTAAGAAGTTCGTCACAGAAACACCTGGGATTTCTTCTGGAAGTTGGAATGACATAAATATCCCTTTTCTTGCAATTTCGTCAGTCTTCATATTTGTTATATCTTCCCCATTAAATATTATACTTCCACCTTGTTTTTTATATTCAGGGTTATTTAGTATAGCATTTGCAGTTGTTGTCTTTCCGAGAACCATTTGGTCCCATAATAACATGCGTTTCACCTTTATTTATTTTTAAGCTAATTCCCTTTAAAATTTCCTTATCTTCTGCATTTACATATAAATTATTTATTTCTAATAACATATTTACCTACCTTCTAACGTCAAAGACTATTTTTAAATTATATTAATATCAATTTACGTTTATTGTTTCGCCCTTTTATACTACAGATTTTCTTCTTAGACAGCTTCTGCATTTTTCTCTGTTAACATCATAATTACAATTCAGTTCATTAAGTCCAAGTTCTTTATGCACATACTTTGCAAGTTTATTTATAGTATTATCCGTAATTACAGATTTTATGTTTTCAGCTTCATTTTCTGCATCTTTTTCTTCTATATTTAAAACATCCTTCAAAAACAGATAAACAATATCATAAGCTTCGATTATCTTTTTTGCTAGGTCTTCACCGTTTTTCTGTTAATTCTATTGTTCCATAAGACTCATAATTTAAAAGCCCATTATCTTTAAGATTATATATGGCCTTATTCACGCTTGGTTTTGTGCAGTTCATTTTGTTTGCAATATCTGTAACACGTATATTTCCATTTTGCTTTTTTAAAATATACATTGTTTTTAAATATTCTTCTTGAGATTTAGAAATCATTTATTTTACTCCTATCTTTTTTGTGTTAGCTAAAACTAACATTTATATTATAATACGACTTAGATTGTTTGTCAAGGCTAACATTTAAATAATAAAAAATATGGATATAGGTTATTACATATAAGGTATTATCCATTTTTGAAAGTAATATATTTAATTATACTTGCTCCTTACTGGCTACGCCATTCGCCTAGGGTCGTTGCCACTCTGGGAGCTTCCCTGCGCGTCGCTTCGTAAATTAAATATATTACTTTCAAATTGCTTAAAATTTTATAAATAACCTATATCCATATTTTTATTATTTTTTATATATCTCAACTTCTTTGTTTAAAATATTTTTTGAAATACTTTCAAACATATTCTCATTCTTACTTAAAAATATCTTAAACTTACCTTCTTTTGATTCTGCTTTCATGTTTTCATTTTCTAAGAAACAATCTAAATAATTTGCAACACAATTACCTGTATTTACTAGTCTTACATCGTATTTTAACTCTTCTTTAATAATTTTCTCATAAATTGGATAATGCGTACATCCTAAAATTATATTTTTTATTTCCCTTTCCTTAAATCTCTTCATATACTCTTTTATTTTTGCCCTACCTTCTTTGCTTCTTGCTTTTCCTTCTTCTGCAATTTCTGCGAGCATTGGACAAGATTTATTTATTACTTCTATATCTGGTAGTTCTTTCTTAATTGCCTTTTCCCATGATTTACTTCTTATTGTGCCTTCTGTTGCAATTACTCCAATTTCTTTTAGTTTTAACTTTTTTATATAATTAATTGTCGGATCTATTATTCCAATTATTGGTATAGAAAATCTCTTTTTCAAAGTTTCAAGTGCATGACTTGTTGCTGTTCCACATGCTATAACGATTATCTTTACATTTTTTGAAATTAAAAATTCTGTATTTTCTATTGCAAATTTTATTATTTCTTCTTTTTTCTTAGGTCCATATGGGAAATTTAATGTATCTCCTAAATATATTAAATCTTCGTTCGGAAGCTTATCTCTTATTTTTGATAAAACAGTTAAGCCTCCGAACTCCTGAATCGAAAATGCCAATTGGTCTTGAATCCATATTACTTAATTCCCCTCTTAAAATGCTATTCTTCCTTCCTTTTTTCCATATGCTAGATAGTGTATGTAATATTGTTTGTAATTTGTTCCATATGCCTTTTCAAGATCTTTATAGTTTGCTTTATATTTTGATAAACTGAAAGTTGAGCATGTATATCTTGGTTCATTTATACCATATTTTACAAAATGCTCTAGTGCTTTTGCATAATCATTTCCATACGCTTTTTTCAAATCTGCGTTATTATTTAAATAACTCTTAACATCAAATACTGGAGATGCTTTTCTTCCTTCTTTAACGCCTATTGTTACATAATGATTGTATGCTTTTTGATAATCATTTCCAAACGCTTTCTTCAAATCACTATAATAGTCTAAATAATATCTAGCATCAAATATGATAGAAGCTACTCTTCCTTCTTTTATTCCGTAATTAATATAATGTTCTTTTAATAATTTTTCATTAGTTCCAAATGCTTTCTTTAAATCACTATGCATACTTGAATATACCGTAGCATCAAATAAATAATCTGGAATGCTATTTGATGGCTTATTATTATTATTATTTGGACTTGTATTTCCACTTGTTGAAGGTGTTAAATCAGTTCCTTTTCTTCCTTCTTTTCTACCATAATTTACATAGTGTTTCATTAATCCGTAAGGTCCAAAGTTACTCAAATCACTATATGTTCCATAAAATTTGCCTCTGTATTCACTTGAACTTGGTCTTAGTTCTTTCCAACCGTACAGTTATAAAATGATTATATGCAGCTGAAAAGTTTTTTTCACCAAACGCTTGCTTTACATCAGAATTATTATTTATATAATATTTAGCATCAAATAGTGGAGATGCCTGTCTTCCTTCTTTTATTCCAATTTGTAGCCAATGATTTTTTAATTTTGCTGCATCATATCCAAAAGCTTGCTTTAAATCTGGATATCTATCTGCATAAAATTTGTAATCAAATATAAGATCAGCTATATTTTGAGATGTTGCCATTTCTGAATTCATATCGAAAAATGTTACATCAAATCTATAAATTATATTATTTAAATTACTGTCTTTAGCTCCAACAACTTCAAATGTAATCTTAGTTCCACTTGGTATATTATTATTTGCTCCACCAAGTAAATTTTGTAATTCTTCTGGCATCTTAAAGTTCATAACTGGGTAGCCTGATTCTGAAACTACTCCATTTGCTTGATATTGTTTTCCCTTGTATGTAAATTTAGCAGAAATTGTTCCACTAACATTACCTGTGAAATATACTGACCAATATTCCCCAACTTTCATTTCCGTATTTGGGAAATATCCAGCTGATGGGAATGAATAAAATTTTGCACTATTTATATCTTTAGAATAGTCAAAATATATAGAAGCAGTTGTGTATTCTTCGCATTGTCCAAAGCTCATAGCACTAGCTTTTGGGTCTAACATACTTTGTCTGTGTCCAGTTCCAGCACTTGCATTATATATATCGCTTACAAAGCCTTGAATTGCTTGATATGGTATTCTATTTCCGTATGCTACATTTCCTGAATATGTATCACCACTTGCACTACTTGCATAGCATCCATCATAACCTTCTTTATAGAAATCATTTGGCATGTCGCTTGGTTGTGGTGGAGTGTGGCTAAGCAAATTATCTGCTTTAAGTAGTACTGCACCCTTTTGGTTTCTATCTAATTTATTTGAATTTATAGTAACATCGTTAACTCCGAACTAACCATCTATAATAGTTAAGCATATTTAATGTATCTGTTACAACTTGTGATTTCAAACTTCCTGCTTTATATGGATTTTTCCATGATGGTGTTGTTTGATATATTGATGAAGCATAGTTAAATTTTGGCATTAAACTATTATACTTAGCTACAATGTCTGATACTTTATGCGTTGCAGATGGGCTATCTGCATTTGTATATACTATATCTTTTATATCTTGAAAATCGCTTGAATCTAAAGTTATTTTCTTTCTAATTATTCTAGAACTATTTGTCATTTTTAGCCATAAACAATTATTAAAATAATTTAATCCTTCTATATAATAATATGATAATGCATCAGTTTTAAGATATTGAGTTGGTTTTAATGTTGATAGGTTAACTTTATAAATATTTATTCCTTTTCCCATTAAGTATACATCATTTCCGTACTCTACATGCAGATGTTGTATATGGTATTGAATTAACGTAATCCGTAACTGTTGCAGAAAGATTTAAAACAATTTCTCTATCTACTCCCATTGTAGTATCTGCATTATAATTGAATTTTGCAATTCTTCCATATTGGTCTGCCGCATACGTTCCTTCACTATCTAAGAATTTCCATGTTGGATTATATGAGTATACACCCATATTGTAATCTCTTCCATATATTGTATAATCACTTTGAATAAAAGTTCCGTTACTATTTAATTTTTGTTGTCCTTCATATACACTTTGGAAATACGCATACGTTTTACTTGTTTGATGCATATATTCAAAGAATAAAACTTTATTATTAGGGCTTATTCCTTTTATGTATATATAATTAGGATATTCTATATTTAATTCTTCTGTTGGTTGTCTATCATAAATTTGATTTCCGTTTTTATCAAAAATTCTTACACCTGTTCTTCTATACGCTATAAAAAATCTTTGTGAGTCATCTACTGCAAATCCCCTTAAATAGCCATTTGTTTGTGGTGCATTAAACTCGTGTTCTTGATATGCTATTTCTCCTGTTTGCATATTGATACCTATAGCATAACATTTGCTAAATTCTTTAGAAGCAGGATCAGAAACACTATATCCTTTTACATATAATATGTATAAAATATTATTTCTTTCACAATATGAAACATATCCTGGGTTTTGATCTTTTCCTGATTCATAAATTGTTGTATTTGTGTTGTTTACAATATCATGTTTAGTAACTGTAAATCCAACACTTGAATGGCTTACATACCAGTCATAGCCATTACCATCAACCTTACTTAAGAATTCTGAATTAGCAGGTACAGCATATGTTACATTTGTCATAGATGTAGCCATTGGAACACTGGCTTCTTCTTGCTGTAATTTTTGTGCTTCTTCATCGCTTATAGTTTGTAAAGCTTCTTTTTCTTCTTCTTTACCTATAAGGTCATTTAAGAAATACGTTTCTTGATTTTCTTTGCTTTCATTTTCTGCTGTTATTTCTGCTTTTACATTTGTTGCATTAAAGAAAATTGTTGTAATAATTAGAATGCTTAACATACAAAATAAAAATTTCTTTTTCATTTTTTAGCCCCCTAAATTAAATTTACGCCTATATTATATATCCGCAAAAAAAATTAGTCAAGCATTTTATTTGTGCTTTATGTAGTCCTTCTTACTCTAGGGCACAATTTATTTCTTTATTTACTATTTATGTGTATTGCTCTTCTTTGGCTTACTATTCTAGGGATTTTTTCATGTCATGGTACATAAAAATGGTAAGAATTGCAAAATTCCTACCATTTTTCACGAAACCCAAAATTCTGTACATTCCCACCACTATTAACTGACCCCCAGTCGGTTGACAGCAATCAGCCAGTCTGTGAGGTCTTCAATTTAGTAAAGTAATCCCCACCGTTCGATAATAACGTCGGAGTAATAGACTGGCGATTGTTTTCCACGTTGGTAGATGTGGTAGCCCGTAAATCTAACACCGAAATCCCCTTCTACCTGGTACCCCCATCCATATCCCAAATCAGGGTCCGCGCAAAAAGGACCATCCGTTCCTGCAGGATTTTTTTTAGGGTACGCAGAATATCCCCAATCATCGAACGTCATTCCATCAGTACATCTGTAATAACTTACTGTTTTAGCTTCATCTACTCCTTCTACTGAAAATGATAATACTTTTACTTCTGCTTCTCCCCATGTTCCATCTGATTCTACTGCCTGTACTTTCATTGTGTAAGATTTTGTCTCATCTAATCCTTCAAATGTGTATGCTTTACTTCCGGTTCCTTTTTTTTCTTCCTCTAAATAATATATATATGTTAATCCACTCTCTACTTCCTGTTCTCCGTTTTTTACACTTGTTACTGTTACTGGTATTTTTTCTCCTGTTACATTTGCTTTATCTACTGCTATTGTTACCGTTAATGTTGCATCCCCTTTTGGTTCGTTACTGCTACTTCCACCTGCTCCTGTTCTACTATTTTCTATATTACTTATTGCTCCTAACACTAAATCTGTTATTCCATTTACTAGGCTTCCTTCAGTTTCCTGTGCTATCGCATAATTTTGTGTTCCATTTATTGCAAGTGGTACAAGCCCCATATTATTTACTGATATTATCGTTACTGCAGCAAGTATAATTAACACTATTATCGTAATAATCAATGCAACCAACGTTATACCTTGTTGATTTTTAAAACTTTTCATTTTTACATTACTCCTTTTTCTTTAAATTTTATATATATTTTTAACATTAAAAACTACTTAATACATCTGTGTTCTTTTTTGTTTATCTTTAATTTAATCAGTTAATAACAAATTAAAATTTAAGTGAAGGAGTTCTGGACTATTTTCGAGCAAGAAATTGTTAAATTTTAATAAGTTATTTTCTAGTTTTGAATAATACAATAATAATTTTCGATGCGACGCGTAGGGAAGCTCCCCGTATAGAAATGACCCTAGGCGAATGGCGTAGCCAACAAGGAGCAAGATAAATTATTATTGTATTATTCAATCTTTTAAACATATACAATACTTCTATCGAAAACCAAGGACAAAGTCTCCGAAACGCAAATTTTAATTTGTTATTGCTTCGTTAACCTAAGCACAAGAAAAGTGAAAACTTCGTTTTCACGCTGGCACTAATTTAGGTTAGTGCCTTTTCTTTTTATTATATATATTAT
>CANQXL010000060.1 GCA_947627705.1 uncultured Clostridia bacterium
AGCGATTTTTCTGCTTTATTTTCCTGAACTAGTCCCATTATTGCATTAAATACTACAATAGCAATTATTATAATTGGCTCTATGTAGTCGTTCGTACCTTCTATTTTTGAAACTATTGCAGAAACCAATGCTGCTATAATCAAAACAATTATCATAACATCATTAAATTGCTTTATAAACTTTATAAAAATATTTTCTTTCTTCTTTTGACTTAAAATATTTTTTCCATATATATTAAGTCTATTTTGTACTTCTTCTTCTTTAAGCCCCCTTTCGATATTAGTCTTTAAGTTTCTTCTAACTTCTTCTTTTGACATTGAATGTTCCATTTGTATCTTACACTCTCCTTTACCTTTGTTTTATTCATATATATTCATATTTTTTTATTTTATACATTGGAGATTACAATATAACATTTTAATTATTAAAAGGTATATAATGTTTATTTTTTAAAGCTTTATATACCTTTTCTATTTAAACCATCTTATATTAACTGTTCTAAAAAACTTGTATTATCATAAAATATTAATATGAAAAGAAAAACTGTTAAAACTAATTTCATATTTATACCATTAAAAAAATATGCCCTAACAATTATCTTTACACTATTTGCAATTGGACTTGTTATTTTTTCAAAGGACAATTTACAAGCATCTAAAGATGGCTTGTCCCTTTGGGTAACTTCTGTTGTACCTGCTCTTTTACCATTTTTTATAGCTTGTGAACTTCTTTCTTATACAGATATTGTAAATTTTCTTGGAAGAAAATTAAAAAAGATAATGAGACCATTATTTAATGTCCCTGGTGAAGGTGCCTTCCCGCTTATCATGGGAATTATAAGCGGATATCCTGTTGGAGCAAAAATTGTAACTAATTTTAGGAAAAATGGAATTTGTACTAAAGAAGAAGCCGAAAGATTGATTACTTTTACTAATAATTCTGGTCCACTTTTTATCATTGGAACTGTACGGTATCTCTTTATTTGGAAATACTATCACACGGACTTGTTTTATTTTTAACCCATATTATGGCAAGCCTTACTGTTGGAATAATATTTAGGTTTTGGAAATTTAAAAAGAAAGCTGATTTGAGTTATAAAGAGATAAAAAATAATAGTCATGAGAAAAAAATAGCCCCTTCTGTTAGTAATTTAGGGACTATTCTCCAAAATAGTATTATGAGTTCAATTAATACTGTTGTTATGATTGGCGGATTTGTAATGCTATTTTCTGTTATAATTTCTATACTTAAAAACGCCAAAATTTTTGAAACATTAGAAATCTTATGTTCTCCGCTACTTAAGACTATAAATCTACCTGAAAGCTTTGCAAGTGGTATATTTGCAGGAATAATTGAACTTACAAATGGTGTGTCACAAATTGCAAAAATTCCTTTTAAAGCAATTTCTGTTAATGTTATAATTTGTGCATTTTTACTTGGCTTTGGTGGAATTTCAATTTTACTACAAGTATTAAGTATTACGTCGACATCTGATATTTCTATAAAGCCATATATCCTTGGAAAACTTATACAAGGAGCCTTTGCAGCACTTTATACTTATATACTTTTACAAAATATTGTATTTTTAAATTTTGATATTTTGTGATAACTTAAAGCCTACCTATAATACCTATTTCTATAATATTTATTACATCCACATCCATTGTTATCATTTCCGACCGTTTCCATTGCCCATATCATTTCCACTACCGTTATTGTCGTCGTCATCATCGTCTATCAAATTTAGTATTGCTCTTGTAATTAATGCAGAAATAAATGCAAGAATTGTATAAATAATTACATATATTAAAAATGTTGCATCAAATGCGGAAAAAGCAACTATTAAATATATTGCAAAAACTAAAGCAGCAACCGCAACTGGGCTCTTCAGAATTGTTTCTAATACGCTTGAAATAATTATTGTAGCAATTGGTAGTGCAAAAAGCAATAATAAAAAATTACTCATAATATGTATCTCCTTAAAAATAATCTTTTTAACATATATTATGAGTAATTTTTTTATTTTGTTACTGATATTTAACATTTACAAGATATAATGCATGTGCTGGTAAAGTCTTTCCTGCATTCTTTCTGTCTCCTGAATCTATTATTTTTTCTATATCATTTGGCTCTATCTTTCCGAAGTCCAACATCAACTAATGTTCCAGAAATAATCCTAACCATATTATATAAAAATCCGATTCCCTGTAAGCTCTATTATAATTCTTCCATTGCACTTTTCTACACTTGCTTTATATATCGTTCTAACACTACTTTTACTACTTGTGCCACTCGCTTTAAATCCTTTAAAATCATGTGTTCCTTCAAAATACTTTGATGCTTCTTTCATTTTTTCTACATCAAGCTTTTGTGGAATATGATACTCTAAAGCTCTATATATAGCACTAGGCGTTTTTTCGTTGTTAATTATATATCTGTATGTTTTCTCTTTGCAATTGTATCTTGCATGAAAATCTTCGTGAGCTTCTTCAATCTCTTTTATAACTATAGATTTTTTAAGATTTGCATTAAGTGCCATTTGCATTCTTTCAAGTTCAAGGTTACTTTCTGTCTTAAAATTAGCAACTTGTCCGAAGTGCATGTACTCCACCATCGGTCCTTCCGAGATGCGTTAAGTTCTACTTCTTCTCCTGTAATTTGCTTTATTGCTTTTTCTATTTCACCTTGGATATTTAATTTGTTAGGCTGTTTTTGCCATCCATTAAAATCTTTTCCATCATATTCGATCGTTAATTTTATATTTCTCATTTCTATTCTCCAAAGTCTTGTCTATTTAATTGCCTTTTCTAATCTAGTCTTTACGCTATCCTTACCAAGAACCTGCATAATTTCATACATATCAGGTGTATTTGCCCTTCCTGTTAATGCAATTCTTATAACTGTACTTACATCTCCAACATGACCTTTATACTTTTCTGGATTTTGTTTATACTCTTTAACTTCTCTTGCATATCCAAGTTCTTCACTTAAGTCCTTAATTTTATTAAACCAAATTTGTTTATCATCTGAAATATCAAAATATTTTTCTAAATATGTATTAATAATTTTTCTTACTTCTTCTTTATCATTTATATTTTGATATACGTATTCTTGCTCTTTGTTTAGGAATCTATCGTCATACATATATTCTATGTTTTCTTTTAAATCTGACCACTTTGCTATATCTTTTCTAGGTTTCTCATTTCCCCTTTCGATTCCTAAAACTCTTAAAGAATACTCTTTATTTGTTTCAAGTAAATTCTTCAAATCTTCGTCATATTCGCTTGCCCAAGCATATGCTAAATCATATACTTGTTCTTTTGAATATCTAGATATAACTGACTTAGAAATATCAAGTAATTTTATCATATCAAATAATGCACCACTTACACTCATTTTATTTAATTGTAAATCAAATTCGTCTATGCTTGCTGTTTTATTTTGTCTTCTCCATTGTTCAAAATTAGAATTTGCAATATTTAATAAATATTCTTTTGCGGCATCAGAAGGTATACCTTCTTTTGAATAATATTCAACAGCTGCTTCTGGATCTTTTCTTTTACTCAATTTTCTTTTTGCACCGTCTTCTTCTTTCATAATAGGCGCAATATGAGCATACTTAGGTGGTTTTACTCCCAATGCTTGGAATAACTCTAAGTGAACTGGAAGTGATGAAAGCCACTCGTCACCACGTATTACATGTGTTGTTCTCATTAAATAATCGTCTACTGCATGTGCAAAATGATATGTTGGAAGTCCATCTGACTTGATAATAACTATGTCTTGATCATTTTCTGGGAAATCAATATTTCCTTTAATTACATCATGATGTTTTATTTTCTTTTCTTCATTTCCCATTGATTTAAGTCTTATAATAAATTCTTCTCCATTTTTTATCTTTTCTTCTATTTCGTCAAGGCCTAAATTTCTGCAAGTAGCCCAAGCTCCATAATACCCTGGTTTTATCTTTGCACTTTCTTGCTTTTTTCTCATTTCGTCTAAATCTTCTTGCTTACAAAAACAAGGATATGCTCTTTTTTCTGCTACTAATTTCTTTGCAAATGATTGATATATTTCTTTTCTCTGGCTTTGTTTATATGGGCCATATGCACCATGTGATTCTTCTTCATTAACCATTCCTTCATCAGGATAAAGATTAAATTTTCTAAGTGCATCAATTATCCCATTTACACCATTTTCAACTTCTCTCTTTTGGTCTGTATCTTCTATTCTTAATATAAAAACACCATCAGTTTGCTTAGCAAGTTTAGAACAAATTACACTTGTAAATATTCCACCAATGTGAACAAATCCTGTTGGACTTGGTGCAAATCTGACAACCATTGCTCCTTCTTTTAATTTTCTTTCTGGATATTTTTCTTCATAGTATGATCTGTCCTTAATGTTTGGAAACAATAAATTTGCAAGTTCGTTATAATCTTTCATTTTAAATTCCATTCCTTTCTTGCTTCACTTGCAAGGCATACATAAAAATTAGAACCTTGAGTTTGAAGCTGTTTTTTATATTCTTTTATATAAAAATTGCAATAATTATAATTCCATGATAATTGGTAAAACCATTGGATTGCGTTTGTTTCTTTGTAGTAAGAAATCTCTTATCGTATCTTTTACTGTTAGTTTAATAACTGCCCAATCTGTTATATGGTTTTCTTCTAAACCGTTTTAATCTATTTTTTAATGTATATTTCATTTCTTCCATTAAATTTTCTGATTCACGTACATATACAAAACCCCTTGAAATTATCTCTGGTCCAGAAACAATTTCTCCTGTTGCTCCATTAATAGCTAAAACAACTATAATTAAACCATCTTGTGATAAATGTTGTCTATCTTTTAAAACAATATTTCCTACGTCTCCTATTCCAAGTCCATCTACCATTACTTTACCTGAAGGTACACTTCCTGTTATTTTAGCATCATTCTCGCTAATTTCAAGTACTCTTCCGATTTTTCATGATAAATATATTATTATGTGGAATACCTATTTTTTCTGCAGTTTCTGCATGTGCTATCAATTGCCTATACTCACCATGTACTGGCATAAAATATTTAGGTTTTACAAGTGAAAGCATAAGCTTTTGTTCTTCTTGACAACCATGACCAGAAACGTGTATATCAGCAAGTGAACTATATACCACTTCAGCACCTATTTGCATTAAATCGTCAATTACTTTTGATACGAATTTTTCATTTCCAGGTATTGGGTTTGCAGATATTATAACCAAATCATTAGGAGTAATTGAAACCTTTTTATGTTCTCCAGCTGCCATACGTGTTAGTGCAGACATCGGCTCTCCCTGACTTCCTGTTGTAATTATTGTTAGGCATTCGTCTGGATAATTCTTTATCATATCTATATCTATTATTGTATTTTGTGGAATCTTCATATATCCAAGTTCTACTGCTGTCTCTATCATTTTTTCCATGCTTCTACCACAAATTGCAACTTTTCTGCCATATTTTACGGACGAATCTATTATCTGTTGAACTCTGTGTACATTTGAAGCAAATGTTGCAACTACAATTCTTTTTATGCAATGAGCAAATAACTCGTCGAATGCTTCTCCAATAGTACTTTCTGATTTTGTAAATCCTTTTCTTTCCGAATTTGTACTATCAGACATAAGAAGCATAACTCCATTTTCACCAATCTCTGCAAGTCTTCCAAAATCAATTTTTTGTCCATCAATTGGAGTATAATCAATTTTGAAATCTCCCGTATGCACTACTGTTCCAACTTCTGTATATATTGCAAAGCTAACTGCATCTGGAATACTATGTGATGTTCTAATAAACTCAACTTTGATTTTGCCAAAATTTACTGTTTCTCCTGGATTTATTTCATACATTTTTGTACTATTAAGTAATCTGTGCTCTTCAAGTTTATTTCTAAGAAGACCTAAAGTAAATCTTGTTCCATATATTGGTACATTTATTTGTCTAAGTAAATATGGGATTCCCCCTATATGATCTTCGTGTCCATGTGTTAAAACAAGTCCTTTTATTTTTTCTTTGTTCTTTTCTAGATATGTTGTATCAGCAACTACAAGGTCTACTCCTAGCATATCTTCAGTTGGGAATGCAAGTCCACAGTCAACTATAACTATTTCGTCTTCATATTCAAAAACAGTAATATTCTTTCCTATCTCCAAAAGTCCGCCAAGTGGAATTATCTTTAATGGAGACTTTTTCATTCTAACTTCTTCTTTTAATCTTGAATTTTTTCTTGTCCTTTTTACTGTGCCCTGTTCTCTTTTTTCTCTTACCTTTGATATTTTATTTTCTTTATTTAAAGTTGTCTTTTTTTCTTTTTTTGTCTTCTCTTCTATTTTGTTTGCCTTTTCCTTTTTAGGAACTGGCTTTTTTCTTGTCCTTTCCTTTTTTACGTCATTATCTTTTCTTTGTAAATTTTCTTTTGCGTTTGTCATTTTCTCTTTTTTCATTCCTTTCTATTTGCCATAGTTAAATAAAATTTTTTATCTCATACTCAACTCAAAATTACGATGCAGTTAAAAACTTCATCGTTCTTAAAAATTAAATTTCCGTTCAACAAATTTTTTATATAAACATTTCGGCTTTGTTTATTTTAATATCTCATCCTCGTCATATTATTAGTATGACATACACTATGGTAAATTATACACTAATTTGGAGCTTTTGTCAATATTTTGAAGGAATTAGCTTGTTGACATATGAAGGATGAACTAGTTTATTGACACTATTTTTTCATTTTTACAAATTTTTGCATGAACTACTTTATTACGGTTTTAACGAAGTTATTGGAATAATATATATTCCTGTTTCAGGATCCTGAATTACTGCTTCATAATGCCCAACAATAATACACATAAATTTAGGTTTCTTCTTTGCATTTTTATAAAATGTGGTTAAGCTTTTCTTTGCATCATCAATTCCATTTGAAGATAATTTTATCTCTACTGCTGCATACTCACCATCTTTAAATTCTAATATACTGTCTACTTCGTCACCCGAAATATTATCTCTAAAATGATATAGCTTTCCATCTAAATAATCCATATATATTCTTAAATCTCTTTCAACCAATGCTTCAAATAGTAATCCAAAAGTATTATGGTCTAAAAGTAGCTTTTGTATAGTTAAATCAAGACATGCACATGCAAGTGATGGATCTGTAAAATGTCTTTTAGCTACTTTTCCTACTCTATTAGATGAACGATAATTTAAACTAAATGCATCTTGATTTTCAATTAAATGTAATCTATTAAGAACATCGACATAATCTATTATTGTAGTTCTGCTTTTTATATATTCTTCTTCATTTTCGCATTCTTCAATATCATTTATTAAAGTTTTATTGCCGACAAGAGTGCTTTCATTTCTAGCTAACGACCTAAGTATCATTAGCATTTTGTTTTTATCTCTTTGTTTTCCATTTTCTTCGTTAATATCTTTGCTAAGTATTGCCTCAACATAGCTTTTGGGAATTAAATCTATATTCTCGATATCTGTATCTATATTAGCAGGCCATCCTCCCCTAATAATATATTTAGCTAATTCTGTGAGCTCAACTTTTCTAATATATCCACATTTAACTTCTCCATTCAACATATCTGTAATAGATACATCACCTGTAGAATCTCCTGATTCAAACAAACTCATTGTGTGCATTTTAAGCCTTGCAATTCTTCCTGCGCCTGAATGAAAAACTCTTTTTGATGCTTCTTCATTTAAAGTTGTAGACCCCGTTAATATAAATTTACCTGTATTGCCATCTTCATCGCATTCATGTCTCACTGCATCCCAAATTTCTGGAACAAGCTGCCATTCATCAATAAGCTGTGGTCTTAATTTATTGAAAATATACTTTGGATCAACTTCTGCTAAATTTCTCATTTCCGTGCTTGTAATATAGCTAACACTCTCAGAATGGTTTAATGATGTCCACGTCTTTCCACACCATTTTGGGCCTTCTATGCATAAAGCCCCAAATACTTTTATATATCTATCTATTTTTTTATCGATTAATCTTAACTTGTAATTTTCCTTAGTTAGAGCCATTTTATCCTCTCCTTTCTTCAATTTTAACATACAGTTGAACATTTGTCAATATTTTTAATGAACATTTAACAGCATTTTTGATGAACATTTATCAGATTCTTGTTGCTATATATTTTAAATTTCCTTAACTACAAAAAAAAAGCTAGGTCCGTCTTGTTCGGATTTTACCTAGCTTCTTTTGTTTCATTTGCACAATTTTATTATACGATAAATTCCAATTTGTTTTTATTGTGTACATTCCCGTGTTACTTTACATAAAGCACAACGCGAAAACCGAACTTCCGTAGCTTTCAGATCAAAAGATTTATTACCGCCGTTGCGGGAGCAAAGCGGAACAGTAGTACCACCGTTAACGAATCTACCACCACGAATGACAGCAAAATCGCCGTGTTATGTTATCTGCTTCTTGATCTGCTTGCTGGTCTCCTACTTCTGTTGTCCATTCCCACATGTTTCCTGCTA
>CANQXL010000061.1 GCA_947627705.1 uncultured Clostridia bacterium
TTAAGGTTTATTCTTGTGTTCTTTTTCTTCTGTTCTGGAATAGTCAAAATCTGTGATTTTTCCTATTCCACAAAAAAGAACACATGAAAACTCATATATCAAACTAACATACAAGTTCCATGTGTCCTTATATAATCTATAAACTTATTAAATTCTACATTGCTTTTAAGATAGCCTGTGTGTGTGTATATATATATACAGCCCCAACGTTTACATCATTTGCGATCTTCATATCTTTTGTTTTTCCTTTCTTTCATTTGATAAACCTATTTTACCATTTGCACAAAACAAATGTCAATATAATCTTTATCTTTTTATAATAATAAATTTGATTTACTCATTATTTCTTTGTTCTTGTGTATTTGTTTCTTGATTTTGTTCTACATTTTCCTGATTTTGTGTTTGTGTATTTGCATCTTGTCCTTGTTCTGTGCTTTCTTGATTTTCTACATTATTATCTCCGAGTTTGTTCTTCTTGATTTTCTTGCTCTTCTTCATCTTCATTTGTATCTTCTTCATATCCTAGATTTTTCTTCATGATACTTATATAATCGCTAGCATCATAATCAGTTTCGTTGTATTCTACATAATATTTTGTCTCTCCATCTATTGTTCTTGAGAATACATAAGTAAATCTTAAAGGAACTAATACATCTCCTTTTGTACTAACTCCACCATAAAATCCATCTCTTGATACTACGATAACTTCTTCGTCTCCATATATCATTGCATTATTAACTGCTCTATCAGTTAATTCTGTTGCCTTACATCCAACAGTATCATAATCCATATCAGTTAATCTTGTACCATCTACTGTAAAGAATCCCCACTTGTTATTTAAGCATACTGGAATTACTTTATCATATAGAATATATCTATTTTTTATTTCATCATTTGCAAATTCTGCTAAATCTACACCAATTTTATCATATTCTATATGAATAACAAGCTCTTCTTCGTCATTTATTACTCCATACTTAGAATTGCTCTTTACTAAATAATATCCACGTGTACTATCCATAACTTTTATTTCGTCATATAAAACATTAATCTTTATATCTCCTGTTGCATAAGCAATTCCTACTTTATCACTTGCATTAGTTATTAAAAATTCTCTTGAATTCTCGATAAATTCTATATTGTTATATCTTGGACTTATAATCTCACTACCAGTTCTTATATCTACAACTCCATATTTACCAGTTGCTTCTTTTGATGCAACTAGCATTCCATATACTAGAGCTTTTTGGTTGTTAAAATCTTCACTTAAAACATCATATCCATAATTCGTTACATTGTTCATATAATATGAAACAAGATATGGTAATGTCTGAATAACAATATTATTTTTTTCCTTATCATATGAAAACATTACATTGAATCCTTGCATAAATCCATCAGTATTTACATATAACTTATTATTTTTAAATGCAACTGGTTGGCTAATTTGTATGTTTTCGTAGTCTTCATTAGACTCAGGTGGTACTTTACTTATAACTGTGGAATTCAAGAAGAAAGATGCTGTTTCTGTACCATCTTTAGATTCAACATACATTTTATTTGTATCTTCCGAATTAACCTTATACTCTCCATTATGTGCTTCATATCCAACAAGTGGTGCTATATCTTTGATTGAAACATATATATCATTTGTTCCTTCTGTAAATAGGAATGTTCCATCTGGTATGTTAACTTTTTGTCCGTCAATATAAACACTTAATTTTGATTGTTGCATATAAAGCATAGCAATTACAATTGCAACAACGGCAATTAATGTTATAACTATCAATATTGACACTATTGTTGCGACCTTGCTTCCAGTCTTTTTTTCACCAATATTTGGTTCATACTCATCTTCTATTTTCATATAAAAACCTCCCTTTATTCTTTTGTATAACCATATTTTTTATAAAATTCATTTTTAAAATCTAATAGGCTATCATTTTCTATTTCTATTCTAACTCTTTCCATAAGTTTAGTCAAGAACTTTAAGTTATGAATTGAAAGTAATCTTATACCTAAAATTTCTTGCGCCTTCATTAAATGTCTGATATATGCCCTTGTATAGTTTCTGCATGTATAGCAATCACATTCAGGATCAAGTGGCGAAAAATCTCTTTCATATGTTTGATTTCTAACAATTAATTTTCCATGAGATGTTAAAGCTGTTCCATGTCTTGCAATTCTCGTTGGTAACACACAATCAGCCATATCTATTCCTGCAATTGCTGCTTCTATTAAATAGTCAGGACTTCCGATTCCCATCATATATCTAGGTTTGTCCTTTGGCATAAGTGGTGCTACATATCTTAGTATGTCCAAATATTCTTCTTTAGGTTCTCCAATTGCGATTCCACCTATCGCATATCCTGGTAAATCAAGTTCTACAAGAGAATCTAATGATTGCTTTCTTAAGTCTTTATAGAATCCACCTTGTATTATTCCAAACAAAGCCTGCTTTTCTGGATATTTATGAGCATTTTTACATCTTATAGCCCATCTTGTAGTTCTCTCCATTGATTGCTTAGTATATTCATATGTGCTAGGATATGGGCAACATTCGTCAAATGACATTATTATATCTGCTCCAAGTGAATTTTCAATTTCCATAACCTTTTCAGGAGAAAAGAAATGCTTGCTACCATCTAAATGAGACTTAAATTCAACTCCATCTTCTTCAATTGTTCTTAAATCTTGCAAGCTAAATACTTGAAATCCACCACAATCAGTTAAAATTGGTCTATCCCAATTCATAAATTTATGAAGTCCACCTGCTTCTTCTACAAGTTTATGCCCTGGTCTTAAATACAAATGATAAGTATTTGAAAGTATAATTTGAGCACCTACTTCTTCTTTTAATTCTTCTGGTGTCATTGACTTTACTGTTGCCTGTGTTCCAACTGGCATAAATACAGGAGTTTGTATGTCTCCATGTAAAGTATGTATTACTCCCCTTCTTGCACCTGTTTGTTTACATTCATGTATAAGCTCGTATGTTACTGGCTTTTTTCCCACTTTATGTGTCCTCCTTGTCTATTCTTCTACTTCTACTTTATCTTGCAAATCAGATGCACAATGAGAACATTTTATTGCTTTATATGGTATTTCAGATAAACAATATGGGCAAAATTTAGTTGTTGGCTCTACTTCGACTTCTTCTGCAATTTCTTCATTTTCCTTATTACCCTTTTTAGCTTTTTTCTTTATTTTACTAAATGCTTCTTTATTTAATTCTTCTAATTTTTTGTTAATTTTATTTATATATTTAAGTGCAAAGAAAATTGAAAGTGCAATTATCAAAAAATTAACAAGTGCATTTATGAATGATCCAATTCCTATTTCTGCAGCTCCACCTGCAACTTTTATTGTCCACTCTGAATAGTGAATATTTCCTGTAAATATAGCTGTAAACGGCATTATTATATCATTTACAAGTGAATTAACAATTGATTGGAATGCTCCACCTATTACAACACCAACTGCTAAATCCATTGCATTTCCCTTTAGTGCAAATTCTTTAAATTCTTTTAAAAACGACATTTTTCTTACCTCCATTAAAATTAAATGCTAGAGTTCTAT
Source organism: uncultured Clostridia bacterium (assembly GCA_947627705.1). GTDB lineage: Bacteria > Bacillota > Clostridia > TANB77 > CAG-508 > JAAWPK01. Next base: position 3,580 of record CANQXL010000061.1, read on the forward strand.
AAGCCCTAGCATTGTGATATTAATTTTATTCTTCAGTTGGGTAAACACTTACCTTCTTTTTGTCTCTTCCCAATCTTTCAAATTTAACGATTCCGTTTGTTTTTGCATATAAAGTATCGTCACTTCCGATACCTACATTAGTACCTGGATGTATTTTTGTACCTCTTTGTCTCATTAGGATATTTCCTGCTAAAACAAATTGACCATCTGCTCTTTTAACCCCAAGGCGTTTAGACTCACTATCTCTTCCGTTCTTAACACTACCTTGACCTTTTTTATGTGCCATATGTCATTTCTCCTTTCTAAAGTTTATATAATCTTAGAAATTAAACTTCTTCTTTTTTAGCTACTGTCTTTTTCTCAGCTTTTTCTGTCTTTTCTACTTTTTCTGTTTTCTCAGCTTTCTCTGTTTTAGTAGCCTTATTAGCATTTTCTACTTTTTCAGACTTCTCAACTTTTTCAGTCTTTTCAGCTTTGTCTGCTCCAAGCTTTATAGCTGTAATCTCTACTTTAGTATATGGTTGTCTATGTCCTTGTTTTCTTCTATAATTCTTTTTAGCCTTATATTTGAAAACAATGATTTTTTTACCTTTACCATGAGCAACTACTTTTCCTTCAACTGTTGCTCCTTTAACATAAGGAACTCCTACTTCTACTTTTCCTTCGTCTGAAACAAGGATTACTTTGTCAAATTTAACTTTTTTTCCTTCTTCAGCGTCTAATTTTTCGAAGAATACTACATCTCCTTTTGTTACCTTATATTGCTTTCCACAAGCTTCGATTATTGCGTACATGTAGATAAGCACCTCCCTTTTTTGTATACTCGCTAACCTTAAAATATAGGTATCTAAACTTAATTAGACTTTATGAACCTTGACTTATGCGGTTACAGATATTAATTTTAGCATATTATATGGTCTTTGTCAAGAAAATTCTTAACATTTTTAAATTTCTATCTCCTTATCCAAATATACAGAATAAATATATGTCTTTTCCACCTTCATTTTACATGCATCTTCCAAAGCCTTTTTATATAAATCAAGTTGTCTTTTATACTTTTCTACTAGTTCTTCTTTTCTTTTTACTCTATCTGTTTTATAGTCAACTAAAACAATATTTCCGTTTTTCATTTATATAGTATAGGTCAATTACACCTTGCACAAGTATATTTTCGTCTACATCTTCTCCATAAATTTCACTTGCTTTTATGTTCATATAAAAAGGTCGTTCTCTTTGTACTTCCTTTGCTTTTTTCATTTCTTGCCATATATTTGTTTTTGTAAAATTATATATTTTATCAATGTCTATACTTTCTTTTTCTGTTTCATTTATTATTCCTTTTTCTTGCAAAATATCAACTAATTCTCGTACTTTATCTATGTTATATTGAACCTTCTCATCTAGCTTACTTAAAATCATATGTACAAGTGTACCTTTTCTTGCTCCAGTTAATTTTGCCTTCTCATATAAAAATTCTGGCTCTTTATAGTTTATTTCTTGTTCTATGTTATCTTCCGCTTCGCTCTCTTCTTCTTCCAAATCAAGCTTCATATTCTTTATTCTCGTTACAGAACTTTTGGCAATTATATTGTTTGATTTACTATATTTATATTCCCAATCTAGTTTTTCTTTAAGCATGTCAATATTTTTATACTCGATACTTTTTAGTTTTTCTTCTATATCAACTTTTTTTGTTTCGTCTTTTGATAAAACATCTTTCATTAAATCCTTCTTTTTTAGTATTTTAACTTCAAGCACATCTTCTAAATCTTTTTTTCTTTTTATATTAACAAGTTCAAGCCAATCTAGATAGCTTATATGATTTTGCATTATATAAGGACTGATTATATTTGTTTTATCTTTATATGCATCAAGTAGTTCTTCTTTTTTATTTATATTTGTTTTATAGTCTTTATCTATTCCTGTAATTATAAGTTTTTCTTTTGCTCTTGTAAGTGCAACGTAAAATACTCTCATTTCTTCTGATATTAATTCTAATTTTTCTTGTACTTTTATTGCTTCCCTTGCAAGAGTTGTGTAGCTTTCTCCTTCTTCATAATTTATATACTTTGGACCCAATCCTAAATCTTGATGTAAAAGTATCTCGTCATTATTTATGTCTTGCATATTAAATTTTTTCTGTGTATTTGATAAAAATACAACTGGAAATTCAAGCCCCTTGCTTTTGTGTATACTCATTATTCTTACTACATCTTCATTTTCGCCAATCAATTTTGCACCTGACATATCTTTACTGCTTGATTTTAGCTTATCTATAAAACTTATAAAATTATATAGTCCTTTAAAGCTTGTCTTCTCATATTGCTTTGCCTTTTCAAATAACATTTTTAAATTAGATGCTCTTAGTATTCCATTTGGCATTAAACTAACATAGCTATAATATCCTGTATCTAAGTATATTTTCCATATAAACTCATCAAGCGGCATATATTCTTGAGCTTTTCTAAATTCTTCTATTTGATTTAAAAATGCTATTACCTTGTTTTTTAGTTCTTCTCTTGCACATTCATTACTTTTATAATAACACATTGCATTATAAAAATTGCTATTTTTATTCTCTAACCTTATTTCTATAAGTTCATTATCTGTAAATCCACCTATCATAGATCTCAATACAGTAACAAGTGCTATATCGTCTGTTGGATTATCTATTATTTTTAATAAACTCATCATTACTTGTATCTCTACCGAATCCAAATAACCGTGATGCTGTATCAGAAAAAACAGGAATATTTAATTTAGAGATTTCTTGCTCATAAATTGGTGCAGTAGTCTTTGTTGAACGAAGTAATATAGCAATATCCTTATATTTTACCTTTCTTTTCTTTTTATCCTTTCCATATACTTCAAATCCAGAATCTATCAATTCTTTTATTTTACTTGCAACAAATTTTGCTTCTAGTACAACATCTTCTATTTTTTCTTCTTCCGCTTCTTCGCTTTCTTCTGTTTTATATATGCTTTCTTCTGCTTTCAAATCAATTATATTTAATTCTGCTTTTAAATTTTCCCCTTCATCATATTCAGCTCCAAGATTCAAATATTCTTCTTCTGTATAATCTATATCTCCTAACTCCTTGCTCATTATAGCATCAAATATGGTATTTGTAAGATTTAATATGTTTTTTCTACTTCTAAAGTTTTTGAATAATTGAATCTTTAGATTTTGTCCTTCTTTTAGTTCTTCTTTAGTACTATATGTTTCATACTTTTCAAGAAATAGTTCAGGTCTTGCCTGTCTAAATTTATATATACTCTGCTTTACATCTCCAACCATAAATATGTTATTTCCTTTGGAAATTGATGTTAGAATTTTTTCTTGAACTAGGTTACTATCTTGATATTCGTCAATTAATATTTCTTCATATTTATCTATGTATTTTTTAGCAACATAATTTTGAGCCATCTTAGATTCTGCATTTTCTTCTATATTTTCTTCTGCTACTTCTTCTTGTGTTTTACTATCTATATGGTCTTTACTTAAAATTTCTAATGCATAATGTTCTATATCGCTAAAGTCCATTATATTTCTATCTTGTTTTACTTTTCTAAAGTTATCAGAAAATTCTATTGTAAGTTTTCTTATGTTTTCCATTATATTATACATTTTCTTTATATCAGTAATTGCTTCTTTTGAAGTATACATAAGTATACTATCTGAGACTTTTGCTTTTGTTTTTCTTGCTTTATCTCTAACCTTCTTTATTCTATTTTTTATTTCATCTGGTACTTTCTTTTCTGTAGGTAGTTTATCTAAACTACATGCTTTTGACTTTTCATACATCTCGTCCCAAGTTTTACACTCTTTAACTTCATTTATTCTTCTTATATCTTCTGACAAAGTAACAACAAATTTTTCTGTATCTTCTTCATATTTTATTCTGTCCATTTCTGATGAAAGAGAATATATAACATCTTGTAATTCATTTTTTGCCTTTTTAAATAAAATCTTACCCCATATAGTGTCTTCAAAATTCTCTTCTTTTATATTAAATAATTCTATCTTTTCTTCGAGCCATTTTTCAGGATATGGCATACTTTGTATAAAATCGTATATACCAAGTATAACTTCCTTTAATGCATCATCCTTTTTATAGCTTGTATACATATTTACTGTTTTTATAAATTCTTTATCTTCTTCTTCATATTTCGTTTCAAATAAGTCTTCTAGAGTTTCTTGTTTAAGTATTTCAATCTCTGTATCTTCTGCTATTTTAAGATTTGGAGAAATACCGTATTTCAAAAAAGTTATTCTTTACAATATCTAAACAAAATGCATCTATTGTGCAAATACTTGCCTTAGCTATCAGATTTATTTGTCTTTGAAGATGCATATTATCTGGTTCTTCTTCTATTTTTTTATATATTGCATCTAGTATTTTTTCTCTCATTTCTGATGCAGCAGCCTTTGTAAATGTAACTACTAACATCTTATCTATATCTATTTTATTCTCTATTATTTTGTTTATTATTCTTTCAACGAGTACAGCTGTTTTTCCAGAACCTGCTGCTGCTGCAACTAAAATATTTTTGCCGTGTTCTTTAATTGCAGATAATTGCTCACTTGTCCATTTTATATCACTCATATTTCCTCCAATTTTGTTATTTATATATTGATTATAATGTGTAGAAAATAAAAAATCAAGCCCCTATATGTAAATACATATAGGGGTAATTTTTAGCTATTTTATTTTGCAATTGTTATATCTAGTACTTTATATTTTGCAACTCCATCAGGAATTTGTACTTCTACTACTTGGTTTTTCTTTGCTCCTAATAAAGCTTTCCCAAGTGGTGATTCGTTAGATATTTTATTTTCA
>CANQXL010000062.1 GCA_947627705.1 uncultured Clostridia bacterium
CTGGTACATTTTCACAAAATCTAGCATTTCTTCCCCATGCTATACATGGAATATAGTCTGATTTATTATATGCTCTATTTACTGCTAAAAGAATATCTGAAATTTCTCTACCAAATGGTGTTTTACGATAAATAGGTTTTTTGCAAATGAATCCATCTAAAATAACTTCATTTGAAACTTGATCTTTTCTAACTTCAACTTCTTCATCTTGATTTTCTATAAATTCGATATCTTTAGCAAATACAGTTAAAATTAATTTGTTTTTTGCATTATCATAACTATTGTATGATCTAAATTGACCATCTATTTTTAAGTTATTATCTATTGCAATATCTTTAATTGTTAATAGTCTTTCTGAAATTGTTACTGGAATAATATCTGCATTTCCACTTAAACGTGGTACACTTAAATCAAATATGTAAAATTTTTCTCCATAAATTTCATGACTAAATCTTTTTTCACTTGTAACCTTTCCAACCAATGTTAAATGGTTATTATCATCATAATTTGTATTCAATTTTGTTTCCTCCCTACTTTTGTTTCTTATTTTAGTTTATTCATAGTATATATTTTTTAGACTAATTCTAGTCACAATATATATTATACTACGTTTTTTTGGATTTGTCTACATAAAATGGTAAAATTATGTTAATTTTTATTTTTTTTCCTTTTATTTCACAAAATTTTCTATATTTTTATTTTTTTATTTCTAAAACTTTATATTTTGCTATTCCACCAGGAGTGTTGGCTTCTATAACTTGGTTTTTCTTAGCTCCAATTAATGCTAAACCAATAGGTGATTCATTTGATATTTTGTTTTGTGATAAATCTACTTCTGTAGAACCAACTATTGTATATTCACACTCTTCGTCAAACTCTAAATCTTTTACTTTAACTGTATTTCCAACTTGTACTGTCTTAGTATCAATTTCAGATTCATTTATAATTTTAGCATATCTTAATTTGTTCTCAAGATCTGCTATTTTTATCTCATTTTGTGCTTGTGCGTTTTTAGCTTCATCATACTCAGAATTCTCAGATAAATCTCCAAATCCTAATGCTACTTTTATTCTTTCTGCAATTTCTGTTCTTTTCTCTGTTTTTAAATATTCTAGCTCCTTTTCTATATTATCATATCCCTCTTGTGTTAAAAGTATTTCTTTATTTTCCATTTTATATCATTCCTTTCATAAAGATGCTAAATTTTTAAATAATTAACAATATATTACGCCATATTTTTTAGTTTGTCAAGAACTTTTATGCAATTTCCTTATTTGTAATTTCCTTATTTTTTTGTAAAAGTGCTATAAGTTTGGCATTATAAGAAGTTAAAATTTTTCTTATATTTGAATATGTGTCTTTTCTATATATTAAACTTTCAAAAATGGTGTTTGAATCATAATCTTTTGCATGTTTAAATTTTTCTATAATTTCTTTATTATATTCTATTTTATAATAATCTATAACAACGCCTTTAAAATCATTTTTATTTATTTCTATTTCTTCTTTTAAGCTAACAATTGTTGCATAAGGATATAAATTATATGTATTAATTTTTTCTTCGTCAAAATCGAAATTTAAAATGATTTGTGCATTAAGTAATGCCTTTTCTTTATTGTTTGTTATCTGAATTGCAATGCCATAATCTGTATAAAGCTTATTTTCTAAATATGAAAGATTTGTAATATTATCTGTAATTATTTTTAAGCTTTTTACAGTTTTTGCAATCTCTATTATCTGTTCAAAAAGTATATCTTCCATTTTATGAGCAAGTATTGCAATATTTACAGTTTCTATTTCTTGTTTTCTCAATTTTGCTATATATTTAACTATATCAAAAAGTAAAAATTTAAAAATCCATCTTCCGATTTAGAATTGTAAATTTAGATTTTTTTAATTCTTCAATAAGCTCTTTATTATCATTTAATTCCTGTGGAAGGACGACTGCTACATCTTCGTTTTTTCTTATCTTTTCTAGCTTTTTTATAATTCTTCTTACTTTCCACCCTTTTAAGTTTTTACTTTTGTTTAAATATACCATTTTCAAATATATCACCTGAATATAATTTTTATTTATTATATTCAGGTGATTGATAATTATTATTCTTTTTTCTTTATATCAAGTTTTATATGAACATCTCTTAGCTGTTCTTCTGTGACATTTCCAGGCGAGCCCATTAATAAATCTTGTGCTTTACTATTCATTGGGAATGCAATTACGCCCCTTATGTTAGTTTCTTCAGTCAAAAGCATTAACATTCTGTCAACTCCAGGTGCAATTCCTGCATGTGGTGGTGCACCATATTGGAATGCATTAAATAAGGCATCAAATTTTTCTTCTATTACTTCTTTAGAATATCCTGCTATATCAAAGGCTTTTACCATAAGCTCTGGGTCATGATTTCTAACGGCTCCTGAAGATAACTCAATTCCATTACATACTATATCATATTGATATGCAAGTATTTCAAGTGGGTCTTTATTTTCTAATGCATCTAGTCCACCTTGTGGCATTGAAAATGGGTTATGGCTAAATTCTATCTTGCCTTCGTCTGATAATTCATACATTGGGAAATCTATTATCCAGCAAAACTTAAATAAACTATCGTCTATTAAATTTAATCTCTTTCCTAACTCTTTTCTTACTTCTCCTGCAATATTTGAGACAACCTTTTCTTCGTCTGCAACTAAGAATATTGCTCCATTTGGCTTTAAGCCTGTTTTTTCTTGTAATAATTTTAAATGTTCTTCGTCTATAAATTTAGCAATAGTTCCTTGAAGTGTATTATCTTCACGTAATTTTAACCATGCCAAACCTTTTGCACCGCACTCTTCCGTTTTTGCAAATTCTACCATTTCGTCAAAAAACTTACGAGACATTTCAGATATATCTCCTGTGCATATTGCTCTTACTGTTTTACCTTTAAATGCATTAAAATCTATTTTTTCAAATACATCTGTAACATCTTGTATTATCAATGGATTTCTTAAATCTGGTTTATCTGATCCATACTTAAGCATTGCATCTTTATATGTTATCCTTGGGAATGGATATTCTGCAACCTTTTTATTTGAAAACTTGCAAAATGTATCATACATTACCTTTTCCATAACACCAAATACATCTTCTTGTGTTGCAAAAGCCATTTCCATATCTAATTGATAAAATTCTCCGTGGTGCTCTGTCTGCTCTAGCATCTTCGTCTCTAAAGCATGGAGCTATTTGGAAATATTTATCTATTCCAGATACCATAAGAAGTTGTTTAAACTGTTGTGGTGCTTGTGGCAATGCATAAAATTTACCAGGATGCACTCTACTTGGTACTAAATAATCACGAGCTCCTTCTGGTGAAGAACTTGTAAGTATAGGCGTTTGTACTTCTACAAATCCCCTACTTATCATTTGTTCTCTTAAAAATTGAATTACTTTTGCTCTTAATAATATATTGTTTTTTAATTTTTCATTTCTTAAGTCCAAAAATCTATACTGAAGTCTTAAATCTTCCTTTGTCTCTTGATCAGAATTAATCTCAAAAGGTAAATCCTTAAGTCTTTTTCCAAGAACAGTTATATTCTCTATCTCAACTTCTATATCTCCTGTTGCCATGCTCTTATTTGATAATCCTTCTCCCCTTGATTTAACCTTTCCTTCTATTGATACTGTTGATTCGTGTGGAATTTTTGAAACTATATCTACAAGCTCTCCATTTCCAGATGTAACAGCTTGTGTTATTCCATATTGATCTCTTAAATCAATAAATACAAGTCCGCCAAGATTTCGAACTGTTTGCACCCATCCTGCTATTTTAACTATTTTTCCTATATCTTCTTTTCTAAGTTCTCCGCAATTATGTGTTCTGTATTCGTTCATTTTGAATATCCTTCCCTTCAATTTCTTTAAAATTCTATCCAAGTTCCGCTTGATTTTATTTCATTTACTTTAGCTTCATGTTCTTGATATGTTTTTGTAAAATACACATTTCCTTTATTATCAGCTACGAAATAGTAATAATCTGTAGTATTTGGATAAATTGCTGCTTCTATTGATTCTTTAGATGGCATTGCAACTGGGCCAACTGGTAATTTACCATTCATATTTGGGCCACGTGTATTATATGGATTATATGTATCTATTTCATTTCTAGTTATATCTCTTGTTCCTTTTTCAATTTTGAAAGCATAATATGTTGTAATATCGCTACCTAGTGACATATTGCTATCTAATCTATTATAGAAAACACTAGATATATCTTTTCTATCTTTATCAAATATAGCTTCAGTTTCAATTACAGATGCGAGTGTAAGTATTTCATGCACGCTGTATTTACTATTTTCTATATCTTGTCTATATGGTTCAAGTTCTTTTCCCATTTGATCTAATAAAGTTTTAAAAATTTCTTTTACTTCAATATCCTTTTCGTCAAATGAATATGTATTTGGAGATAAGTATCCTTCTAAAGCATAATATATATCTTTATTTTTTATCTCGTCTGTAATAAACCAATACTCGTTAATTAAGCTATCTATGTATTCTTCATCTTCAAGCAAATCATATACGTCTTGTTCAGTATTATCCGTATTTTCTGCAATAACCTTTGCAACATATGGAAAAGTTTTTCCTTCTACAAATGTTACATTGTAACTTGTGTTTTTAAATAATATTCCATTTTGAAGTGAATCTATTATTTCAGGTATTGACATATTCTTTGTAAGTGTGTATTTACCTGCTTGGAAATTTGTAATATTATTTAATTTTACATATATTTTAAATACAAGCTCGTTTTTTATTAGGTCATTATCTTTTAACATTTTAGCAATTGAACTACTTCCTGAGCCAAGAGGTATTTCTAGGTTAACAGACTCTTCAGCAGTTCCTGTTCCAGATAAAGACATATTATACCACAAAACAGCTCCACCTGCTAGTACTATAACTAAAACGATTAAAATTATTATAATCTTTAAAAAAATTCTTGGTTTCTTTTCTTCAGCGTGTTTGTTTCTTTGTTTCACATTTTCATTTTCTTCCATGTTTATTCTTTCCTTTCTTTCTATATTCCACATTTATTTAAAAAATCGCTATTTAAAACATTATCATTATTTGTAACGGCAAGTCCTGCACCCATTTCTTTAAGTCTTGGAATAAGTTCTATAATAAATCTTTCTATTTTTGAGCTATCTATAGTAGAATCTTTAAGATTAATATTAACATTGAAATTTTCGTCTTTAACTATATCAGATATTATACTATCAACAATTTCTTTTCTACTATTGAAATTAGCTAAACTATCATTATTTAACTTTGAGCTGTTTACTTCAATAGCGCCTTCTATATCTTGAACTGTTTTTAATTTGTACATTTCGCCCATATCAACTCTTTTTTGAGTTTTCTCAGTTATATTTTTATTTTTTATATATCCAATGTTTCCTTCATATGTAAGAACTTTAATCCAATTTTTCTTTTCTGCATCTTGTATAAAAATAATTTCGGTATTAGCATCAATCTTTTGAAGTGTCTTTGAAAATTGGCTTGTCTTTTCTTTTAGAGAAATTTTTTTAGTTGTAGTTACAGTATTAAGTTCTTCATATAGCGAAGAAATAACTGCTGAGTTTTGGCTGACTGTTGCTTCAATATTATATAGTGACTTAAGTTCTTCTGTAAGTGGGATATAATAATTACCATTATAATCTAATATTCCTGCAGACAAAGTTATATTTGCTGAATTAATCTGCACCATATTTTCGTTTACATCAATTGCCCCAACTTTTGTCTCATATGTCGTTATGATTTTTTTAGTATCTTCTTCATAATATATTTCTAAGTCAAATAATTCCTTGATATCTTCTATTGACAAATACAGTACATTATCTTTGTTTACATATGGTTCATATTTTAGTTTTGATGTAATGTCTTCATTATTGAAAATTACAGATACATCGAAATCTGGCATATCATGTCTACCAACATTTCTTATTAATAAAATAATGCCTAATATTATTGCAATAAGAAGAAGTATTCTTGAGATAAATATTTTTTTATTTATTCTTTTCTTTTTACTTCTTTTGACCATATTTTACTCCTATTTTTATTTATATAATATTTTGTTTTAGTAAATTGCATTATTTATTTTATACTAATTTGGCTCAAAAGTCCATAGAATTTGAAAAAAATTATAAAAAGCATTTGCATAAACTTTTTAAGCTTTTATTACTAGATAATGATATTGCATTAAATAATAGCTGAAATAAATCATTTCAGCTATTATGATTAAAAAATATTATAGTTTTATTTTACGTATAGTACTACGCGGAAGCCGAATTCTACTCCTCCAGGATATCTCAAATCACAAGTACCATTACGCCAACAAAGTGGTTCATAATCACCATAAAAACCAAAACGACCACTACGCCAAACAGCAAAACTACCGTGTTATATCTGCTTTATTGTTTTCTGTTTCTGTATAATCAGTATTATGATCTCCTACTTCTGTTGTTACTTCCCACATGTTTCCTGCTAAGTCATAAATGTTTTGTAATTTTGAACCTTCATAATTTCCAGTTGGTATTTCTACTCTAGAATTAAAAGAACTTTCAGTTTCGTTAAAATAACCACTTGCTATATTAGTTTGGTCATATCTGCCACCTGCTACATCTGAGTACTTAAGATCCATTTTCTCTTCTAATTTAGTAGGTCCATTAGTAATATTGCTTGCAAATATCCATCCAGAATTTCCTGTTCCTGCTTGTTTTTGGCTTACCCATAAATGTACTGCATATGCACCTGTATAATCTGATCCATTATCTAAATAATTTCCATATTTACTACTACTTGTTACATCTATTTTTTTGCCTTCAGAATCTGTTTCCTTATCTGCTATCCACTGTGTTACAGTATCCCATGCATAACTATCTATTAATTTACTATCTATACTGTCATTTCCTTCATACATTTGCTTTGATAATTCTACTGCTTTTTGTTGACTTACAAAGTTCCAACTAAAATATCCTTTCTTGCTTACTGGCTTTAATTTTACTTCCCCTTCACCGTCTTTTGTTTCTTTTGTTACATTCTTTTTATTTGCATCAAATACATAGTTATCTCCATCTTCTCCTGTTGAATAAAAGCTTGCATTCTCTGGTATTCCTGCTTCATACCTTCCTATCCAAAAGCCACCATATTCCTTTACACTTGTTACTCCATATGTGCTTGCATCGTCCTTCCAATTAGCTCCATACATCGTGTAAGATTGTGTTTTCCAGCCACCTTCTCCTGAATCTGTAGTTAGGTTTGTATCATTCTTTTTTTCTGCTGTTCCTGCATATACATGTTGTTTGTATTCTGTTACACTTGTATCTGCTCCTTCTGCATCTTTTACATAGCATGGTACCCACACAAATTGATTTCCATCCCTATCTTCTATTACTAGTCCCTTATCATAATCTGTCTGGTCTCCTGTTCCTTTTACCCATTTTGCATCTGCTGTATTTATTGGTTTAAAATCTTTTGGTATTGTTGGATTTTTACTTGTACCGTTTTTTTCCATTTACAGTTTCTTTTGCTTCTACATAATCCCAATTGTTGTCTTCATCGTTTCCACCTGCTCCTGTTCCACCATTCTCTATATTACTTATTGCTCCTAACACTAAATCTGTTATTCCATTTACTAGGTTTCCTTCATTCTCTTGTGCTATTGCATAATTTTGTGTTCCATTTACTGCTAGTGGAACTAGTCCCATATTGTTTACTGATATTATTGTTACTGCAGCAAGTATGATTAACACAATAATTGTAATAATAAGTGCAACTAACGTTATACCTTGCTGATTTTTAAAATTTCTCATTTTCAAAATACTCCTTTATTTTAAAATTTATATATTTCTTAAAATTAAAAACAATTTAATACACTTGTTTTTTTGCTTTTGTTATTTTCTAGTTTCGGATAATACAATAATAATTTTCGACGCGACGCGTAGCATGGGAGCAAGTTAGAGACTGTTGGTGCTTGCACCATACATGTCTCTTCGAGACGACCAACAAGGAGCTAGATAAATTATTATTGTATTATCCGATTATTTAAACATACGCAAAAAGAACACATGAAAACTCATATGTCAAACTAACATACAAGTTCCATGTGTCCTTATATTATCTATACTTTTATTAAATTCTACATTTCTTTTAAAACTACCTGTGTGTGTCAGACTGTTGAACAATGTTATCTTTTTGCCATCTAAAAGTATTA
>CANQXL010000063.1 GCA_947627705.1 uncultured Clostridia bacterium
TTCATTAAGGTTTATTCTTGTGTTCTTTTTCTTCTGTTCTGGAATAGTCAAAATCTGTGATTTTTCCTATTCCACAAGAAAAATGCCTATTTATACCAAAGTATAAATAAGCACTTTTATTTAATATGCAATTATAGCATAAATTTTATTTTCTATTTTGCAACTTCTACACCTATCATTAGTTTTTCTCCGTTAATGCTACATTCTGTGCAATGCTCTTGATTTTCTCTAATTATTAAATCAAGTGTTAGAGTTTCTTTCTTTATTATTTCTTCATTTTCTTTTACAATTTCTTCTAGCATTTTATTTCCAGATATATATAGATAAATTCTATCTAGTACTTCAAATCCACGCTCTTTTCTTAAATTTTGTACTTTTGATATTATTTCTCTTACATATCCTTCTTTTTTTAACTCTTCTGTTATTTCTGTATCAAGTACAACTCCCATTGTTCCAGAACCTGCAAATGCAAATCCATCTTTTCCCTTCATTGTAACAAGTAGATTTTCTTCATTTAAAATTATTTTTTCTCCATCAATTTTTATTTCGTAATCTTCTCCGTTTTTTACCTTTGTTGCAAGTTCCATTTGATTACATTTTGCAATCTCTTGTTTAATTTTTGGAATAAGTTTTCCATATTCTTTACCAAGTACAGGTAAGTTTGGAAGTATCTCAAAGTTTACATACTTAGAAAGATCTGCTCCTAATTCTACTTTCTTTATATTTAATTCGTCTTTTATTATTTCTCCATAGTATTCAGGAAGTGTCTTTATTGAAATTAGCATTTCTGATAATGGTTGTCTGTTCTTGATATTAGCAGAATTTCTTGCACTTCTTCCAAGTTTTACAAGTGTATATGCAAGATCCATCTCTTCTTCTAGTTTTTTATCAATTGCTGATTTTTCAACTTCTGGCCATTTGCATAGATGCACACTTTCTATTTCATTTTTATCTAGACTTATTACTAAGTTTTGATAAATTTCTTCTGCTATAAATGGTACAAATGGTGCAATTACTTTTGAAAGTGTTACTAGTACTCTATATAAAGTTACAAACGCTCCAAGTTTATCGTCTGTAAGTTTGTTGCCCCAATATCTGTTTCTGTTTCTTCTTACATACCAATTTGAAAGCTCGTCAACAAATTCTTCAATTTTCATTGCTGAACCTGTAATATCATATGAGTCTAAGCCTTTATCTACTTCTTCTACTAAAGTATTCAATTTTGATGTTATCCATCTATCCATTACATTCTCTGATACAAAATCTTTGTATTCAAGTGGATTAATTTTATCAATATTTGCATATAAAACATAGAATGAATATACATTCCATAAAGTTCCTAAGAATCTTCTTGATGTATCTCCTACATCTTCTAATGAAAATCTTGTTGGAAGCCATGGGCTACTTGAAGTATAGAAATGCCATCTTGTAGCATCTGCTCCTTCTTTTTCTATAACTTCAAACGGATCTACGACATTTCCTTTTGATTTTGACATCTTAAGACCTTTTTTATCTAGTACATGTCCTAAAACTATACAATTTTCGAATGATGCTTTTCCAAATATTGCAGTTGAAACTGCAAGTAATGTATAGAACCATCCTCTTGTTTGGTCTACTGCTTCTGATATAAATTGTGCTGGATAATTTGCTTCGAATAATTCTTTATTTTCAAATGGATAATGTAATTGTGCAAATGGCATAGAACCAGAATCAAACCAGCAGTCAATTACTTCTTTTGTTCTAACCATTTCTTTACCACATTTTTCGCATTTTAAATGTACATTATCTATATATGGTTTATGAAGTTCTATATCTTCTGGCACATTTATGCCTTTTTGTTTTAATTCTTCTATACTTCCTATACATTCGATATTGCCACACTCACATTTCCAAATTGGAAGTGGTGTTCCCCAATATCTATCTCTTGATATACCCCAGTCAATAACATTTTCAACGAACTTTCCAAATCTTCCTGTTCTTATTGTATCTGGATACCAATGTATCTTATTATTGTTTTCTACAAGTTTATCACGCAATGTTGACATTGCAACAAACCAGCTCTCCTTTGGATAATATAGAAGTGGTGTGTCGCATCTCCAACAATGTGGATATGAGTGCATATGTCTTTCTGAGCTAAATAATTTATTATTTTCTTTTAAATAATTTACAATTGATTCGTCACATTTTTTAACAAATTTGCCTGCCCATGGTGTAACTTCTTCAACAAATTTTCCTTCTTTATCTACTAGGTTTACAAATGTTAAGCCATTTTCTTTTGAAACTATGCTATCGTCTTCTCCATAAGCTGGTGCAATGTGTACTATTCCTGTTCCTTCATCTAAACTTACATAATCTCCATGTATTACAACAAATGCTTTTCCTGTAACTTTAGCAAATGGCATAAGTTGTTTATATTTTGTTCCAAGAAGTTTTTCTCCTTTAAATTCTTCTATTATCTCGTAATCTTCGCCTAAAACTTTGCTACATAATTCTTTTGCAAGTATATATGTTTCGCCTGGTTTAATACATTCATTTTCGCTTGAATTAACTTTTGCTTTTACATATGTATATGCTTTGTTTAGACATAATCCTAAGTTTGAAGGAAGTGTCCATGGAGTTGTTGTCCATGCTAATATATATGTGTTTGGTTCGTCTTCTAACTCGAATTTGCAAGTACATGTTAAATCATTTACATCTTTATATCCTTGCGCAACTTCATGTGAAGAAAGTGCTGTACCGCATCTTGGACAATATGGCATAACCTTATGACCTTCGTATAAAAGTCCTTTGTTCCACATTTGTTTAAGAGCCCACCAAACTGACTCTATATAATCATTGTGATATGTTACATATGGATTATCCATATCAACCCAAAATCCAATTTGATTTGTCATTTCTTCCCATAAAGATACATAGGTAAAAACGCTCTGTTTACAATCTTTTATGAACTTTTCGATTCCATATTCTTCAATTTGAGCTTTACCTGATATTCCAAGTTTTTTCTCTATTTCAAGTTCTACTGGAAGTCCATGAGTATCCCATCCAGCTTTTCTAATTACCTGATATCCCTTCATTACCTTATATCTAGGAATTATATCCTTCATAACTCTTGTTAAGATGTGACCTACGTGTGGCTTACCATTTGCTGTAGGTGGTCCATCATAAAATGTAAAGTATCTTTCTCCTTTATTTAGGTCAAAGTTCTTTTTTATTATATCATTCTCTTTCCAAAAATTTCTTATTTCTATTTCTTTTCCTGCAAAGCCATTTGGTAACTCGACTTTTTTATACATATATATTCCCCCTATTTTTTAAGCACTTTCTTTATTTTTTTGCTTTGTTTGAGTAATCTTTTTTCTTTTCAAATGTCTTCTCTCTGTTTTATTCTCATTTATAACTAACTTTGGTTCTTCGCCATTTAATACAGTTTCTCTAGTTATAATGCACTTTTCAATCTTAGGATTTGATGGTATTTCAAACATAATATCTCTCATAATCTCTTCAATAATTGAACGTAGACCCCTAGCTCCAGTATTTCTTTCTATTGCCTTTTCTACTATCATTTCGATTGCATCATCTTCAAATTCTAGTTCAACTCCATCAAATTCTAGTAACTTTTTATATTGTTTTACTAATGCATTTTTTGGCTCTGTTAGTATTCTGATTAGTGCTTCTTTATCAAGCTCTCTAAGTGTTGTAACTATTGGTAATCTTCCGACAAATTCAGGTATTAATCCAAATTTTAATAAATCTTGTGGTAGTAACTCTTCATATATTTTGTATTTATCTATCTCTCTTTTACTTTCAATTTTTGCTGAGAATCCTATTCCCTTTTTACCAACTCTTTCATTTATTATTTTGTCTAATCCTTCAAATGCACCACCGCAAATGAAAAGTATATTTGAAGTATTTATTTGCAATAATTCTTGATGTGGATGTTTTCTTCCGCCCTGTGGTGGAACTGATGCTGTTGTTCCTTCTATTATTTTAAGTAAAGCCTGTTGCACACCTTCACCACTTACGTCTCTTGTAATTGAAGGGTTTTCAGATTTTCTTGTGATTTTATCTATTTCGTCTATATAAACAATTCCACGTTCTGCAAGTTCTATATCATAATCTGCTGCTTGTATTAGCTTAAGTAAAATGTTTTCAACATCTTCTCCAACATATCCTGCTTCTGTAAGCGTTGTTGCATCTGCTATCGAAAATGGAACTTTTAGTATCTTTGCGAGTGTTTGTGCAAGAAGTGTTTTTCCTGAACCTGTTGGTCCAAGTATAAGGACATTACTTTTTTGTATTTCTACATCATTTGCTTCTTCTTCATTATTTATTCTTTTATAATGATTATATACTGCAACAGAAAGTGTCTTTTTGGCATTTTCCTGTCCTATAACGTACTCGTCTAGAATAGCTTTTATCTGTTCTGGATTAGGAAGCTCTTCATCTTCTCCTAAAGTGTATTTAGCTTCTTCTTCTTCGTATTCGTCTTCGTCAATTATATTTTTGCAAATTCCTATACATTCGTCACAAATGTATACTCCTGGTCCTTCTATAATTTTCTTAACATTGTCTTGTGTTTTTCCACAAAATGAACACTCTATCTTTTTAAAACTTTTATCTTCATTATTATTTTTCGCCATACAAGTTTTCCTCCCAAATTAATTAACTAGCAATAATTACGACAAATTAGATATTAGAATTTTACCTAATACCTAATTTAATCTGCCATAATTTATACTATATAACTTTAAGCTCTTTTATCTAATATACCATCTATTAATCCATATTCTAAAGCTTCTTGTGCTGTCATGTAATTATCTCTTTCTGTATCTTTATTGATTATTTCCAATGGCTTACCTGTTTTTTCACTTAAAATTTTGTTTAATTTATCACGTGTTCTAACCATATGATCTGCATGGATCTTAATTTCTGTTGTTTGACCAGAGAGTCCACCAGATATTAATGGTTGATGTATCAATATTTCTGAATTTGGAGTTGCAAATCTCTTACCTTTTGCTCCTGATGCAAGAAGTACTGCACCCATACTTGCTGCTAATCCTACACATATTGTAGAGATAGGGCATTTAACATAATTCATTGTATCATATATTGCCATTCCATCTGTGATTGAACCACCTGGACTATTTATGTATAATGATATTTCTTTATCTGGATCTTCTGATTCTAGGAAAAGAAGTTGTGCTACAACAAGCCCTGCTGATGTACTATCTACTTGTTCTCCTAAATATATTATTCTATCTTTTAGCAATCTAGAAAATATATCGTATGATCTTTCTCCTTTACTTGTTTGTTCTATAACATATGGTACTAAACTATTTTTTTCCATTTGTTTCCTCCTAAATTTAAATTTGCTAATAACTATATAAATGCTATATCATTAAGCAGTATACTTTAAATATTAGTTTTATGTACTATTTTATTTTTGCATTTTTAACTAAGAAATCTACAACTTCTTCTTGAGCTAAATTACTCTTGATAAATTCCATGAAGTTTTCATTTTTCTTTAAGTCTTCTTCTGATTGACCATAAATTTTAGCCATTTCTTTAAGTCTATCATTTACCTTTTCTTCACTTGGTTCTATCTTTTCTTCTTTAATTATTGCTTCAAGAACAAGTCTTGTTTTAACAGAATCTCTAGCTTGTTCTTCTGCTTCTTTTCTAAACTCTGTCATAGTCTTACCAATCATGTTTAGATACATTTCCATGTTCATTCCTTGATAATTAAGTCTAGATTCTACTTCTTTAACCATGTTATCAATTTCTGTATCTATCATTCCTGAAGGAATGTCTATTTTTACATCTTTGCAAACGGCTTTAACAACTTCTTCTTCTGTCTCAAATTTTGCTCTTGATTTATTTTCTTCTTCTAGCTTTTCTTTTATACTATTCTTTAATTCTTTTAAAGTGTCAAATTCGCTTGCATCTTTTGCAAATTCGTCATCTATTTTTGGTAATTCTTTCTTTTTAATTTCATGTAATTTTACTTTGAAAACTGCATCTTTACCTTTTAAATCTTCTGAGAAATAGTCATCTGGGAATTTTACCTTTACATCTTTTTCTTCTTCAACTTTCATTCCGATTATTTGGTCTTCAAATCCTGGTATAAATGCATTGCTTCCAATTTCAAGTTCGTGTCCTTCTGCTTTTCCACCTTCAAATTTTACACCATCTACAGAGCCTTCAAAATCGATAACAGTTATATCTCCTTTTTCTACTGGTCTTCCTTCTACATTGACTACTCTAGCATTCTTCTCAGCCATGTGACCAAGTTCGTGTTCTATGTCTTTATCAGATACATTATACTCGATTTTTTTGATTTCTATACCTTTATATTTTTCAAGCTTTACTTCTGGTTTAATTTGAACAATTGCTGTGAATTTTAAGTCTTTTCCTTTTTCCATTTGGTCAATACTTAAATCAGGTTTACTAACAGCATCAATATTGTTTTCTTTTAATTCTTTCTCATATATATCTGGAACTACTTCATTAAATGCATCTTCGTAAAAAATTTGTGTTCCATAAGTTTTTTCGACTATAGCCATAGGGGCTTTACCTTTTCTAAAGCCTGGTATGTTAAAGTATCTAGCACTCTTTTCATATACCTTTTTAATAGCTTCATCAAATTTAACAGCTTCTATTACAAAGCTCAATTTTAATTCATTTGCGTTTTTTGTTTTTTCAATTTTCATACTCATAATATTAATTCAGTCCTTCCTAAAATCTAACTTTTATTATTATATCGAGTTTTTCTCTTTATGTCAATACAATATTTTAAAAAAATTAATAGCATAAAAATCAATGAAATTTGTTTAAAATTATTGACACTTAAATTATTTTATTATAAAATACAAACAATAGTTCTTAAATATGAAGGATGTGATGTTAATTGAATAATATAGAAAACTTAAAAGACTTAATTATATATCAAAGTCAAAACAATGAAAACATATCAGTAGAAGTTTTATACAATGAAGAAGATTTTTGGCTTACTCAAAAATCAATGGCAAGATTATTCGGAGTAGTAGAAAATAATATAACGTATCATTTACAAAATATTTTTAAAACAAATGAATTAGAAGAGAATCGAACTACTCAAAAAATTAGAGTAGTTCAAAATGAAGGAAATAGGAAAGTTACAAGAGAGTTAACATTTTATAGTCTAGATGCAATTATAGCAGTTGGATATAGAGTAAATTCAAAAGAAGCAACAGATTTTAGAATTTGGGCAACAAAAACATTAAAGGAGTATATAAAAAAAGGCTTTG
Source organism: uncultured Clostridia bacterium (assembly GCA_947627705.1). GTDB lineage: Bacteria > Bacillota > Clostridia > TANB77 > CAG-508 > JAAWPK01. The sequence continues at coordinate 7,287 of CANQXL010000063.1, forward strand.
TTATTAATAGTGAAATGCTAAAAAATGGACCTAAATTTGGCAAAGATTACTTTAATGAATTATTAGTTAAAATAAAAGAAATTAGAGCAAGTGAAAGAAGATTCTATCAAAAAATAACTGATATATATAAAGAATGTAGTTTTGATTATGATAGAGAAAGCAAAACAACACAAGAATTTTATAAGAATGTTCAAAATAAATTGCACTTTGCTATTACTGGAATGACAGCATCAGAAATAATTTACAATAGAGCAAACAGTAAAAAAGAAAATATGGGATTGACAACTTGGAAAAATGCACCAACAGGAAAAATACTTGAAACAGATGTAACTGTTGCAAAAAATTACCTTTCGCAAGAAGAAATTACAGAATTAAATAACCTAGTATCAATGTATCTTGATTATGCAGAAAGACAAGTAAAATTAGGTAAACTTATCTCAATGCAAGAATGG
>CANQXL010000064.1 GCA_947627705.1 uncultured Clostridia bacterium
GTCATTAGATAGGGAGATGTATTTAAGAGATCAAATATCCTTTACCAAAGACAGAATAGAGAGAGCTTATAAAGATGGAGAAGAAAAGGGAATAGAGCAAGGAATAGAACAAGGAGAAAAGACAGGAATAGCTAAAAATAAAAAAGAAGTAATATTAAATATGCACAAAGAAAAAATTGATATAGATACAATTTGTAAAATAGTAGGTCAAAGCAAAGAAGAAGTAGAGAAGATTATACAAGAAAATACATAAAAAGATTCTTTCATACAACAACTTGACAAATTTTCACACGAGTTGACAAACTTTGCAAAACGAAGTATAATATATAAGTCGTAAGATATTTGCCAATTCTGATTCAAATTTGAATAGAATAAAAAGGAGGTAAGTGCTAGATTCATAAATTCTAAATCGAACTTTATAAACTTTTAATGCAAAATCTATGAAAGGAGCAATTAAGATGTCTACTATGGTACGATTAGAAGATGCATTAAGACGTCCAGAAAAGTATGGAAATCTTACTGAAAAGAAGATTTTATACATTCCAGACTGGAAAATAATAACTTTCAAGAAGGAAGAAACAGGCTGGGATAATGATCAGGTATTTGATTCTGACCAATCCATTGACTGGTATCCTTTTTTACGGAAAACAGGCGAAGTTTGCCTTGTAAGTTCTACTACAGAACATGAGCTTGCACTTTCTGGAAAAGTAGGCTACCAAAATGGTATTAGATTAATGAATGAATATGCCAAAATTTTCGGCTCTAGAAAGAAGAAAATTACGGCAATACCTGTTACGGAAGAGATTTTTAAAGAACTTCCGGAGCATCTGCAAAAGAAATTTTCCTTCTTCTGGTATGCGAATGCATGGCATGATGAGAGAAATTACATGTGCGGATTGAAGACAGCGGTCTTTGGAGAAGAAGAAAACTTCATGCTCAGTGCTAAAAAAGGGATTGAAAATTATGATGTTTTACCCATATGCATTGTGGCAAGGCTTCCGCACGATATTGAAATCGATGCAGAAGATATAAAGAAAAAGAAAGAAATCGAACTAGTGCTTCCTAGCAAAAACTAAAACTAGTAAAAACGCTCATTTATTGAGCGTTTTTTTAACGTATGATTAATATTTTTAATTTTGAAAATTGCATGACAGCAAAGATTCTTAAAATAAATTGTTTCAGTTATTCTTTGATATAACATGATTGTCTAGTAACGAAGTTTAAAAATTTAGAAAAAAATATATTGAGAAATTATTAAAAATTTGATATACTAATTCCATGATAGTAGAAGTTATAATTAGCAGTACTGCTAAAGGATTAAATAGAACGTTTGACTATAATGTACCAGCAAAATTTGTTGGTACTATTAATATTGGAAATAAAGTGCTTGTGCCATTTGGAACAATGAAAAAAGCACAAGAAGGATTTGTTATTGGGCTAAAAGAAACATCAGAATATAAAGTGAAAGATATATTAAGTGTGGAAAAACAAGGGGGATTAAGTGAAGATAAAATAACTTTAAGTAGGCTTATGGCTAATAAATATTTTTGCAATATTTCAGACTGCATAAAGCTTATGCTCCCACCAGGTACTACATCTAAAAACATAGAAAATAGAATAAAAGATAAAGAAATGAGATTTGTATACTTAAAAAAAGATGATGACGAAATTGAAGAAGATATAGATAATGGAATTTTAAAATCAGAAAAACAAATAAGAACAATAAGATTTTTACAAGCAAATGACGAAGTATTAATAGCAGAACTTACTACATTTGCAGACACTACAAATGCAGTAATTAAAACATTAGAAAAAAATGGATATATAGAAATTGTAAAGAAAGAAGTAAATAGAAATCCATTTAAAAATAAAAATGTTCCTAAATCAGAAAATTTAAAGCTTACTAAAGAACAACAAAAGGCAATGAACAAAATTGAAGGTGCAATAAATGACAAAATTTTTAAGCAATTTCTAATACATGGAGTAACAGGTTCACGGAAAAACAGAAATATATCTTCAGTTGATTGGAAAAGTATTAGAAAAAGGAAAGTCTGCAATTGCGCTTGTACCAGAGATTTCTCTTACTCCACAAATGGTTGATAGATTTATCGCAAGGTTTGGAGAAGATAAAATTGCACTATTACATAGTAAATTATCTGTAGGAGAAAGATATGACGAATGGAAAAGAATAGAGAAGGGCGAAGCAAGAATCGTTATAGGAGCAAGATCTGCAATATTTGCTCCAACAAAAGATATTGGAATTATAATAATTGATGAAGAACATGATTCTTCATATAAATCAGATATGACTCCAAAGTATAATGCAAAAGATATTGCATTATACCTTGCAAAGCAGAATAATATTCCACTTGTACTTGGAAGTGCAACTCCTGACATTGAGACTTACTATAAATTAGAAAAGTCAGATGGAATACTAACTTTAAAGGAAAGAGCAAATAACTCTAAATTGCCTAAAGTAGAAATCATTGATATGAAAAAGGAATTAGCTATTCGGAAATAAATCAATGATTAGTCAAAGACTTCATGAAATGATAGAAGAAAATTTAAAAAACAAAAAACAAACAATATTGTTTTTAAATAGAAGGGGATATTCAACATTTGTAATGTGCAGGGATTGTGGATATACGGCCAAATGTAGTAAATGCAATGTTACCCTTACTTATCATATGAGACAAGATAGATTAAAATGCCACTATTGCGGATACGAAAGAAGCAACTTAAAAGTATGTCCAGAATGTGGAAGTAAAAATATAAGGTATTTTGGAACAGGAACGCAAAAATTAGAAGATATGATAAATAAATCTTTCCCAAATGCAACTACAATAAGAATGGATATAGATACTGTAAGCAAAAAAAATTCATACGAAACCATACTAAATAAATTTAAAAATGAAAATATTGATATTTTAATAGGAACTCAAATGGTAGTAAAAGGACATCATTTCCCAAACGTAACTTTGGTTCGGAGTTATTGCAGCAGATAGCAGTATGTTTATGTCTGATTTTAGAAGTAACGAAAGAACCTTTGATTTACTAACACAAGTTGCAGGAAGGGCTGGTAGAGAAGGCTCAGAAGGAAATGTAATTATACAAACATATAATCCAGAGAGCTTTCCAATAGAGTGTGCTAAAGAACAAAATTATGTAAAATTTTATTTGCAAGAGATAAAACTAAGAAGTGTCTTGAAATATCCGCCATTTTGCGATATAATAAAAGTCGAAGTAAGCGATTTTGAAGACATAAAGGCACATAGCATAATAAATAATATTTACGAAAATTTACTTAAACTAAATAGTAAGAATATGTTTATATATGCCCCAATGCCATCTCCAATAAATAAATTGAAGAACAGATATAGATGGAGAATAATTATAAAATGCATGCTTGGTGGAAATATTATAGATAAAATAAATACAAGCATAAATAGTATAAAGATAACAAATAATACAAGGATTAGTGTTGATGTTAATCCAAATAATATGAACTAGATTTATTAAGCTTTTTGTTATAGAAGCGGAAAGGAAAATTAAAATGGGACTAAGAAATATCAGAAAAGAAGGAGACGAAATCTTAAAAAAGAAATCAAAAGATGTTGACGTAATAGACGAAAAAATAAAAGAACTAATAAAAGATATGATTGACACTATGCATAAATATGATGGCGTCGGACTTGCTGCTGTACAAGTTGGAATTTTAAAGAAAATCATTGTAATAGATTTATATGACGAAAAGCCAATTATAAAGCTAATAAATCCTACAATTCTAAAAACAAAGGGAAAACAAGAAGTAGAAGAAGGATGCTTAAGTTTCCCCAATAAATATGTTAAGGTTATAAGACCTGAAGAAGTAACAGTTGAAGCTTTAGACGAAAATGGAAAAAAGATAAAAATAACAGGTACAGGACTTTTAGCACAGGCTATATGTCATGAAATGGATCACCTAAATGGAATAGTTTTAACAGATGTTATGATACCTGGAACTATGGAATTTGTTGATCCGCAAAATAATAAATAATAAAAAGGAAGAGAAAAACATGATAGATATTTTATTTATGGGAACACCAGATTTTGCAAAAGCATCATTAGAAAAACTATATGATGCTGGATTTAATATTGTTCGGAGTTGTCACAAATCCAGATAAAAGAAGAGATAGAGGGATGAAGATACAAGAATCTGATGTTAAGAAATATGCACTAGAAAAAAATATCAAAATATTTCAACCAGAAAAAATAAAAGGAAATCAAGAATTTATAGATACTTTAAGAGAAATAAATCCAAGCTTAATTTGTGTTGTAGCATATGGAAAAATTTTGCCAAAAGAAATCTTAGAGATACCAAAGCTTGGCTGTGTAAATGTGCATGCGTCACTTCTTCCAAAGTACAGGGGGGCAGCACCTGTTCAATGGGCTATTTTAAATGGGGATAAAACAACAGGAGTTTCTACTATGTATATGAGTGAAGGTATGGACGAAGGAGATATAATTTTTCAAGAAAAAGTAGAAATTAGTGATAATGAAACAACAGGAGAACTTTGGGATAGATTAAAAGATATTGGTGGAAATTTACTTGTAAAAACAATATCTGAAATAGAAAAAGGAACTGCGCCAAGAATGAAACAAGGCAGATATTTTACAATGGCACCAATGTTAAATAAAGAATTAGCTAAAATAGATTTTACAAGATCAGCTGAATCAATAAAAAACAAAGTACGTGGATTAAATCCAATTATGGGTGCTTATGCAGTGCTTAATGGTAAAAAGATAAAATTTTGGAAGGTAGAATCTCTTGACGATAATTTTGTAAGTACAATAATTTCTAAAAATGAATTTTCAGAAAATGTAAGACCACGGTGAAGTTATATTTTCAAACGATAAGGTAGGATTATATATAAAGACAGGAAAAGGAGTAATAAAGGTAATAGAAATTCAAGGTGAGAATGCAAAAAGAATGAATATATGTGACTTTTTAAGGGGAAATAAAATAATACAAGGAGAGATTTTTGAATAAAGTTTAAAATTTTTTTCATTAAAAATCATTACTAGATTGATATTATATCAAAAAAGAGCGGAAATGATTTATTTTAAGAATCTGCGTAAGCGATCAACCGGAGCGAAGCGAAGGGCGAAGTGGAGCAGTCTACATTTAATTTTATAATTTGTAGACTGCGACAGCAAAGATTCTTAAAATAAATCATTTCCGCTCTTTTAATTAAAAAATATTATCTAATAATAAAAAATCTTAAAAAATTTGTAAATTTTTGTTTACTTTTGACAAAAGTTAATATACAATATAGATGTGAAAACAAAAGAATATAGAAAGGAGCTTTTGCTCATGAAAATTTTAATGCTTACGTGGGAATACCCACCTAGGATTGTAGGCGGAATATCAAAGGTTGTATATGATTTATCAGGAAGATTGATAAAGGATGGTCATGAAGTTACAGTTATAACATATAGAGATGGAAATACACCATATTTTGAAGTAGATAAAGGGGTAAAAGTATATAGAGTAGATAACTATATGATAAATTCAAATAACTTCATAGATTGGATTTTACAACTTAACTTCAAAATGATAGCAAAAGCAGGAGAAATAATATCAAAAGAGCGGAAAATTCGACATAATACATGCACATGATTGGCTAGTTGCAAATGCTGCAAAGGCACTAAAAGATGCTTATGACATTCCAATTTGTGCAACAATACATGCAACAGAAAGTGGCAGAAACGATGGAATACATGACGAAACACAAAGATACATTAATGATACAGAATGGATGCTTACATATGAATCAACAGAAGTAATAGTTAATAGCAACTATATGAAAAGAGAAATGCAAAGATTATTTGGACTTCCATTTGAAAAAATTAATGTAATACCAAATGGAATAAACCTAAATATTTATAACGGAATTGAGAAAGACTATGATTTTAGAAGAAGAATGGCATCAGATAATGAAAAAATAATAATGTATGCAGGAAGATTAGTTTATGAAAAGGGAGTGCAACACTTAATTTCTGCAGCACCTAAAATTCTTTCAGGATACAATGATACAAAATTTGTTATTGCTGGTGCAGGTGGAATGCTTGACGAATTAAAAGCACAAGCAAATTATTTAGGACTTGGAAACAAAATATACTTTACAGGACAATTACCATATAAAGATTTATGTAAAATGTACAAAGTTGCCGATGTGGCTGTATTCCCAAGTACTTATGAACCATTTGGAGTAGTTGCAATAGAAGCAATGTATGCTGGAATACCAACAGTTGTATCTGATATTGGTGGCTTAAATGAAATTGTGGAGCATGGAGTTGATGGAATGAAGACATATGCAGGAAATCCAAATTCTATTGCAGATTCAGTACTTGCAGTTCTTTATGACCATAGACTTGCTGATACTATTTCTAAAAATGCAAAAGCTAAGGTAAAAAATATGTATAATTGGAATAAAATTGCTCAAGATACACATTTTATATATCAAAAGGCTATTTGTCAAACAATGGCAGAAAGACAAAAACATCAAATTGCACAAGAAAATGCCAGAAGAACAAAGAAAGCCAAGACAAGAGGCACACTTCTTACATTTAGGGGTCGTGAAGCTTTAGCATAGGAGGTAAAACAAAATGAACGTTTATGATACTGCAAATAGGCTAGCAGCAGAACTTAGAACATCTAAAGAATATTTAGACTACAAAAGAATAAAGAAGGAATTAGACCAAAATCCTGATGTAAAAGCTAAAATAAGAGAATTCGAGGAAAAAAGATACAGTGTCCAGCTTGAGGCACTAAAAGGAGAAGAACAGGAAAAAGATAAACTAGAAGAAATGCAAAAAATATACATTGAATTAATGAAAGATGAACTTGCTAAGTCATATTTCGATATAGAACTTAAATTTAATGTATTAATAGCGGATGTCAATAAAATAATTGCAGAATCAGTTCAAGATGTACTAAAATAAAATTTGGGTATCCCTCAAGAAAGAGTTTACTTTTTCTCTTGAGGGATTACTTAAGTTTAAATTTAAGAAAGAGGATATAACATGAATAAAAAATGGCAATACATAGAAAATGATAAGGAACTAGCAAAAGAAATATCTAAAAAGTATAATGTAGGAATAATTACAGCTCAAATACTTGCAAATAAAAAATTAAACGACGAGCAAATAAAGATATTTTTAGAGCCTACAAGAGATAATTTTTATGATCCATTCTTATTACCTAATATGGAAAAGGCTGTTGATAGAATATTAAAAGCAATTGAGAATAAAGAAAAAGTAGTCATATTTGGAGATTATGATGTAGATGGAATAACTAGTACGACAGTATTAAAAAAATTCCTAGAAGAAAGAGAATTAGAAGTACGGATATCACATTCCAAATAGATTAAAAGAAGGATATGGATTAAATAAAGAAGCAATTCAAGATATAGTTGATGCAAAAACAGATTTAATGATAACTGTTGATTGTGGTATATCAGGAATAGAAGAAGTAGATTATGCAAATACTTTAAATATAGATACAATAGTTACTGACCACCATGAGCCTTTAGACATACTTCCAAATGCAATAGCAGTTATAGATCCTAAGATCCAAGAAAGCAAATATCCATTTAGAGAGCTTGCAGGAGTTGGAGTTGTAT
>CANQXL010000065.1 GCA_947627705.1 uncultured Clostridia bacterium
TTTCAGATAAAATAAAAGAAAGTATAAAAAATCAAATACCATTAAATAGACTTGGAGATGCAAAAGATGTTGCAAACCTTGTTAAGTTTTTAGCATCTGAAGCCAGTTCATATATTACAGGTCAGGTAATTCATGTAGATGGCGGAATGCTTATTTAATAGGTTTTATTAAAACCTAAATTTATTATGTAAGGAAGAGAAAAATGGAAAGAAGAGTTGTTGTAACAGGAATGGGAGCAATTACTCCAATTGGAAACAATGTAAATGAATTATGGGAAGGAATAAAAGAAAAAAAGTGTGGAATCGATAAAATAACTTTATTTGATACAGAAGGATATAAAGTAAAAATAGCAGCTGAAGTTAAGAATTTCAATCCAGAAGAACATTTTGACAGAAAAGCAGCAAAAAGAATGGATAGATTTTCTCATTTTGCTTTAATTGCAGCAAGAGAAGCTATAAAAGACAGTAAGCTTGATTTAGAAAGTATAGATAAAACACGTCTTGGAGTTGCAATCAGTACAGGAATAGGTGGACTTAAAACAATAGAAGAAAATGATAAAAGTATTATTGAAAAGGGTCCAGATAGAGTTTCACCAATGTTTATACCAATGGCAATTACAAATATGGCATCAGGAAATATCTCGATAGAGTTTGGATTAAAAGGAGAGAGCTTATGTGTTGTAACAGCATGTGCAAGTGCAACTCATGCAATAGGAGAAAGCTTCAGAATGATTAGGCATGGTTATCAAGATTTCATGATATGCGGTGGAACAGAAGCAAGTATTACACCACTTGGAATAGCAGGATTTACCAATATGAAGGCTTTATCACATGCAGAAGATATTACAAGAGCAAGTATCCCATTTGACAAAGAAAGAAGCGGATTTGTAATGGGAGAAGGAGCAGGAATTTTAATTCTTGAAGAATACGAACATGCAAAAAATAGAAACGCAAAAATATATGCAGAAGTAGTGCGGATATTCTGCAACATCAGATGCATATCATATAACATCACCATCGCCAGACGGAGAAGGTGGAGCTAGAGCAATGGTAAATGCAATGGATGATGCTAAGATAAGCCCTAAAGATCTAGACTATATCAATGCACATGGTACATCTACAACGTTAAATGATAAGTTTGAAACATTGGCAATAAAAAGAGCTTTTGGAGATTATGCAAGTAAAATAATGGTAAGTTCTACTAAAGGAAATACTGGGCATCTTCTTGGAGCAGCAGGTGGAGTTGAAGCAATAATAACAATTAAAGCAATGGAGAATAACTTTGTGCCTCCAACAATAGGCTACAAAGTAAAAGACGAAGAGTGTGATTTAGACGTTGTTCCAAATGAAGGAAGAGAAAAAGAAATAAAATATGCAATGTCAGATTCATTGGGATTTGGCGGACATAATAGCGCTATTATTTTTAAAAATATAAATAAATAAAGGTTATGAAAGTAAATAAATGGATGAAAAAACACATTCATAAAATTTAGGAGGGACAAAATGGAATATTCAGAAATAAAAAAAATAATGAAAGATATGGAAGATTCAAAACTTGCTGAACTTTCAATAGAATTCCCAGATGGAACGAAAGTGAGTTTAAAAAATGAAACAAAAGAAAATGTAAAAATAGCTAAAGAATTGAATAGATTGCAAGACGTAAGTCAAGAACAAAGCGTATTGAATGAAAAAAAAGAACAAGAAGCTTTGAATAAAGATACAGGAATTGATACAGAAGATAGTACGCAAAATATTGTAAAATCGCCTATGGTTGGTACATTTTATGCAAAACCTTCTCCAAATGCAGAAAATTATGTAGAAGTTGGAAAGCACGTAAAAAAAGGTGACATACTTTGCATAATAGAAGCAATGAAGCTTATGAACGAAATAGAGTCAGAATATGATGGAGAAATTGTAAAAATTTTAGTGCAAGATGGTGATGGCGTTGATTATGGAAAGCCACTATTTATAATAAAATAGGAATAAAATGCTTTCATAATATAAAATTTTTAAAATAATATTGATTTAATATTATACAAGGAGAGATGTAGATGTTAGATACTAAGGAAATAATGGAAATAATACCACAAAGACCACCATTTTTAATGATAGACAAGGTAGAAAAGTTTATACCAGGAGAAATGGCTATTGCATACAAGAATGTATGCGCAAATGAAGGATATTTTAAAGGACATTTCCCAGGAAATCCAATAATGCCAGGTGTACTAATTACAGAAGCACTTGCTCAAACTGGATCAGTTGCGATACTTTCTTTAGAAGAAAACAAAGGTAAAAATGCTCTGTTTGGTGGAATAGATAAAATGAGATTTAAAAAGCAAGTAGTTCCAGGAGATACTTTAAAATTAGAAGTAAAAATAATAAAAAGAAAAGGTCCAATAGGTGTTGGAGAAGCTATTGCAACAGTTGATGGAGAAGTCGCGGCAAAAGGAGAGCTAACATTTGCACTTGTATAAACTTAAACTCTAAAAATGAATTATAGTTTATAAATCGTATTTTAAAAATATTATTTATGGTAAATTAAATAAAATAAATTAAAGTTACAAAATAGGAGTTGAAAACATAATGAATAGAATATTAATTGCAAATCGTGGAGAAATTGCAGTAAGAATAATAAGAGCATGCAAAGAAATGAACATAAAGACAGCTACAGTATACTCTGAAGTAGATAAGGACTCTTTGCACACAAGACTTGCCGATATAGCGGTATGTATAGGACCTGCAGCATCTCAAAAGAGTTATTTGAATTTTAAAAATATTATAGAAGCTGCAAACATAACAGGATCAGACAGTATACATCCAGGGTTTGGCTTTTTGTCAGAAAATAGCGATTTTGCGAAAATTTGTGAAGAATCAAATATAAAATTTATAGGCCCAAGCTATAAAGTTATAGAGAAAATGGGCAATAAATCAAATAGCAAAGAAATGATGAAAAAAGCAGGCATTCCAGTAATACCAGGATCAAATGGTGCTTTAAAAAGTTTAGAAGATGCAAAAAAAGTTGCAGAGCAAATAGGATATCCTGTTTTGCTTAAAGCATCAAATGGTGGCGGCGGAAAGGGAATAAGAATCGTAAACAAAGAAGAAGAACTAGAAGAGAACTATAACATAGTTAAACAAGAAGCAAAGTCAGCCTTTTTCAACGACGAAATTTATATGGAGAAGTTTATAAAAAATCCACGTCATATAGAAGTACAGATTTTAGCAGACGAATATGGAAATATCGTGTATTTAGGAGAAAGAGATTGCACAATACAAAGAAAAAATCAAAAGATACTTGAAGAAACACCATCAATTGTAATAGATTCTAAATTAAGAACCAAGATGTGTGAAACAGCGGTAAAAGCTGCAAAAGTTGCAAATTATACAAATGCAGGAACAGTTGAATTTTTACTAGATAGTGATAAGAATTTTTATTTTATGGAAATGAATACAAGAATACAAGTAGAACATCCGATAACGGAAGAAAATACAAGGATTGACCTAATAAAGGAACAGATAAAAATAGCAGCAGGAGAAAAACTAAGTTTAAAGCAAAATAAGATAATCCCAGAAGGTCATTCGATTGAATGTAGGATTAATGCAGAAAATCCAGAAAAAAACTTTAGACCAAGTCCACGGAAAAATAACTGGATTACATTTACCAGGTGGAAATGGCTTAAGAGTAGATACAGCAATTTATGATGGGTATACAGTACCTGCAAATTATGATTCAATGATAGCAAAAGTAATAGCACATGGAACAACACGTGGAGAAGCAATTGCAAAAATGAAAAGAGCACTTGAAGAGCTTGTAATAGAAGGAATAGATACTAACACGGACTTTTTATTAAAAATAATATCAAATTATGATTTTATTAGGGGAAATTACGATACATCTTTTATAGAAAAAGAGATAAGAGGAAAAACATTGATTAGAAAGGAATAATTACATGATAGTAGACAAGATAAAAAAGCGTGAAATAAAAAATGTAAAGTCAAAAAATCAAGTAGATATCCCAGTTGGAAAGTGGGTTAAATGCGAAAAATGTAAAGAGATAATTTATAAGGATATTGTTCAAGAGAATCTTAGTGTATGCCCAAATTGTGGATATCATTTTAGACTATCAAGCAGGAGAAGAATTAATCAGATAATAGACGAAGGAACTTTCCAAGAATTTAAACTAAATATAGATACAATAAATCCGCTAAAACTAGAAGAATATACAAAAAAACTAAGTGCCTTAAGAGAAAAAACTGGACTTGACGAAGCTGTAAAATGTGGCATGGGAAAAATAAATAAAGAAGAAGTCGTACTTTGCGTAATGGATGGAAATTTTCTTATGGGAAGTATGGGAACAGTTGTAGGAGAAAAAATTACATATTCAGTAGAAATGGCGATAAAACTCAAGCTTCCACTTATTATATTTAGTGTGTCAGGTGGAGCAAGAATGCAAGAAGGAATAATGTCTTTAATGCAAATGGCAAAAACTGCAAGTGCAATTTCAAGATTAGACGAAGCAGGTGGATTATTTATATCTGTTTTAACTGATCCAACATATGGTGGAGTTACTGCATCATTTGCGAGTCTTGGAGATATAATTTTAGCAGAGCCAGGAGCAATGATTGGATTTGCTGGACCAAGAGTAATTGAGCAAACTATTGGGCAAGAATTACCAGAAGGCTTTCAAACAGCAGAATTTTTGCTAGAGCATGGATTTATAGATAAAGTGGTTGAAAGAAAAGACATGAAAGAAACACTATACAAATTGCTTTTAATGCATAAGAAAAATTAATTAATATGGTTTATAGGTATATCCATATTAAAAACCTAAATATATTATACAAGGAGAATATGATTTTTAAAATAAATCATAAAATAAATTAAAGTGGCAAAGAAAAATGCATGGGATATAGTAGAGATAGTAAGAGCACAAGATAGACCGACAGCTTTAGATTATATAGATAAAATTTTTGAAGAATTTATAGAGCTTCACGGAGATAGAAACTTTGCAGACGACAAAGCAATAGTGTGCGGTTTAGCAATGCTAGAGAAAAAGGCTTTTACGGTTGTTGCAGAGCAAAAAGGAAGGAATACAAAAGAAAATATAGAAAGAAATTTTGGAATGCCGAATCCAGAAAGCTATAGGAAAGCCCTAAGATTTATGAAACAAGCAGAAAAATTCAAAAGACCAATTGTTACATTTATAGATACTAAGGGAGCATATCCTGGAATTGGAGCAGAAGAAAGAGGGCAAGGAGAGGCAATTGCAAGAAATTTATTAGAAATGTCAAGATTAAAAGTACCTATAATTGCAATTGTAATAGGAGAAGGCTCAAGCGGTGGTGCACTTGCACTTGGAGTTGCAGATAGAATCTTAATGCTTGAAAATGCGGTGTATTCTATACTTTCACCAGAAGGGTATGCAAGTATACTTTGGAAGGACTCTTCAAGAGCAAAAGAAGCGGCAGATGTAATGAAAATGACAGCAAAGGACTTGTATAAGTTTAAAGTAATAGATAAAGTTATTAAAGAACCAGAAGGTGGAGCAAATAAAGATTTAGATTTTACAGCAAAAAGTATAAAAAGAGAAATTATAAAAAGTTATAATGAATTAAAAGACATAAAGCCAAAAGAGCTTACAAACTTAAGGTATGAAAAATTTAGAAAAATGGGTGAATATGTTAAGGGGGAATAAAAATGTTATTAGAAAACAAAAAAATATTGATAATGGGAATTAGAAATAAGTGGAGTATTGCTTGGGGCGCTGCAATAAAAGCTGCAGAAAACGGTGCAGAATTAATATTTACATATCAAGGAGAAGAAAATAAAGAAAAAATAGAAAATTTACTTTCAGAACTTCCAAGCTTCAAAAAGGCATATGCATGCGATGCATCAAGTGACGAAGATTTAGAAAGAGTATTTAAAGAGATAAAGAAAGATTTTGGAAAAATAGATGGAATATTACATAGTATTGCACATGCATTTACAGACGATTTAAGAAATGACTTTATAAATACATCAAAGGAAGGATTTGCACATGCAAATGATGTAAGTGCATATTCATTTGTTGCAACATGCAGAATTGCAAAAGAATTAGATGTTTTAAATGAAGAAGCAAGCTTAGTTTCACTTACATATTATGGATCGACTAAAGTACTTCCTGGATATAATGTAATGGGAGTTGCAAAAGCAGCTTTAGAGTGTAGCGTAAGATATTTAGCAGATAATCTTGGCCCACAAGGAGTAAGAGTAAATGCAGTATCAGCAGGACCAATAAAAACATTATCTTCAAAGGGAATAAAAGACTTTAACTCGATACTTGATGTAGTTGAAGAAAAAGCACCACTTAGGAGAAATGTAACACAAGAAGAAGTAGGAAATGCAGTTGTATTTATGCTATCAGATATGGCAAGAGCTATAACTGGTCAAATTGTATATGCTGATAGTGGCTATAATATAATGGGGATATAGGTAAATGTTGAAAAAATAAAGAAAAAATGATATAATATACTTAACTTGAAACATAAAATGTTCAGGTAAAATACTCAAATCTAAAACTTTAGAGGAGGAAAAAATTATGAAACCGCGTTACAAGGTGGTCACAGCTTCTGGCTTTGATTGCCAGAGCGTATCCCAGCAACTGGAGAAGAAGGTAAACAAAGCCATTGAAGATGGCTGGGAAGTCGTATATGAAGGCTTTCGGGTGTCTTCCGCAGACGGCCTTGTCTACATGACCCAGATTATGAGGGAAGAAATCGAGCGGTAACATAACAAAAAAGCTCTCATTTATGAGAGCTTTTTTGTTATGTGTTATGCTTTTACGCTATTTAATTTCTTAGCTAAATTAGATTTTTTTCTAGCTGCTGTATTTTTAACAATTACACCTTTTGAACAAGCTTGATCAATTTTCTTTGATGCTTCTACAAAAAGAGCTTCAGCAGAAGTTACATCACCAGCTTCAATAGCACTTTCAAATTTTTTAACAGCTGTTTTGTAACTAGATTTAATCATATTATTTTGTAATGTTTTCTTTTCAATAATTTTTGTTCTCTTAATAGCTGATTTAATGTTTGGCATACCCTAGATGCACCTCCTCTTATCTAATTCTAAAACTTATCGCATAATATAATACCACAAAATGGTAAAAAAAGCAATACAAAACAAGAAAAAAGTTCAAAAGAGTTAAATTATTTATACTTTTAAGTTTCGGTATTTTTTGAAAATATATAAAAAAAGATAAAAAATTAATAAAAAATAAGGAAAAAACCTCATTT
>CANQXL010000066.1 GCA_947627705.1 uncultured Clostridia bacterium
CCCTTCGCTTCGCTCCGGTTAATCGCTTACGCAGATTCCTAAAATAAATCATTCCTGCTATTCTAATTAAAAAAGTATTATCTAGTAACCATGTATAATTTTTAAACTAAATGCATTTTTTGCATTTCTTCAAATCTTTTTATTTTATTAGTTGTTGTCTTTGCAAATTCAACATTCGTTAATATCATATTTTTTATATATTTATATTTTGGCACTAATTTATTAGCTTCTTTTACTTTATCCCAAATTGCCTTCTTGATTTCTTCCATATTAAGCCCAGAATATTTCTTCTTAACTACTTCTTCGTCATATTTTATTTTTACAGATAAAACTAAATCATTTTCTTTTGGCATTCCAAAGACAAAGCAATCTTCAACTAAGTCTATTTTATTTATATTTTCTTCTATCTCTTCTGGAAATATTTTTTTACCATTTTTTAAAACAATAGTATTTTTCTTTCTTCCTGTGATATACACATAACCACTCGCATCAATATATCCATAATCTCCTGTATAAAACCAGCCATCTTTTATTGCCTTTTTGGTTGCTTCTTCATCTTCATAATATCCAAGCATAACATTTGGTGCTTTTACTGCGATTTCTCCAATGCCTTCTTCATTCTTATCAACTATACGTATTTGAACATTTTTCATTGGGAATCCAACTGAACCATATCTTCTATATTTATAGTTCTCTGCGCAAAGTACTGGAGCTGTTTCTGTTAGTCCGTATCCTTGTACTGTAAGAATTCCGAAGATCATTTAATCCCTTTTCTACTCTTTTATCAAGACTTGCTGCTCCACTTATTACAAATCTAAGTCCACCTAGACCATCAATAATTTCTTTGTATACTTTTCTTCTAATGTCTATTCCGAATTTTAAAAGTAAATTTGTAAATATTTTTGCAATCTTGATAATTCTTGTCTTGCCCTTTTTTTCAATTTCTTCTTCTATTTTTTCATATATTTTTTCTATTAACTGTGGAACACCAACAAAAAATGTAACATGATATTCTTTAAGATTTTGTGCTATATATCTTAAGCCATCAGGGAAAGTTGTTGTTATTCCTGAACTTAGCATGATTAATTGGCCTGTTGAGCCAAATGTATGGTGATAAGGTAAAAATGCAAGATTGACATCTGTGCTTCTAAAATCTTCTACGAGTTGCATATCTGAAATATTTCTTGCTATATTGTATTGTGAAAGCATTACAACCTTTGATTTTGATGTAGTACCTGATGTAAAAACAAGTGTTGCAAGAGCCTTATCATTTATTTTACAATTTATATACTTTCTATCATTATTTGCAATTTTATCTTTACCATTCTTTATTATATC
The DNA here is from genome assembly GCA_947627705.1 of uncultured Clostridia bacterium. Classification (GTDB taxonomy): domain Bacteria; phylum Bacillota; class Clostridia; order TANB77; family CAG-508; genus JAAWPK01. The sequence continues at coordinate 1,339 of CANQXL010000066.1, forward strand.
TTGTATGTAAAGACTATTTTGTATTTTATCCATACAAATAAACTTAGATAAATTTGACTCTCCGTTTATTTTTTATCTTTTCGATTATATCTTGATACTTTTCTTCATAAATTATTGCGTCTGCCTTACTTCTAAGTATAGAATTTTCAATTTCTATATCTGTAAGTCCTTTATCAAGTGGCACAGCAATCATACCACCAAGTAGTATTGAAACATAACTTAATGCCCATTCATACCTATTTTTTCCAAGTATTGCAATTTTTTTACCTTGCAAGCCAATTGAATACAAACCAGTACCGAAGATTATTTACTTCTTCTAAAAATTCTTTATACGTTATATCCTTATATGTTATTTCTTCTCCATTTTTTTCTTTTAATCTAAATGCTACATTTTGTGGGTATTTTTTTACAGAATGATAAATTACTTCTTTTATATTATTAAATACAGGATATTCAAAAAATGTTTTATATCTCATTTTTGTTTTTTTCTCCTTTTTATCTAGTATTGATTACTAGATTATCATATATTTTGTATGATGTCAAGTGTATTTTTATATTTTGTACCACTACTTTACACTTTTTGCACTACACTTTTTAATATTAACATTATACTTACTTAGTATCTCTTAAATATTTAAAAACTTGTATAGTTTTTCTATTATTGGAAATAATTATCATAGGTGGTGATAATTATGACAAACAAAGAATTAAATTACGTAGAAGATGCTTTAGGGCATGAAAAATTTATGAGATCATGCAGTAAAGAAACCTCTAGTCAGCTTCAAGATATAACACTTGCAAATTATATAGCTGAACTAGAAAAAACACATACAGCTCTATATGACAAATTCTTAAGCTTATTATAGTTTTAATGCTTAACACATAGTTTAAAATGAAAGGAGATTATACATGAGTGATCAAGATTTAATGGAAAATGAATTACTTGTAGTCAAAGGTGTTTGCGATTTATATATGCATGGAGCAATAGAATCAACAACTGCTGAAGTTCATGCAGCTTTTCAAGATGCACTTGAAACATCTTTAAATATTCAAAATAAACTATATAATTTAATGGCAGAAAAAGGTTGGTATAAAACTTGTGAAGCAGAACAGCAAAAGATTGACCAAGCAAAGCAAAAATTTACAGCTAATTCATAATAACCTTTTTGTATAAAAAACTTATATAGTTTCAAAATAAAAGACTTTTTTCTATACAATAACAGATGGACATCCATAAATTATGGATGTCCATCTGCATTAGTGCTTTATTTGTAGCTATACCACCATACTCCGTCTTTTGCATTTCCGGGAAGATACATGAATTCCTGGAAATTATTTCCTGACCATGTCTGATACTTTGCATACGGTTCTTTCTTGATGTGATAAATGGTTCCCCACCTTGTTTCTCTACTATTAAGCGGACCATATTCGCTTTCTTCTACTATGTCATAGTAGATAGAAACAATCACACCTTGGTTATTTCCTTTTTTGTCAACATCGGCCGCTCTGACGAACCTTCTCCACTTAGAAGAAGATCTGCTATCAGAAATAATCTGCAAAACGCCCAACGCATTCCCCACAGCGGGAACATCTCCATATCCCAGTTCGGTCAAAAGGTTAGCAATTTCTGTTCTTGAAAGTTCACCACTTAAAGCCTTGTCTATTCGTCTCCATGTGGCTTTGCTATAGTCAGGCTTAAGAAGAAGCTTAGAGACCATGCTAGGAGAAAGGTATTCGATACTCGCTAAGATATCGTCTTGATCAGGAGACGGGTAATACTCAACCCCACGCTTTTCATACTCATATCCAGTTTCATTGATAATGAGATACTTATTGCTTGTAGTAAGTTTTTTCCATTCGATCTCGCTATCCTGAACGCTTCTTACATATGTTGCAGATGCAACATCATTTTTTGTTACATATTCAAGATAAAACTCGTTTGCAACTGTTTCGTCGTCATGATACTGGATAATTTTTGTTCCAAATGTATCGCCTCTTCCCTTTACATTCATGTAAAGGTCTGATTCTCTGTTTTTAAACGATACAGTGTTATCGGGATTTGCAATTATATCCCATCTTCCGCATAAAAGGTCATGCTTGTCCCACTGCGAAACTTCTGCCCAATCATTATGGCTACTATTTCTTACTTCAACGATTTTGCCGTTATAATCGGACATGATAATCCATCCGTTACCAGTGTTATGAAGATGGAAAATCTGGTTTTTGCCTTCTGGAGTAAAACTGCTGAGCTGGAGTTGAGTGCCATTGTAGTCAAACCCCGATTCAGGGATTTCGACATACCTGCCGTTTCCAGCATACTGGATACGCACCCACTCGTCATCATTGGGATGCTGGGTATAGATCTCACGATAGGCGCTGGCAACCGGCATCATGCCGATTACCATGATAAATGCGAGAATTGCTGAGACAAGTTTCCGTTTCATGATGCATTCTCCCTTCAATGTTTTTTTGTTTTTGCTGATAGATTAATGCGTTCTTTTCTTAATTTTGTGGTAATAATTCACTCCTTTCAAATAAAGCCCATAGTTCAAGCATTGCTTGAGCTATATAAAAGTATATAATGAAACATAATAAGTATATCACATAAAAAGAGAATAGTCAATTAACATAATATTGCTATTCTCCTTATTATAAACTAAATATATAAATTTCTTTAAAATGTATAAATATTAAAATCTGTAAATACTAAATTTTTTTAAATTAGTTGTCTAAATGGATTCCTTCTTTTATTGTTTTAGCAATAAATGGCACACATATTAATTGAATCAAAATTCCTGGTAATCCTGTAATAATACTATCTATTACTGATATTCCATAAGTAGGTAATCCTAAAACATTAATTGCAGCAAATAATACTCCTGCATATAAAACTCTTCCTAGAATAATCGTTGCAATTAATGATATATAAGAATTAAATCTTTTATTTAAAACACTTAATAATACAGCGTAAATTACAAGTTCTATTAGCATATATGGAAGTCTTGCTAAGCTAGGCATTCCAGTTAATAAATAACTAAATATAACTGAACTTCCTGCAACTATACTTGCGCTTATTCCCCCAAAAATTAATGCTGCAATTAATACTGCAATGTGCATTGGTAATAATGTTTGACCTGCACTTGCTCCAACTAGTACATGAAATATTCTAGGTAAAGCTATACCTATTCCACTTAAAAGTAATGTTCCTACAATATATTTTCCTTTTTTGCTCGTTAAAGCCTCTAGTATACGATTTTCTTTTTTTACACTTTCTACTTTTTCTATCATTTTAATACCCTCCAATTTTAAATTATAATATAAATTTATTTTCTTAATCAATATTTATTAACTCATATTTTGTTGTTCCAAGTCCAATTTCTTCTGCATAAGGTAATATATGTCTTCCAAGTCTACTATCTATTCTTTCTTTTAAAAGATGTGCACCTTTATCTTTTGAAGCCCATATCATATCAATAAATGCTTGATCGTTTGCTACTGGATCTAATGATGCTACTATTCCTAGATCTTCCATAACTGGATCTTTTTGATGTGCATCACAATCGCAATCAACTGATAAGAAATTCATTACTGTTATATAAACTATTTTTTTGTTATTTGCCTCAAAATAATCTGCAACTGATTTTGCCGCTTCTGCCATTGACTCAATGAAATCTTCTTGTTTTGGTAGGTTATCCCATAATTTGTCTGGATTTTCTGTTGCTCCTGCTGTATGAATATATGTTTTTCCATTTCTTGATGCAACACCTATTGATTGATTTTTTAAATTAGCACCAAATCCACCCATAGCATGACCTTTACCATGTGCTAAATTTACCATTGCATCATATCTGTCTAAATGAGTTCCAACTAAATCATATTTTAAATGTTTGCCATTGTTTACTGGTATTTTCATTTCTCCATCAGCATCCATAATATCTACATCAGCATAAGATGTAAATCCATGTTTTTCTGCTAATTTCATATGATCTTCTGCAGTGTTTCTTGCACCATCATAAGCAGTATTACATTCAATGATTGTTCCATTTAATTTTTTTACAAATGGACCAATTAAATCTGCTTTTAGATATCCTCTTGCTCCATCTTCACCTGTTGAAACCTTTACTCCAATTTTCCCTTTTAACTCTACTCCAAGAGCTTCATATACTTTAATTAAATTTTCAGGAGTTATCTCCTTTGCATAATAAACTTTTGATTTTTCCATAAAATCAACCTTCCTTTCACTTTTTAAATTATAATTTATCATATTGTTCATCTGTAACAGGTTCTAGCCATTCGTTTGATGTGTTTTCTCCTGGTACTTCTACTGCTATATGGCTAAACCATGAATCTTTTTTTGCTCCATGCCAATGTTTTACATTTGCAGGAATAACAACAATATCTCCTACTCTTAAACTCTTTGCTGGTTTTCCTTCTTCTTGATACCAACCTTCTCCTTCAACACAAATCAAAACCTGACCGCCACCGTTGCTTGAATGATGGATATGCCAATTATTTCTACATCTTGGTTCAAAAGTTACATTGGCAAATCCTATTCCATTTTCTGTTTTAGCAAGTTGTTTTAAATATGAATTTCCTATAAAATATTTTGCGAAATTTACATTAAGCTCTCCCATTCCAAATGCGCCACCGTGAATTTCTGTAGTATTTTCATTTTTTTGTTCTTCCATAATATATCAACTCCCTTCTTTCTTAAATAATTTTTCCTAACTTATAGGATTTATGATAATAATTTTATTATACTTTCATAAGCCATTTCATATATTGAAATTGGCTTGAATGGAACTTCTGCACTTTTCATAGCTTCTTTTTGTTTTTCTGTAGCATGAGTATATGGATATATTCCATACATTAATGGGAAAAATGAGAAAATAAATTTTTCCTTTTCTTCTTCATTCATATCTTTAAAGAATTTATCCAAACATCTTTTAATCGATTTTAACGACTCTCCATAGCTTTTCTTAAAATCCACTAATTGCTCCATACGACTATTTTCTTCCATATCGTATAAATTCATTGAAATAAGCTTTAATAGCTGTTCTCTTTTCTCAATGCTTTTTGAAATCTGTTTTGCAAAATCAGCTTTTTCTAATTTGTCATTTTTAATATATATATCTTCTATATCCTTTAGCCATCTTTCATATTCTCTTTTCAAAAGGGCTAAAAATATTTCTTCTTTTGTTTGGAAATAGTTATATATAGATGGTCTTGAAAATGTAGTCTTTTCACTT
>CANQXL010000067.1 GCA_947627705.1 uncultured Clostridia bacterium
TATTTTAAATAATGGTCAAATTTCATATAATTCAAAAGCAGATGTAGATGGTACTACTATAAATCAATATTCTTTAGATGAAAAAAATGGTCATTTAAGAATAGCTACTTATGATAGTGATGGTACTAGAGTTACTATCTTTAATGAAAAGTTGGAGAAACTTGGTCAAACAGAGAATATGGCTGAGGGAGAAAATATGTATTCTTCAAGGTTTGTGGATGACAAGGTTTATCTTGTAACATATAAAAAACAATTTAACATAAAAAGTGTTGAAAAATTATGATTATGGGTATATAATAAAAAAGCATAGCTAAAATTAGCTGCGCAGAATAACACTTCAAAACTGACAAAATTGGAAGGAGGAATATTATCGCATTAACCGCAGTAAGTTCTTAAATAATTAAATCTTCGAAAGGGGACGATATCTGTTAACTAAATGACAACCAGAAGGAAAAAGCACTAAGAAACCCAAAAGTAGTATTTAGGAGGAAAAAATGATCGCAATAGTTATCGTAATTACGGCAATTGGTTGCATTTTCTCATTGTATAACTACATGAGTCTTATAGTCCTTCCCGAAGGACCGCGCAAAATGCAAGAGATTGCAGCTAATATCCGGATTGGAGCAAGCACGTTCCTGAAAAGCGAGTATAAAGTACTCATTTGGGCTGTTATGGCAGTTATACTGCTTACAGCAGCGTTCCTTTCTTGGCATGTAGCCGTATGCTTTGTCATTGGCGCAACAATGAGTGGACTTGCAGGCTTCATTGGAATGAAGACGGCAACCTATGCCAATGTACGAGTAACAAACATGGCAAGAACATCCTTGGATATAGGTAAAACGCTAACAGTTGCTCTTAAAGGCGGATCTATCATGGGAATTTGCATGGATAGTTTTGCTTTGATAGGAGCAGCAATCGTATTTGTGGTATTTCAAGGAGATTTTCAAACACTAAGCTCTGTAACGAATTGGTGCGGATTTTCTTTTGTACCATTTGCATACGATATGCTTGCGTATAGCCTGGGCTGTTCTGTCATTGCATTGTTTAGCCGTGTTGGTGGCGGAATCTACACAAAGGCAGCCGACATGGGAGCGGATTTAGTAGGAAAAACAGAAATCAACATTCCTGAAGATGATCCCAGAAACCCTGGTGTGATTGCTGACTGCGTGGGAGATAATGTAGGAGATGTGGCAGGGCTTGGCTCTGATTTGTTAGAGAGCTATGTTGGCTCTTTTATGAGTGCTTCCATTCTTGCAATATCAATATTTATCAATTATAATGCAAGGGGCGAAGCATTTAGTGCTAAGCTACTCGGGGATATGGTCATATATCCGATTGTCTTTTCTGGATTTGGCTTACTTTCTTGCATTGTTAGCCTTTTCTATATTTTTCATAAGAAAAATAACGCTGATCCGCATAAGACACTTAACAACGGAACATGGATTGCAGCAGGTTTAACAGCAGTTATAAATCTTGCAACAACCTTTGTACTATTTTGGGATCATGATTTTGGAGCGTTGCCGTTCAGATTTGGTGCATTCTCTCCTTTTGTAGCAGCACTGGCAGGAATTATAAGCGGCGTAGCAATTGGCGCAATCTCAGAGTATTATACAAGTTATGATTGCTCACCCACTAAAAAAATTGCCTATTCTGCAGAAGAAGGCCCAGCAATCATTATTACTCAAGGCTTAGGTCTTGGAATGAATTCTACCTTGCCTTCAGTATTAGTGCTGGCATTTGCACTCCTAGTTGCTTATTTCGCAGCTGGACTGTATGGTACTGCTATGGCTGCTGTTGGAATGTTGTCGTTTGTGGGTATGACAGTTTCTGTTGATACCTATGGTCCTATTTCCGATAACGCAGGTGGTATCGCAGAAATGGCGAATCTTGACGATAAAGTAAGAGAAATTACTGATAAGCTTGATTCTGTTGGCAATACCACAGCTGCAATTGGAAAAGGTTTCGCAATCGGTTCTGCAACATTTGCTGCTGTCTCTCTCATGAATTCGTATTTGTATACGTATACCATGGAAGAAGCAGAAGTAACCCTGGATGTCATGAATCCATTAGTGCTTGCAGGATTGCTTGTAGGTGCTGCTCTTTCCTGTTGCTTTTCGGGAATCCTTATTAACTCTGTGTCAAAGTCGGCCCAAAAGATGGTTGAAGAGATTCGACGTCAATTTAGGGAAATTGTTGGACTGAGCGAAGGAAAAGCAGATCCCGATTATGCAAAATGTGTGCAGATTTCGACAGAAGGTGCCTTAAATGAAATGAAAATGCCTGCAGTACTTGCAATTTGCATCCCTGTGGGTTCGGGTTTGATTTTTGGCCCTGAGTTTGTTGCAGGAGTCCTGTTAGGTGCAACTGTTGTTGCAATTATACTTGCAATCTTCTGTGGCAACAGTGGCGGAGCATGGGATAATGCAAAGAAACTTATAGAGTCTCTTGGTAAAAAAGGCACAAATGAACATCACGCAACTGTAGTTGGTGATACAGTCGGAGATCCGCTTAAGGACACTGTTGGCCCGTCGTTAAATATTTTTATAAAAATCATGTCGACGGTGTCAGGCATTGCTGTTGCGGTATTTGCCAAATACAATTTGATCAACCTGTTTATGAAGTAATAGTAAAAGGACTAATTGCCTGGGATAATTCCCAGCAATTAGTCCTTTTTGACTTTATATTTCTTTTATGATATACTAATTTACAATGATAATAAAAGGGGGAAAATATTTATGAAAAAGAAAACAAAAATAATACTTTTGGTTGTTGCTATTTTAGTAATAGCATTTATAGCAGTAGTTGCATTTATGGTTACATCTGATTTTAAACAAGAAGCAGAATTAGATAAGGAGCTAGATTCATTATATGCTTTATTAAACAACTACCCACTTGATTATGAAGCTTTGGATAAACAACTAGCTACTATTGTTACTACAGACGATTGTGCAAAAGTAGAAAAAGCAGTAAAAGAATATTCTAAAGATTTCTTAAACTATATGAAACAACTTGACACAATACTAAGTAATGAAACTTTGGTAAATGCATTGAATATTGAAAATATCAAGGAAGACGGACCAAATTTTGTTAATACAAAAAAGATATTAAGCGAATCTAAAACTACTTTGGAGTCAGTTTCAACTGATTATGCTAATTATCTTACAGAAGAGGTTGCGTTATCTTATATAAAAGATATGGATTTGGACGAATATTACATAAATATTTATAAACAATTTGTACTTGGAGATAATTTAGCTGAAATGGAAGCTACTAGAAATGACATTATAAAAAATTTAGATGATGTTAAAGTTTTGATAGAAAATGAAGAAGAAGGTATTGATTTCCTTGTTAAAAATAAAGGAAGTTGGGAAGTTGATAATGATCAACTAGTATTTTATTCAGATTCATTAATCAACCAATATAACAGTATAGTAGCAAAAATAAATGGAGCAGAATAAATTTGAAATGTTGCTAATTAATGGAACTAATATAACTAAATCATTTTCAGGAGAAATTCTTTTTGAAAATGTCTCTTTCAATGTTTATGATAAAGATAAGATAGGTTTTGTCGGAATTAATGGAGCAGGAAAATCAACTCTATTCAAAATAATAATCGATATGATGGACTTTGATAGTGGTAATGTGTCAAAAGCAAAAGATTTAAAAATTGGGTATCTTGAACAATACCCAATTTCTGATGGTACTCGAACGGTAATGGAAGAGATGTTAACAGTATTTTCGGAAGTTATTGAAATTGAGAAACAACTTGATAAAATACAGATAGATATAGAAAAACAAAACGGTAATATAGATGCACTTATTTCTCGTCAGGCAACACTTCAAGAACGCTTTATGGAACTTGGTGGGGAACAATATAAGTCAAAAATAAAAAGTGTGCTTAAAGGACTTGGATTTTCCGAAGATGTATTTTCGATGCCTTTAAGTAAATTGTCGGGTGGTCAAAAAACGCGTATTGCACTTTGTAAGTTATTATTATCTGACACAAATCTTTTACTTCTTGACGAGCCTACAAACCATCTCGACATTGATTCTGTCGAATGGCTTGAAAAATTTTTAGATAATTACAAAGGTGCGTTTATAGTTATATCACACGACAGATTTTTTCTCGATAGGGTAACTAATAAAACTTTCGAGATTGAAAACAAACACTTCCATTCTTTTGATGGTAGTTATAGCGAATATATCGCACAACGTGAAATTGAAAAATTGTCCAACCAGCGTGATTACGATTGGAAAATACGCGAAATTCATCGATTAGAAAAAGTTATTGAAATACAAAGAAGATGGAAACATAAGAAAAATAAAAAGACACATACTCTTGATAATACGAAGAAAATGATATCAAGACTTGAAGAAACACTTGTTAAACCTGAAAAAGCACCAAAATCAATGCATTTTCATTTTAAAGCTTGTGAAGGTGGCGCAAAAAATGTTCTTGTAACTGAAAGCCTTGGTATGAAGTTTGGAGAAAATACGTTGTTTGAGAATGTGAATATTCACATTAGAAAGGGCGAAAAAATCTTCTTGCTTGGTCCAAATGGATGCGGAAAGACCACGCTACTCAAAATTCTAATGGGGCAGATTCAGCAAACTTTTGGCGAATATAGAATCGGTGAGAATATTTATGTTGGTTACTATGAACAGCTTAAGGAAAAACTGAACCGTGATAAAACCGTAATCAACGAGATATGGGATGAATATCCAAATTTAACACAGACCCAAATAAGAAATGCACTTGCACTATTTCTATTCCAAGGTGACGATGTGTTCAAAGATATAAAGTTACTTTCTGGTGGCGAGATTGCACGTATGGAGCTAACAAAACTTTTGCTTAAAAAAGTTAATTTTCTCATTATGGATGAGCCAACCAATCACCTTGATATAAAATCGCGTGAAGCTCTTGAATCAACGCTCTATGATTATGATGGGACAATGCTTATGGTATCTCACGACCGATATTTTATCAACAAGCTAGCAGATAAAATTCTATATCTTACTCCAAATGGAATTATCGAATATGAAGGTAATTACGATGATTATCTTGAAGGCAAAGAGAAAATTGTAACAAAGCAGAAACCAAAAGAGAAGGCAGAAGAAAAAGGTAATGACTATAAAGAGAAAAAACGACTTGAAGCAGAAAAATGTAAAATATTAAATCGAAATAACAAGGTCGAGAATCTGATTGAAACAACAGAAAAGAAAATTGCAGAACTTGAAGCGGAATATAGCATTCCTGAAATTGCATCTGATTATGAAAAACTTAGTGAAATATCTACTCAAATCGATACACTTCGTGGTGAGCTTGATAAACTTATGGAAGAATGGGAAGAATTGCAAAATGAAATAGAAAACGATATTTAACGATTTTACAAATTGGTTTGGGAAAGTAAAAATAGCAATAAATTTTATTTTTTGATGTTGCATGCTATTAAACATATAAGTTAAATTTAATTATTTTTATAAAACTATTGACAAATAATTTCTAATTTTATATAATACAAACAATAGTTCTTAAATTGCTGATGAACATCGATTAAAAGTGGCAATAAATATACAATTAAGAATTATAATTTAACAAAAAGGATGTGTTTTTTATGAAGAAAAATGAAATTATTTTGTTTGAGAATCAAGGTGTAAAATTAGAAGTTAATATTAAAGATGAAACGGTGTGGCTTACACAAAAACAAATGGCAGAATTATTTGATAAAGATAGAAGAACTATTACAAGACATATTCAAAATATATACAGAGATGGTGAATTAGAAGAAAACTCAGTATGCTCATTTTTTGAGCATACTGCTGAAGATGGAAAAAAATATAATGTTCAATACTATAATTTAGATATGATAATTTCTGTCGGCTATAGAGTTAATAGTAAAAGAGGAGTTATTTTTAGAAAATGGGCAACTAAAATATTAAAAGATTATATGTTACAAGGTTACGCAGTAAATCAAAGAAGATTAGAATATTTAGAAAAAACAATAAAACTAATTGATATTGCTAACAGAATTGATGAAAGATTAGAAGCAGGTGACGCAAAAGAAATTTTGAAAGTAATAGGCACCTATTCAAAAGCATTAGATTTGTTAGATGATTATGACCATAGAACTTTGAAAAAAATTAAAGGAACAACAGATAACAGAATAATTCAATATCAAGACTGTTTAGATATTATTCATAAATTAAAATTTGGAGAAAAAAGCAATATATTTGGAATAGAAAGAGATAATGGACTAGAATCTATTATAAATAATATATATCAAAGTTTTGATGGACAAGATATATATAATAGTATCGAGGAAAAATCAGCTAACTTTTTATATTTAGTAGTTAAGAACCATGTATTTATTGATGGAAATAAAAGAATTGCAGCAACTTTATTTATATATTTCTTAAACTATTATGATATCTTATACAAAGATGGAAAGCAAATTATAGATAATAATACTTTAACTGCATTAACATTGTTAATTGCAGAATCAAATCCAAAAGAAAAAGAAGTAATTATAGATTTAGTAATGAATTTTTTAAATG
>CANQXL010000068.1 GCA_947627705.1 uncultured Clostridia bacterium
CCATTATTTTAAATGAATTTTGTGCAGGAAGTCCTTTATTTATTAAATATATCATTATATCATCTCTTGTACAAATTGCCTCAGAAAGCGTTGTAGTTCCAGATTTAACTAATTCTTGTGCATTGTTTGTCCATACATCTGTACCATGTGATAGTCCAGAAATTCTGACAAGCTCTTCAAATGTTTTTGGCAAAGTCTCTACTAACATTTCTCTAACAAATCTCGTTCCAAATTCTGGTACTCCAAATGTTCCAACCTTTGAATCTATTTGTTCTGGTCTTAAACCAAGTGATTCTGTTGACGAAAATATTTTCATTGTCTCTTTATCGTCAAGCGGTATGGTTTTTGGATCAATTCCTGTCAAATCTTGCAACATTCTTATAACTGTTGGATCATCATGACCTAACATATCAAATTTAAGTAAGTTTTTATCAATTGAGTGATAGTCAAAATGTGTTGTTACAATATCAGAATCTGGATCGTCTGCTGGATGCTGTACTGGGCAAAATTCGTATATTTCATGGCCTGTTGGCACAACAATAACTCCACCTGGATGTTGTCCGTGTAGTTCTTTTTACGCCTGTGCATCCTTTTGCAAGTCTTTCTATTTCAGCAGAACTTGGATGTAAATTTCTCTCTTCAAAATAATTTTTTACGTATCCATATGCTGTTTTTTCTGCAATTGTACCTATTGTTCCAGCTTTAAAAGTTGTACCCTTTCCAAGTATTACTTCAGCATATTTATGAGCCTTTAATTGATATTCTCCTGAGAAGTTTAAGTCTATATCTGGTTCCTTATCTCCATTAAATCCTAAGAATGTTTCAAAAGGTATATCTACTCCATCTTTTACTAATTTTTCTCCACATTTTGGGCACATTTTATCTGGTAAGTCAAAACCATTTTTTACTCCGTAATCTGAAAAATCCGAATATTTACATTTTGGGCATCTATAATGTGGTTTTAATGCATTAACTTCTGTTATACCTGTCATATATGCAACCAAAGAAGATCCAACTGATCCCCTTGAACCAACTAAATATCCATCTTCATTTGATTTCCATACAAGCTTTTGAGCTATTATATACATAACAGAAAATCCATTTTTTATAATGGAATCAAGTTCTTTTCTTAAACGTACTTCTACTATCTCTGGTAATGGATCCCCATAGAGTTCTATCGCCTTATTCATTGCAATATCTTCTATTGTTTTTTCGCATCCTTCAATATATGGTGTGCACTTTTCCTTTGATATAGGAGAAATTGGCTCACACATATCTGCTATTAAATTTGTATTTGTAACTACAACTTCATATGCTTTCTCTTTTCCAAGATATCCAAATTCATGTAGCATTTCTTCTGTTGTACGTAAATACAAAGGTGCTTGTATATCAGCATCGTCATACTTTTGACCTGCCATTAATATTCTTCTATATATTTCGTCTTCTGGATCCATAAAGTGAACATCACACGTTGCAACAACTGGTTTATTTAGTTTTTTACCAAGTGCAACTATTTTTTTATTTATTTCAATTAATCCATCTCTGTCTTCAACCATACCATTTCTAATTAAATATTCATTATTTCCAATTGGTTGAATCTCAAGATAATCATAAAACGATGCAATTTCTTCTATTTTATTTTCTGGAAGTCCTTCTAAAATTGCTTGATAAAGTTCCCCTTGATCACAAGCACTTCCTATCATTAATCCTTCACTATATTTTAAATATACACTTCTTGGAATCTTAGGCTTTTTATAGAAATAGTCAAGGTGTGAAAATGATATTAATTTGTATAAATTTTTTAATCCTACATAATTTTTAGTAAGTATTATTGCATGATAAGTAGATAAATTCTTTAAATTTATCTCCCCTTTATATACACTATCTATTTCATTAATATTTTTTACGCCTTCATTTTTAAGGTTTTTTAGCATTACTTCAAATACCTTAACAAGCGTTTTTACGTCGTCTAAGGCTCTATGTGCAACATCTACTCTTATCTTTAAATTATCAGCTATAATGCCTAATTTATATTTCTTATATTCAGGAAACATCTCCCTTGCTAAAGCAAGTGTGTCTATGTATGTATTATCTAGTTTTAATCCATTTAATTCTGCAAAATGTCTTAAGAAGCCTATATCAAAATTTGCATTATGTGCTACGAGAATGCTATCTCCGGCAGAATTCTAAGAACTTAGGCAAAACTTTATCTATTGTTTCTGCATCTCTAACCATATCGTCTGTGATGTGTGTAACTTTAATAACTTCATATGGGATTGGTTTTTCTGGGTTTACAAAACACTCAAAAGTATCAATTATTTCTCCATTTTTTATTTTAATTGCACCAAGTTCTGTAATTTTTTCTGTTCTATATGAAAGTCCTGTTGTCTCAATGTCTAACACACAATACTCTGAATCAATATCTTGATTTTGAGAATTGTATACGCTTGTTTGTCCATCTGGTACAAGATATGCTTCTACTCCATATATAACCTTGATATCTTCATTATTATCTTGTACGACATGGTTTGCCTTAGGAAATGACTGCACAACTCCATGATCTGTTACGGCAATAGCTTTCATTCCCCAACTTCTTGCTCTATTTATTAAATCTTCAACAGGTGTCACGCCATCCATTTGACTCATTTGTGTATGCATGTGAAGCTCAACTCTTTTTTCTTCACTTCTGTCTTGTCTTGTATTCTCTTCTTTTGCTTCCGCTTCTAGTATTACATTCGACATTATTACGACTTCTTTTGAAAACGGATCAAATTGTGCATTTCCAGAAATCTTAACTCTTGGAGCACTATGAATTCTTTCTAGTACTTTATCCTTTTCTTCCGCTTCTAAAAATGCTTTACAAGTTATCGTTGATGTACCATCAAAAACATTAATCATTAAAAGAAACTTTCCAGTTTTTAATGCTTTTATTTCTTCTTTAATTATTTTTCCGAAGTATGACAACCTTTCCGCTATCCATGCTTACATCTTTTACTTTAATTATTTTATCAGAAATTTTAGCCTTTTTACTTCCCAAAATTAATGGTGTTGCTTCTTCTTGTTTTTCTTCCTTTTTCCCTTTTGTTTCTGTTCCTGCACGCTTTGTTACCACATTTTCTTCTATGTTTATTACAACTTCTGCCATTCTAAATTTAGATTTTAAATAATATTCAAATTCTAACTTTTCTCCAATTTGTATCTTTGTGTTAGATTTTAAATCAATAACTAGTTTATTTGATTTTTTGAAAATACTAACATTCAATATTTCACAATCTAAAATATTTCCTTTAGAATCATAATCCTTAAATACTTCTCTTACAATTTTTGGTTCATTTGTCATTTTGTATGGCCTCCATCTACTGCTTTTGTTTTATTAGTCTATTTTTTCTACTTTTACAAGTTCATTTAAATCAGGCTTTTGAACGTCTTCTTTTGAAGTTTTATTATATGTTACTGAATATTCATATGTTTTTTCATATTCATTTAAGGATTCGTCTTTGCCTTTTTCTACAACTTTTAAAACTGTACCTTTCTTAGCATCAATCCAGTAAATTTTTGTGTCTGAATCTATTTTTTTGAATTCTCCTATTACACATTTTGTGTCGTTATATTTTTCATATCCGTTTGAATGTGTATTCATAATCATTAAGTTCTGTTTCTTCTTCCTTATACTCAACTTCATGATATAGCTTTAAATCAGGATAATACTCTATACATTCTTTATTCTTTGAATCTTTCCATGTATATAATCCATTTTCATTAACTGTTACTTCTAATTCTTTTCTTTTATATATTTTAGTTGGACCTTCAACCTTCACATTAGATACTTTCTCAAATTTTTGCATAAGTTCTATATAATCTTCCTTTGATAATTCCTTCTCTCTTGTACTAACAAATCCTACAATTCCTAAAACTACAATTATTGCAATTATAACTAATATAACTATCTTTTTCATTTAAGTTACTTCTCCTTTTATATAATATTTTTTCCTTAATCTTTTTATCTTTTGCTTATGCCCTTTTAAAAGTTTCAAATAGAGAGCACCCTTTATCAACAGCACATATAATCTTCGCTTCTAATGTTGTTGGAAACTTAGTAAGTGTTAATGGCCACATGTGTGACTCTATAATTATTTTTTCTCTTTCGTTAATATCATAAAACATTTTGGCATTGTCATAAGCAATCTTTGGATGTCTAAATCCATGTAGTCTTGGCCTACCGCTCTGCGCTATGCCAGTCATACAAAAAGAAATCATGGAACATAGCTCCAACTATAAGTATTTCATAATCTATTTTATATCCAAAATTTCTTTCAAGAAATTTAGCAAACATAAAGCTCTTGTATGCTACATTTCTTGAATGTATGTATACATTTGTATTTCCGATGTTGTATATATGGGCTTAACATCTTTTGTATTTTTATATGATTTTTAATTTTTATTACATAAAATAAAAATTCTTTCTTTTCACTATATTTAATCATTTCATCTTTCCTTTTATTTTTCTAATATAATTGTTACAGGTCCGTTATTTAAAAGTTCTACCTCCATGTGTGCGCCAAAAATTCCGGACTGAACATTAAATCCTAGAGCCTCGCATTCTGATTTAAAATATTCATAAAGTTTTTCTGCTTTATCTGGATTTGCAGCATTAGTAAAACTTGGTCTATTACCAGAACTTGTATCAGCATATAGAGTGAATTGAGATACTACTAAAATCTCTCCTTTGATATCTTTTACTGACAAATTCATTTTTTCATTTGCATCTTCAAATATTCTTAAGTTAATTATTTTTTTTGCTAAAGCTTTTGCATTTTCTTCTGTATCTTCATGTGTAACTCCAAGTAAGATAAGTAATCCCTCATCTATTTTTCCGAGTAATTTTATTTTCTACTTTCACTTGGGCTCTTTTCACTCTCTGTACTACTGCTTTCATTATTTGCTCCCTTTTTCTTTAATTTAACTTTATCATGTAAAAATAAATTTATGGTTCTTTTTATTTTATTGGTACGTTTAATTTGTTCCTTCATATATTGATTTAATTGCTTTTCTATTGATTTAACGTTGCCACTAATTGCAAATACGAAAGAATACTTTTCTTTGTTCTTTTTTGCTTGTTCCATTATGCTGGCTTTTAATTCTTCATATTTAACAATTAATTCCTTTTCTCTTGCAAATTTACGTATTTTAACAACTAATTGAGTACTGTATATTGTATCAATAAGTATTATTCCAAAGAACATTCCTATAAAGAAACTAAATGCCAAATTATCTTCAAGCCAAGATACTGAGTTTAAAACATATGGATTTACTATGTAATAATATATAGTTGCAAGAACTCCCCATAAAAGCATATAAAGTGGACAAATAAGTCCATCAATATTTCCCCATTCTTCTGAATAATCCCAAAGTTTAACACCCATTCCTTTTATAAATATTAAACCTGCAATATATTCTATGGCTGTTACTGAAAACATCATTATTAATATAACAAATACAGGTTTTAAATTTATAGTTGAAAGTAAGTAAAAAACGCATAATCCAAATCCATATAGTGGCAAATACGGTCCTACTAAAAATCCTGGATTTATCCATTTACCTTTTGAAATTATTCTTCTATAAAACAGTTCTAATATCCATCCTAAAACACTACCAATAAAAAATAAGAATGCCAATACTAAAAATACATTCATTTTTTAATATTTCCCCTTCTTTATTTTTCAAATTGTATGTTTATTTTAACATTTTTCTTTTAAAAAGTAAAGTGAATTTATTTCCTTTAATAAATTTTTAACTATTCTAAAAAATATCATATCTTATAACAATTTTTAAAAAAAGTATTTTATTTTGTCAAATTTTGTGATACAATATTTAAAAATTAACAAGAGAAAATTATGGGGGTCTTTAATATGGAGTTTAAAAAATGTGTACGTTGTGGAGCTTTTTTTGTTACAGAAGGAGACGTTTGCCAAAACTGTATGCCTAAAGATAGATTAGACATGGTTAAATTTAGAGATTATATAGAAAATAATCAAGATGTTGATATTTCTGCAGATAATATTTCTGTAAATACTGGTATAAGCATAAGAAATGTAAATAGATATTTAAATCAAAATGGATCACAAAATATTCAATTATAAAGTTACTTAGATAATAATGTCAAAGAATAGCAGGAATGATTTATTTTAAGAATCTTTGCCGCCTCGCAGTCTACAAATTATAAAATTATATGTAGACTGCTCCA
>CANQXL010000069.1 GCA_947627705.1 uncultured Clostridia bacterium
AATTTAAAGAATTCTTCCCAGACAATGCCGTCGAGTATTTTGTCAGCTTCTACGACTATTACCAACCGGAAAGTTACGTTGCATCAACTGATACATATATAGAAAAGGATTCTTCAATAAATGACGAAATAGATAAATTGAGACACTCTGCAACAGCAGCATTATTCGAAAGAAAAGATGTAATAATTGTTGCATCTGTTTCTTGCATATATGGACTTCGGAGATCCAATTGATTATGAAAATATGATTATATCTTTAAGACCACGGAATGACAAAGTCAAGAGAAGAAATATTAAAAAAATTAATTAATATGCAATATACAAGAAATGAAATGGAATTCAAAAGAGGTGTATTTAGAGCAAAAGGTGATACACTAGAGATTTATCCATCTGATCAAAATGAAAAGGCAATAAGAGTTGAATTTTGGGGAGACGAAATTGAAAAGATATCAGAGATAAATCCATTAACAGGTAAAATTTTAAGCTTAAGAGAACATGTAATGATATTTCCTAATTCTCACTATGTAACAAGAAAAGAAAAAATGGAAAGGGCTATTGTTACAATAGAAGAAGAACTACAAGAGAGAATAAAATATTTTAAGGATAATAATAAATTAATAGAAGCACAAAGAATAGAAGAAAGAACAAATTTTGATATAGAAATGCTTAGGGAAACTGGGTTTTGCCAAGGAATAGAGAATTATTCTAGACATATAAGCGGAAGAGAACCACGGAAGCCCACCATACACACTTTTAAACTATATCCCTAAAGACTTCCTAATGTTTATAGACGAGTCACATGCAACTATACCACAAGTTAGGGCAATGTATAATGGAGATAGGGCAAGAAAAGAAAGCCTAGTTAATTACGGATTTAGGCTTCCATCAGCATTAGACAATAGACCACTTAAATTTGAAGAATTCGAAAATAGGATTAATCAATGTATATTTGTAAGCGCTACGCCTGCAGAGTACGAAGAAGAACATTCAAAAGGAAATGTTGTTGAGCAGATAATTAGACCAACAGGACTTTTAGATCCTAAAATTGTAGTTAAACCAGTTACAAATCAAGTTGACGATTTAATAGAAGAAATCCGTATAAGAACTGAAAAGAATGAAAGAGTTTTAGTTACAACACTTACAAAGAAAATGGCAGAAGATTTAACTAAATACCTTGCAAACCTTGATATAAGGGTAAAATATATGCATTCAGATATAAAAGCTCTAGAGAGAATGGAAATCATAAGGGATTTAAGAATTGGTAAATTTGATGTATTAGTACGGAATCAACCTTTTAAGAGAAGGATTAGATATTCCAGAAGTATCTTTAGTTGCAATATTAGATGCTGATAAGGAAGGATTTTTACGTTCAGAAAGGTCATTAATACAAACGATAGGAAGAGCTGCAAGAAATACGGAAGGACAGGTTATAATGTATGCAGATGAACTAACTGGAAGTATGGAAAAGGCAATATCTGAAACAAACAGAAGGAGAAAAATACAACAAGAATATAATGAAAAACATGGAATTACACCTAAAACAATTCAAAAGAGTGTAAGAGATACAATAAAAGCAACTATTGTAGAAGATATACAAAATGAATATGGAATAAATGAAGAAGAAGACGTAAAAGATGTTATAGATAAATTAACAAACGAAATGATTAATCATGCACAAAATCTCGAATTTGAAAAGGCAGCAGAATTAAGAGATAAGATAAAAGAGCTTGAAATAATAGTTAATAAGTGATAATATTATATATATTTTCGATAACTTGGAGGAAGAAAAAGAATGGGATTTTTTGACAAATTGAAAAGTGGATTAAGCAAAACAAAAACGTCATTGGACGATAAAATAAATGGAGTATTTAGTACATTTAGAAAAGTAGACGAAGAATTACTAGAAGAATTAGAAGAAGCCCTAATAATGTCAGACATTGGAATGGATACATCATTAGAAATAATATCAAAATTAAGAAATAGAATAAAAAGGGAAAATATTAAGGATTCAGAAGAAGTAAAGCAAGTACTAAGAGAAGAAATAAAGAATATACTAGAGATATGTGATAATAGCTTAAAGCTTGAAACAAAACCATCCGTAATACTTGTAATACGGAGTAAATGGAGTTCGGAAAAACTACTTCAATAGGGAAAATTGCAAACAGACTTCAAAAAGAAGGAAAAAAGGTAGTTGTAGCTGCAGCAGATACATTTAGAGCAGCTGCAGTAGAACAATTAGAGATATGGTCAAAACGCGCGAATTGTGATATAATAAAAGGTACTGAAAATCAAGACCCTGCATCAGTTGTTTTTGATGCGATAAAAAAAGTAAAAGAAAACAATGCAGATGTTTTAATATGCGATACAGCAGGAAGACTTCATAACAAAAAATATTTAATGGACGAACTAGATAAAATACAAAGAGTAATTGAGAAGGAATTGCCAGATGCAGATAAAGAATCACTTCTAGTAATAGATGCATCAACAGGCCAAAATGCAATTGAACAGGTAAAAGCATTTAATGAAGTTAGCCATATAACAGGCATTATACTTACAAAACTCGATGGAACAGCAAAGGGTGGAGTAGTTATAGGAATAGTTAATGAAAATAAAATACCTGTTAAGTTTATTGGAGTTGGAGAAGGACTAGAAGATATGGAAATATTTGATTCAAGCGACTTTGTAAAAGCTATAATTTAAAGTTATAGAAAGGAGAGATCTTTATTGGAAGAAGAGCTTAAGAATCAGGATGCACAAAATGAAGGAATGAAAGAACCAGATACACAAAAAAAGGAAGCACAAAAAACATTAAAAAAAGAACCTAAAAAAATGAAAAAAAGGACTTTACTTGTACTTGCAGTGCTTGCAATATTTGTAATATGTGAGCTTATAGTCTTTAGAGCAGATTACATATCAACAATGGAAATAGGAGAACAATATGTAGCTACTTTAATGCAAAATTTAAAATACAAAATTAATATAGGTTTAGTAAACTTTATATTGGTATTTTTAATTGTATATATAAACAATGGATTAATAAAAAAAGGATTAAAAAAGTTCTTTGATGAAGACAAAATAGAAATGCCTAAACTTCCAAATAAAAGCTTAGCACTTATAATTTCTCTTGTTACAAGCATTGTTGTTTCAAATTTGTTTTTAGAAAAAACAATATTATTTATGAATTCAGCTTGGTTTGGAATACCAGACCCAATATATGGTCTTGACATTGGCTTTTATGTATTTAAAGCACCACTTATTGGCGCATTACTATATTATTTACTTACATTAGTCATACTTTTAACAGTATATACGGTTATATATTATATAGTAACATTTAACATATTTTTTGAAGGAATAAATGGACAAACGCTAAAAAAGAACATATTTATCAAACAAATATTATTTAGCGTAATGATGATTGCAATAATTGTTGCTGGAATTATATTATTTAACGTTCAAAATATAGGAACTGAAAGCTTTTTAACATTAAATAATGAGCTAGAGACGTCATTAGTAGGAGCTGGAAGTGCAGATGGAATAAAACTTTGGGGTTATAGAATACTTGCGATTGTAATCATACTTTCAGTATATATGGCAATCAAAGCATTTAAAAAAGAAAAAACAAAAAAGGTAATAAAATCACTGGCAATAGTTCCAATTTATCTTGTTTCATTATTTATTGTAATGGTTGGATATGACTTCTTGTTTATAAGGGGTAGTGAGCTTGATAAGCAAAAAGCATACATAAGTACAAATATTAATTATACCAAAACAGCTTATGACATAAATATTGAAGAAAATTCAATAGAAAATACTGGAACAATAACACAAAAAGAAGCGGACGAAAATAGAAAGATTATGGATAATATCCCAATCGTAACAGAAAATATTGCACTAAATAACCTTCTTCAAACACAAACAAGTACAGGATATTACACATATAACAAAGCTAAGGCAATATATTACAAAAATGAGCTAGGGTATATTGCAGCAAGGGAATTAGATACTGGAAATCTAACAGACGAATATACTCACGGATATGGAGCAGTTATTACAGATGCAAGTGATACAGACGAAGCAGGTAATATAAAATATATTACAAAGGATTTTGAAGGCATGAACTTCAATGAGCCTAGAATATATTATGGAACCGTTCAAAATACTCCAATAGAAGTTTCAAATAAAAAGCAAGAATTTGATTATCCAAAAACAACAACAGAAAATGCTGTTTATAGCTATGAAGGCGACGGCGGAATAAATTTAAAATTTACTGACAGATTATGCGTTGCATTAACAGAAGGAAATTTGAGATTAATATTTGCCGATAACCAAAGTAAAATAATGATAAACAGAAATGTAATAGAAAGAGCAAAACAGATAATGCCATATCTATTATATGACGAAAAACCATACCTAGTTCCAGCAGATTCAGGAGAATTTTATTTTGTAATAGATGCATACACAGTTTCAAATGCGTATCCTTATTCTCAAAAAACTAAAATTGTTTATAGGAATAATACAGAAGAAATAAACTATATAAGGAATTCTGTAAAAGTTATTATAAATGCTTACACAGGAGAAACAAAATTTTATATAACAGATAAAACAGATCCTATTGCTATGGTATACAACAACATGTATCAAACATTATTTGAAGATGGAAGTAAAATACCAAATGGAATATCAAAATATTTCACATATTCAGAATTTTTATACAATATACAAGCAGAAATGTTAAACCTATATCACGATGTCGCAGCAGATGTTTTGTACAGGGGAAATGATATGTGGGAGATTGCATCATATTCAAATATGATAACTAGAACTGCATCTACAAAAATGAAACCATATTATGCTTTAGTAAAAACAAATAGCAAATCAGACGAGAAGTTAGGATTAATTATTGCATATAACTTATATGGAAAAGAAAGCCTAAATGCGTATCTTGTAGGTACAGTAGAAAACCGGTAAGAACAAACTAGAATTATATAAATTTTACAATGACAGTACAGTTATTGGTCCAATGCAACTAGATAGTTTAATAGAACAGGACGAAAGAATATCAACAGAAATATCTAGCTTAAATGTTACAGGAACGAGAATTACCAAGGAAATGGTAATTGTTCCAATAAATAATACATTACTTTATGTTGTTCCAATATATCAGACATCACTAAATGAAATAAATAGCGTACCTGTTTTGAAAAAGATAATAGTGGCATCAGGAAATAAGATAGCAATTGGAGATAATTTAGACGATGCAATAGTTAACTTACTTTCACCAAATCAATCAGTTAGTGTGGAAGTAGAAGACACAGATACAATAGATGGATTAATAGATTCTATAATAAAGGCAAATAAAAATCTAGAAGAATCAAATAATTCAAATGATTGGGCGCAAATTGGTAGAGATATAGAAGCACTTCAATCTCTAATAAAACAACTTGAAACATTAAAAGAAACTAGTGTAAGTGTAGATGAGAATGAAAATCAAAATCTAAATCTAAATACTGAGATGCAAAAATAAATTTGATTTATAAAAACAAAGAACAAAGAGTTTTAATTCTCTTTGTTCTTAAATTATACTCTATTTATGTAAAAATGTTTTTTCAACATAAAGTTTACTTGCAAATGATTGAGCAACACTATTTAAAAGTGATTGTTCAAATGTTATATTTTTAGGAGTTTCATATTCGATACCTTTAAAAGTATATAAAATAGCTTTTTCTAGTGCATCACAGAATTGATCATATGCAGAATTAAATTTTGCAGTTTTAATTGCAAGCATAATAAGCTCATTAATGTCATTTATGCTATAAATTTGTTTTAAGATACAGATAACAATTAAAGTTGCAATATGAAGCCTACTATATTTTTTTCTTTTTGGTGGTTTGATTAAACCTTGCTTTACATAGTTATTTATCATAGTTTTTGTAATAATTGTTTCGTCTTTATTTCCAATGTAATCTTTTAGATATTTTTCAAGAATTGTAACTAATTGGTCCAAATATAAATCTAGATTAGGTAGTTCATTCCATCTTGGAATATGAAAATTGCTTGCAACATTTTTTGGCATAATATCTCCTCCAATGCAAAATTATATCATATATTTACATAAAATGCAAATGAGTTTTTGGATTTGGGTTAACACGTGAAGTGAAATTTTAAATTCCAGTTTTAAAAAAACAAAGTGGAAATTAGTTGTAGAACAAATTCCAGTTGATTTG
>CANQXL010000070.1 GCA_947627705.1 uncultured Clostridia bacterium
ATACAAGGCTTGAATGCCTTGTATTTTTGCGTAAAATATGGTAAAATATACTAAATGCAAAGGAGAAAATATGTAAAGTATCAATTAATATAATTATTTGAAAAGAGCTGAAAAAAATGCAAAAAGAAGAAATAAGAGAAGATTTAATAAAAAAAGGCTATAGAAATAAATTAATAGATTATCAAGAATTTCTAGAGCTATATAAGCCATATGAAAAAGAAATGTCAGAAATAGAATTTGCAGAAATTCTAGGAATTTCTTATGCCAACTATAGTGGTATTAGAAATAAAAGAAGAAGAGCAAAAGTTTTTAAAGAAGAAAATAAGATACAAGAAAAAAGAAAAGAAGAAATAAGAGAAGATTTAATAAAAAAAGGCTATAGAAATAAATTAATAGATTATCAAGAATTTCTAGAGTTATATAAGCCATATGAAAAAGAAATGTCAGAAGTAGAATTTGCAGAAATTTTAGGAATTTCTTATGGTAATTATATAAATATTAGAAATAAAAAAAGAAGAACAAAAGTTTTTAAAGAAGAAAATAAGATACAAGAAAAAAGAAAAGAAGAAATAAGAGAAGATTTAATAAAAAAAGGCTGTTATAGAAATAAATCAATAGATTATCAAGAATTTTTAGAGCTATATAAGCCATATGAAAAAGAAATGTCAGAAGTAGAATTTGCAGAAATTCTAGGAATTTCTTATGTCAACTATAATAGTATGAAAAATAGAGGAACAAGAGCAAAAGTTTTAAAAGAAGAAAATAGGATACCAGAGAAAAGAAAAGAAGAAATAAGAGAAGATTTGATAAAAAATGGCTATACAAATAAATCAATAGATTATCAAGAATTTTTAGAGCTATATAAGCCATATAAAAAAGAAATGTCAGAAAAAGAATTTGCAAGAGTCATAGGGATTTCTTATGGCAATCATAATAATATGAAAAATAGCGGAACAAGAGCAAAAGTTTTAAAAGAAAAAAATAAAATACCAGAGAAAAGAAAAGAAAAAATAAGAGAAGATTTAATAAAAAAAGGCTATAGAAATAAATTAATAGATTATCAAGAATTTTTAGAGCTATATAATCCATATGAAAAAGAAATGTCAGAAAAAGAATTTGCAAAAATTCTAGGAATTTTTTATAGTAATTATAATAGTGTGAAAAATGCTGGAACAAGAGCAAAAGTTTTAAAAGAAAAAAATAAGATAACAGATGAAAGAAAAGAAGAAATAAGAGAAGATTTAATAAAAAAGGGCTATAGAAATAAATCAATAGATTATCAAGAATTTCTAGAGTTATATAAGCCATATGAAAAAGAAATGTCAGAAGTAAAATTTGCAGAAATTTTAGGGATTTTTTATAGTAATTATAATAGTATGAAAAATGCTGGAACAAGAGCAAAAGTTTTAAAAGAAAAAAATAAGATAACAGATGAAAGAAAAAAAGAAATGAAAGAAAGTGAAAAAAGTAAAAGTGCAGAAAGCATAGTAGAAGACATGAAAATGTGTTATGAGAAGAAAATGAAAGATTCAGATGCAATAGCATATGTAAGAGATAAATATGGAATAAGTAGAAAAGAGCTATTAAAAATATTGGAGCAAGAATTAAATAAAAAGAGAGAAATCATAAAAAACTCTAAAGGAAAAGTATATCCAGGAGAAGAAAATGAAAGATAAGTAGATCTTTAGGCTAAATACAAGGCTTGAATGCCTTGTATTTTTGCGTAAAATATGGTAAAATATACTAAATGCAAAAGAGAAAATATGTAAAATATCAATAAATATAATTATCTGAAAAGAGTTGAAAAAAATGCAAAAAGAAGAAATAATAGAAGATCTAATAAAAAAAGGCTATAGAAATAAATTAATAGATTATCAAGAATTTCTAGAGTTATATAATCCATATGAAAAAGAAATGTCAGAAAAAGAATTTGCAAGAGTCATAGGGATTTCTTATGGCAATCATAATAATATGAAAAATAGCGGAACAAGAGCAAGAGTTTTAAAAAAAGAAAATAAGATAACAGAGAAAAGAAAAGAAGAAATAAGAGAAGATTTAATAAAAAGAGACTATACAAATAAATTAATATATTATCAAGAATTTTTAGAGCTATATAAGCCTCATGAAAAAGAAATGTCAGAAATAGAATTTGCAGAAATCCTAGGAATTTCTTATGGTAATTATAGTAGTATTAGAAATAAAAGACAAAGAGCAAAAATTTTAAAAAAACAAAATAAGATAACAGATGAAAGAAAAGAAAAAATAAGAGAAGATTTAATAAAAAAGGGATATACAAATAAATCAATAGATTATCAAGAATTTTTAGAGTTATATAAGCCATATGAAAAAGGAATGTCAGAAATAGAATTTGCAGAAATTCTAGGAATTTATTATAGCAATTATATGAAAATTAGAAATGAAGAACGAAGAGCAAAAATTTTAAAAGAAGAAAATAAGATACCAGGGGAAAGAAAAGAAGAAATAATAGAAGATTTGAGAGAAAAAGGCTATAGAAATAAATTAATATATTATCAAGAATTTTTAGAGTTATATAAGCCATATCAAAAAGGAATGTCAGAAGTAGACTTTGCAAAAATTTTAGGAATTTCTTATGTCAATTATATGAGTATGAAAAAAAGAGAAACAAAAGCAAAAGTTTTAAAAGAAGAAAATAAGATACAAGAAAAAAGAAAAGAAGAAATAAGAGAAGATTTGATAAAAAGGGGCTATACAAAGAAATTAATAGATTATCAAGAATTTTTAGAGCTATATAATCCATATGAAAAAGAAATGTCAGAAGTAGAATTTGCGGAAATTCTAGGAATTTTTTATAGCAATTATGAACATATGAAAAATGGTGGAACAAGAGCAAGAGTTTTAAAAGAAGAAAATAAGATACCAGATGAAAGAAAAGGAGAAATAAGAGAAGATTTAATAAAAAGAGGCTATGCAAAGAAATCAATAGATTATCAAGAATTCCTAGAGTTATATAAGCCATATAAAAAAGAAATGTCAGAAGTAGAATTTGCAGAAATTCTAGGAATTTCTTATAGCAATTATATGAATATTAGACATAAAGGAACAAGAGCAAGAGTTTTAAAAGAAGAAAATAGGATACCAGAGAAAAGAAAAGAAGAAATACAAGAAAGTGAAAAAAATGCAGGAAACATAGTAGAAGACATGAAAATATGTTATGAGAAGAAAATGAAAGATTCAGATGCAATAGCATATGTAAGAGATAAATATGGAATAAGTAGAAAAGAGCTATTAAAAATATTGGAGCAAGAATTAAATAAAAAGAGAGAAATCATAAAAAACTCTAAAGGAAAAGTATATCCAGGAGAAGAAAATGAAAGATAAGTAGATCTTTAGGCTAAATACAAGGCTTGAATGCCTTGTATTTTTGCGTAAAATATGGTAAAATATACTAAATGCAAAGGAGAAAATATGTAAAATATAATTAAATATATTATTTGAAAAGAGCTGAAAAAATGCAAAAAGAAGAAATAAGAGAAGATTTAATAAAAAGAGATTATACAAATAAATTGGTAAATTATCAGGAATTTTTAGAGTTATATAAGCCGTATCAAAAAGAAATGTCAGAAATGGAATTTGCAGAAATTTTAGGAATTTCTTATAGCAATTATATGAATATTAGACATAAAGGAACAAGAGCAAGAGTTTTAAAAGTGAAAAATAGGATACCAAAAGAAAGAAAAAAAGAAATAATAGAAGATTTGAGGAAAAAAGGCTGTTATAGAAATAAATCAATAAATTATCAAGAATTTTTAGAGTTATACAAGCCATATGAAAAAGAAATGTCAGAAAAAGAATTTGTAGGAATCATAGGAATTTCTTATGACAGTTATATGTATATCAAAAATAAAGGACAAAGGACCAAAATTTTAAAAGAAGAAAATAAGATACCAGAGAAAAGAAAAGAAGAAATAAGAGAAGAGCTAATAAAAAAAGGCTGTTATAGAAATAAATTAATAGATTATCAAGAATTTCTAGAGTTATATAAGCCATATGAAAAAGAAATGTCAGAAAAAGAATTTGCAGAAATTCTAGGAATTTCTTATGGTAATTATATAAGTATGAAAAATAAAGGAACAAGAGCAAAAGTTTTAAAAGAAGAAAGTAAAATATCAGGGGAAAGAAAAGAAAAAATAAGAGAAGATTTGATAAAAAGAGGCTATAGAAATAAATCAATAGATTATCAAGAATTTTTAGAGCTATATAAGCCATATGAAAAAGAAATGTCAGAAATAGAATTTTCAAAGATCCTAGAGATTTCTTATAGCAATTATAATCATATGAAAAATGGTGGACGAAGAGCAAGAGTTTTAAAAGAAGAAAATAGGATACCAGGGGAAAGAAAAGAAGAAATAAGAGAAGATTTGATAAAAAGAGGATATAGAAATAAATTAACAGATTATCAAGAATTCCTAGAGTTATATAAGCCATATGAAAAAGAAGTGTCAGAAATAGAATTTGCAGAAATTTTAGGAATTTCTTATAGCAATTATAATCATATGAAAAATGGTGGACGAAGAGCAAGAGTTTTAAAAGAAGAAAATAGGATACCAGGGGAAAGAAAAGAAGAAATAAGAGAAAATTTGATAAAAAGAGGCTATAGAAATAAATTAATAGATTATCAAGAATTTCTAGAGTTATATAAACCATATGAAAAAGAAATGTCAGAAATAGAATTTGCAGAAATTCTAGGAATTTCTTATGGTAATTATAAAAATATGAAAAACAATAGAACAAGAGCAAAAATAAACTTTAGCTATCAAAAATTAAGAAGAATGAGATATAAGTTAAGTTTAGATAGTAGAGAATATAAAAGAGAAGAATTAGAACAATTATGTAAAAAATATAAAATAACATTAGAAGAATTATTGCTTGATATAGTTCCTGATATAGTTGTAGAAAATGTTATGAATAAAGAAA
Source organism: uncultured Clostridia bacterium (assembly GCA_947627705.1). Lineage (GTDB taxonomy): Bacteria > Bacillota > Clostridia > TANB77 > CAG-508 > JAAWPK01. The sequence goes on from CANQXL010000070.1 coordinate 4,957, forward strand.
ATATATACATAGGAAGATGTAAAGTGCCAGAAAATTTTTTAAATAGACATTCAGAAGAACTTTTACATATGTCACGAGAATTAAGTAAAAAAATGGGTAAGAAATATAAATTTAAGAGTGATACAGAAGATATTGCAAGTGAAGCATTAATATATATAATAGAAAGAAAAGGGGATATAGTAAAAAATCATGAAACAGAAGAAGAAGCTTTAGAATTCATGAGACGCTATATGTTAAAAGTAATAAAATACAAATATATAGATAGATGCAAAGTAAGAGGAACATTATCACTTGATGAAACTATAGATGATGATGGGAAAAGGACTAGGTATGAAATAGTAAAAGCACCACCAAAAACAGAAACAGAAAAAAATAAAAGCAAGGAAACAAGTGATAGCAAAAAAGAAGAAATACAAGAAAGTGAAAAAAGTGCAGTAAGCATAGTAGATGACATGAAAATGTGTTATGAGAATGGAATGAAAGATTCAGATGCAATAGCATATGTAAGAGATAAATATGGAATAAGTAGAAAAGATTTATTAAAAATATTGGAGAAAGAATTAAGTAAAAAGAGAAAAATTATAAAAAGCTCTACAGGAAAAGTATATCTAGGAGAAGAATATGAAAGATAAGTAGATTTTTTAGAATAAATACAAGGCTTAAATGCCTTGTATTTTTGCGTAAAAAGTGGTAAAATACTAAATGGTAAAGGAGAAAATATAAAATGTTCAAAATTCATTCAGACTATAAGCCTACTCGGCGACCAACCAAAGGCAATAGAATATCTTGCAAAAGGAATTAAAGAGCGGAAAAAAATTTCAGACGTTACTAGGAGTTACAGGCTCACGGAAAAACTTTCACAATGGCAAATGTAATTGAAAAAGTACAAAAACCGACACTCGTTTTAGCACATAATAAGACTTTAGCAGGACAACTTTATTCGGAATTCAAAGAGTTTTTTCCAGAAAATGCTGTTGAATATTTTGTGTCATATTATGACTATTATCAACCTGAAAGCTACGTTGCATCTACTGATACTTATATCGAAAAAGATGCATCAATTAATGACGAAATAGACAAACTCAGACACTCAGCCACCGCGGCTCTTTTTGAAAGAAAAGATGTTATTATAGTTGCTTCTGTG
>CANQXL010000071.1 GCA_947627705.1 uncultured Clostridia bacterium
TTGATACATCTGTATTTCTCCTCTCTTTTGTTTTTTCTTCAAGTAAACTACTTGAAGAAAAAACAAAAATCTTGTAACTACTTAATATATAAGCAATTACAAGATTTTCTCATTTTCGGAATTTTAAATAGCAATGTATCAAATTTTATTATAAAAATTTTATCCAAAACTATTGATATTTCTAAAGTTTATATGTATAATAATTATTATAGAAAGTTCTTCAAGTAGTTTACTTGAAGAATTTTTATAGAAAATTTTGAGATGTTTATACTATAAAAATATAATAAATTAGTCTAGGTAAATTCTCGACCTAGACTGATTTTTTTATCATAGTTTTGTACTAGTGTGAAAAAATATCGATTAATTATTATTCATTAATAAATTATGGTAATCCTTTGTTTTTTCAAAACTATCAATAACCTGCGGATCAGTAAAACATTTTCCATAAATTCGCAAACAATATACTTCAGCATTTAATAATCCATAGTAATTTTCTCCTTCATCTCTATCAAAATAAGTAACATATCTTCCTTTACCAATCGTCATAGTATCACAACCGTTTCAGACCCTGACTAATAAATGAATCCCATATATTTTCCTCTTCATTCCAATAACGTGTTTCAATCAATTTACCATTAACAAACTGTTTCAAAGTATTATTCGTACCATCTATTGTAATTGTAAAATAAATATCTTTATTATAAGATGTATCAACTCCTAATTTTTCAAATTCACCAAAATATTGCCACCCATTTTTACTACCGTATAAAAGGTGATTGGTAACTTTGCGTTTGAGTAACACCTAACGCACAACAAATCTTTTCTACCTTTCCTTCATAATTATCAAAAACAAATTCTAATCCCTGTTTTCCCTTATTTGTATTTTTATTACGAATTTCAAAAAAGGCTCCTAATGTTCTAGTATCTACTCTGTCATATATGGCATTATCTTCTTCATAACGTAATAATCCTTTTCCCAATAATTTTCCATAAAATTCTAATGTTAATCCACCATCAAAACCATAAATTTCCTCATTAAATGGCATTTCTATATAATCATCAATTCCATCAAACTTAAAAGAAGTTTCTGTTAATCCACTATTATCATCAAAATCAAATCCTTTTAATTCAACTCCATTTCCTAAACTGTTTTCTAAACCTTCTTTTGTATTTGGAACATTTCCATCAATTACTGATGAATCTAAATTAAAAATAATATTATTTTTTACTGCCAATCCATCTGTAGCAGAAATTATTGAATATTTTTCATCTTCTAATTTTATAACTTCACCTGTTTTATAATTTATTAACCAATTCTCACTTAAAACTCCATAACCTGAAATTTCTGTACCCTTTTTTACAAAACTCCAATCTGTTCCATATACATTATTATCTTTTAACACAACCTTCCAATTGCTATTTCCAACTTTTTTATCTAAAAGCTGTTCACCTACTAATGAATCATTTTCTTCATTTGTATAACTATTCATTTTCATTTCGGATAAAACTAATTCTATTGCTTCTTTTTCGCTTGCAAATTTTGTTTTTTCACTTGCTTTCTGTGCTTGATTTAAAATTCCATTTTCTCCCACTATAGCATTTAAAGAAACTCCTGCCAATATTAATAAAACTATTATTGTTACTACTAATGCTATTAATGTTATTCCTCTTTCTTTTCTTATTTGTTTTTTCACTTTGTTTCTCCTCTCCTTCTTTCGTTTTTATATTTTCAAATTCTTTAATTTTTATAATTAAAGAATTTAAAAAATGTTTAAAGCGGTTTATATGAACCTTTTAAAATACTTTTTTATTTTTTATCTATAAGAAAATTTTTTTCCAAATCTCTTGACTTTATTGATATTTATTGGTATATTAAATTCATAAATTTCTTTAAGTATAAAAATTAAGGATAAAAGTTTCATAAAAAACTTCTATCCTTTTTATTATTATTTGTCTTGCTTTCTGTTTGCATTTATTTCTAGTTTTGAAAAAGGGCATAAAATGTTAGACTTAGCATTAAATCCATCTTATGTAAAAAAACACACCGAACTGGGCAAGTTACAGATGTATCTTTATTGTCTATTTACTTAAAATTATAACAAGTATAATTAAGGCAAATACTATAGAACTTATGCTTCTCTTTTCCAATAAAATAGATATTGCTGTGCAATTCCTGCAAGATTTCCAAACTTTTCTTGTGCAAGTTTTTCAATTTCTTTTTTATTTACCTTTGTTTCATCTTCATTCTTTATATATAACTCATTCATTACTCTTCTAACCCACACATCAATTGGAAATACTTCAAATCTTTTTAGAGTAGAAAATAACAAAATACAATCTGCCACTTTTGGTCCTACACCAGATAATGTTAATAGTTGTTCTCTAACCTCTAGTGTATTTGGGTTATTTTGCATTTGCTCTAAATCTACTTTTTTATCTAAAATCATATGCACTGTTTCGTATAAACGTATATCTCTAAAGCCTGCTCCTAATTTTCTATAATCTTGTACTGTAACATCTTTTAGTTCTTCTACTGTTGGAAATGTATAATATTTTTCTCCATTCCATACAATTTCTTTTCCATAAGCCTTTGATAATCTTTCTATTATTCCTTTTATTCTTGGTATGTTGTTATTTGCTGATATTATATATGATATTATCATTTCCCACAAATCTTGATTTAGTATTCTTATTCCTTTTCCGTATTCTATGCTTGTTTTTACATTTATATCTATTTGTGATAGTTTTTCTTTTATTTCTTCGTAGTTTCTTTTTAGTTCAAAATAATCTTCAACTATTTCTTTTATATCTCCATTACACATCCCTTTGAATATTACAGTTTCTCCTTGTTTTTGTACATTCATTACATTACCTTTAAAGACTCCTGTATAACTTCTGTCTGTCTGCTTATTCCACCTAAAACATTGACCACAGTCAAATATGTCTGCTAATTCAAATGATTTTATTTTTTCTATTTTGTATTCTTGCTCTTTCATTCCGCTCTCCTTTTTACATTTAACTTTATTTTAATACTTTTTAATCTTTTTTTCAATAACAAAACTAAACAAAATAAAAAACACATCTCTGTTGGATTGTTAGAGATGCGTTTTTTTAAAACACACTAACGATACGCCACATTTCTGTGGTATCTCACTTCTATATTTATTATAACCAAATATTTATTAAATGTCAACTTTTTTTAAAATTTCCTTTATCTTTTTTCATAAGTTTTTGCATATTTTTTTAATTTTTCATAAACTAAACTATTAATTGTACCAGCTGGGAATTTACCCTCTTTATCTTTTTTACCTGCAGGAACACCTGTTAAAACTTCTATACCCTCATCAATTGTAGAAACAGCATAAATGTGGAATTTTTTATCCTTAACAGCTTCTACTACTTCATCTGAAAGTTGCAAGTTATTAATATTTTGCACTGGTATCATAACACCATGTGAACCATCTAGTCCACGCATTTTGCATATTTGGAAAAATCCTTCTATTTTTTCATTTACTCCACCAATTGGTTGGATTTGTCCTTTTTGGTTAACTGAACCTGTTACAGCTATTGACTGTTTTATTGGAATTCCTGATAAACTTGATAGTAAACCATATAATTCTGTACTTGATGCACTATCTCCATCAACTCCATTATATAGCTGTTCAAAACATATACTTGCTGTTAAGCATAATGGTATGTCTTGTGCAAATAATTCGCCTAAATATCCTGAAAGAATATATACACCTTTTGAGTGTGTAGAACCAGATAATTCTACTTCTCTTTCTATATTCACTACTCCTTCTTTTCCTGTATAGGTGTTTACTGTTATTTTAGCAGGTTTTCCAAAAGTATAATCTCCTATTGTCATTACTGTAAGTCCGTTTAGTTCTCCTACTAATGCTCCTTCTGTATTTATTAATAATGTATTTTCTTTTATCATTTCAACATATCTTTCATCATACTTTTTGATTCTTTCTACTCTTTCACGCAATGCCTGTAATATGAATTCTTCTGTAACTATTTTTGATTTTGCAAGTTTTGCCCATGTTCCTGCTTCTCCTATTATTTCAGTTAAATCTCCGAATCTCGTTGATAGCTTTCCGTTGTCTCCTGCCATTCTTGAAGCATATTCAACTACTCTTGCCATTGCTGATTTATCTAAGTGTGGTAATTCTTCTTGCTCACAGAATGTGTGTACAAATCTTGCTAATTTATTAACATTTTCTTCGTCTATTGGTGCTGTTTCTTCGAATTCTACTTTTATTTTAAATAGTTTTCTAAAATCTGAATCCATTGATAATAATGTATGATATATTCCACTATTTCCTATTAATATTACTTTTACATCTAATGGAATTGGCTCTGGTTTTAATGATATCATTGCTAATGCTGAACGTTGTTCTGCTGCTGCATTATCTATACTTAGTTCTTTTATTCTTAATGCCCTTTTTAATTCTTCATAACAAATTGCATTTGCTAATAAATCTTTTGCTTGAAATATGATGTATCCACCATTTGCTTTGTGCAATAAACCTGGTTTTAGCATTGTAAAGTCTGTTTTTAATGCACCATAGTAATTTTCATATTCTAATTTTCCAAATAAATTATGATATGAATAGTTTGAGTCCATTATTACTGGACATCCCTCTTGGTTACTATTGTCTATAAATAGATTTACTCTATAATTTAAACATGGGTCTGGTTTTCTTTGAATTGGCCCTTGTTGTGGTTGCTGTACTGGTTTATCTTCTTCTAAAAAATATGATACATTTTTTAATACATCTTGTTTTACATCACTTAAGAATTGATTTATTTTTTTGTTTCTTTTATATTTTGATTTTATATAATTTATGTGTGCATTTACAGTTAATAGTGCTACATTTGATTGCCATTCAGATACTTTCTTATCTGATAACCTTTCTATTTCTTTAATTTGACCTATTGCTTCCATTATTTGTTGTTGTACTATTACTGATTTTTCTTCATATTGCTGTTTAACATTTTCTTCTAATTTATCAAATTCTTCTTCTGGAATTATTTTTCCGTCTATCATTGGCATCATATATATTCCATTTTGTGCTGATTTAACATGAAATCCTTGTTTTTGTGCATCTTCATTAAGCTGATTCATTACTATTTCTCTTTTTTCTTCAAATTCTTTTTTGATTAATGCTTTTTCTTTTTCAAAGTCTTCTGCATTAAATGTTTTCTTTATATCTTTTTTTACTTCTTTTATAAATCCATCCATGCTCTCTTGAAATTCTTTTCCTTGACCTGCTGGTAATGATACTGCTATTGGCTCATTTGGATTTTGAAAATTATATATATAACACCAGTCATTTGGAACTTTCTTTTTTGGAGCAATATTATCCAAATAATTTTTGGTGTACATTGTTTTTCCTACTCCAGCTGGTCCTTCTATATATAAGTTATAACCTTTTACATCTACATTTATTCCAAATTCTAATGCTTTTATTCCTCTTTCTTGTCCTATTCCATCATTTACTGGTTCTAATTCTTCTGTTGTTTCAAAATGGAACATTTCTGGATTACATACCATTTTTAAGTCTTTATAACTTAATTCATTTTTTTCTTTCATCTTTTCCTCCGTGCTTTTTTTATTTTATCCTATTATTTCTATTTTATTTTATATTACTTATATTTTTTTGTAAAGATTTTTTTAAAATTTTTATAATTTAAATAGAATCGAGTAGGAGAAATTTCTCATTATTGAGAAATTTCGACCTCTCACACCACCGTACGTACCGTTCGGTATACGGC
>CANQXL010000072.1 GCA_947627705.1 uncultured Clostridia bacterium
TTGCGGTTTTGGAATAACTTTAAAACGATAAAGAGTCAAAGTCATGTGCCTTACCGCTTGGCTACAGCCCAATGTAATGTATAATGGGGTGGAAGATGGGACTCGAACCCACGGTCTCCAGTGCCACAAACTGGCGCGTTAACCAACTACGCTACATCCACCATTTGTATAAATGCACCTTCAACAGCGCATTTAATATTGTACTATATTTCCTAACGTTTTGTCAATATTTTCTCGTTATTTTTTTAAAATTCTCATAATTTTCTTAAAAATTTATCTGACTTTTGTATTTATAAAGTATTTTGCTATATTCATCTAATACTTTTTTCTTACATTCTCTTCCCGCTTCTAAATTCTCTTTCGTTTCTTCCAGATGACGTTTTTCATAATCTACTTTTGTTACACTTTCTAACCAGTCTAAATAATCTGTATATAATTCATCTTTATTATAAATCCATGGTTTCTTTGAAGTAATAAAATGAATTATACTAATATCTTCTAATTTATATATTCCCTTTTTCACATAATAATCTATATCGAGAAAAAACATATTATATTTTACAGGCAAGTGTAATTCTTTCTTATTTTCCCACTCTTTATCATATAATTGTATAATATCTTGATCTCCTATATTCTGATACTTATCATTTAGACTTTCGTCAGCTAATATTTGTTGAAATTCTGACATTACGCCTTCTTTAGGTTCTATAACAAGCATTCCAGATGTTAACTTTTGATAATAATCCTTTACAAGTATTGTATCACATCTATCTACTGTTGCTGACATATGTACTCTCTCAAAAAGCTCATCTATATTATTTCTTACAAACATATCACTATCTAAAAATACTATTTTTTCAAACTGTGTTAGTTCAAAAATTGAAAGCTTATCAAATGTATAGTTCCAATTAGCACGTTTGCTACTATTCTTATTTATTATCCACTCTGGTAAATCTATTGAATTTATTTTTATTATGTCTATATTATTCTGTTTTAAAATACTTATAGTTTCTTTCGAAATATTATCATTTATTAAAACAACTAATTTATATTTAGAATTTACTTTAATCAAAGATTCATTTAATATTAATACTCCAATTAAATATTCATTTGTAGATAATACTGTTACATAAGCTCTTTTTTGTTCCAAATAAATTTCCCCCAATTACTTAGATATCTAAAGAAAATACATATGTTTCATTGTCTTTGCTTTTAAGCTTAAAATTATTTTTATAGTAAAATTTTATTCCACTTACAAAATTTTCGTTAGTTTCTGCAAGTATCTTTTTATAATTTTTGCCTTTTATTATTTCTAATATTGCTTCATATAATTTTTTTGCAATTCCTTTTCCCCTGTGCTCAGGATATAAATATACTCTCTTAAGTTCTGCTATTTCTTCATCTATTTTTTTATATGCCATGCTTCCTATAACTTGTCCATTAGCAATTGCGACTAGTATTTTTTCATACTCAGATTCATCAAGCATTCCCATACCTTCGCGCCATTCTTCAAATCCATGTTCTTCAACACATACATCTAACCATAATTTAATTAATTGTTCTCTATCTTTTATATCATACTCCCTTAATTCGTACATTTACACTCCCCCCTACGGTAATTTTATTGCAAAAAGCTGTTATATCATTCTGCCATAATCAATTATAATTTTCAAGTAGAAGAAAAGTAATCTCAAATGCAGTGTTCTTTAGCTTTTTAAAAGCTAGACATATATATAACATATACCCTAGTATATTAAAAATTATAGCATTATTTTGATTATTTTGTCAATATTTTTCTTTTGGTAAATATTGACTGTTTATTCATTTTTTATAAAAAAAATAATACTATTTTAAATATTTAATATAGTATTATTTTTGCTTAAATGGCAGGGGTAGTAGGATTCGAACCCACACAAGCGGTTTTGGAGACCGATGTGCTACCATTAACACTATACCCCTAAATAAATTACTAATTTATTTTAACACACATGAAAAAAATATGCAAGTAAAATTTATAATATATTTGGTGGAGATGAGGAGAGTCGAACTCCTGTCCAATAACATTTCCATATGAACTTCTCCGAGTGCAGTTTATTAAGGAACTTTCCAAAATTCAAGCTAATAAACAAACTTTAAATTTTGGTAGTTTCAAAAATACCCACTATCTTAGAAACATAAATAGCTTCGTTTCCTACGAAATTTGCGCCCTATCTAAAATGCGTAGGCCATTCTAGTAGAACGTAGCCGCACTTAGGCAGCTAATGCTAATTCTCTATTATCAGCGTTTATTTTAATTTTCGCTTTTTTTAGGTGGCCAAGCGAACCCACCACTCGCTATTCATACTTCTATGTTATTGTCGAAACCAAATACATCCCCGTATAAATTATATTATACATTATTGTTAATAAAAATGCAAGATTTGTTAAGCAGCCAATATTTACAAAAATAGTGTGCAAGAACTACAAAAAAACAAAGTGTGCAAGAACTACAAAAAAACAATGTTGACAATGTAAAATATATATGTTAGAATATTCAATGTTGTATTAGTATCTTAGAAAGGATAATCAATAATATGGAAAATTTAAATGGACTAATAAAAAAATTATTTTCTAGAGAAGTTATTTTTTATGCTATCTTTGGTGTACTTACAACTATTGTCAATATTTCTGTTTTTTATGTATTAACCTTAATAGGATTAGAAGAAAATATTTCTAATATTATAGCAATAATAATTGCAGTTTTGTTTGCATATATCACTAACAGAAAACTTGTATTTAACTCTACTGCAAAAGGATTTAAAGAAATATGGACAGAATTTTACAAATTTATGATTGGTCGTGCATTTACGATGTGTGTTGAAATGGTAGGCTTTTATCTATTGTTTAATTTAATGCATATCCACGAACTAATTAGCAAAATATTTATTACAATACTTGTTATAATTCTTAACTTTTTTATCAGCAAATTTTTTGCATTTAAAAAATCAAATTAATAATTATAAATTAGATATATAATTTTTATTGGAGCTACTTTATATTTTAGGAGGTAGCCTATTTATGCGTAACTTATTTTCATATTCGTTTTTATTTTTAATTATAGTAACTATCATTGTATCTATTTTGAGTTCTCCTATAGATAATTATGAATTATATGGAATAAACCCTGATGATATTTTTATAAGTTCTTCTGGATATGCTTGGCCTATTCCAAATAAATACTATATTTCTTCATACTTTGGATATAGAAATTTAGAATTATTTGGATCTTCTTCATATCATTCTGGAATTGATATACCAGCAAGCGAAGGGACATACTTTTTAGCAGCAACATCTGGCACTATAACATATCTTGGGTTTAGTGGTAGTGGTGGATATACAATTATTCTCGAAAATTCAGAAATTAAAGTTGTATATTGCCATGTTTCCCCTAATTTTATTGTAAATGTTGGTGACCATGTTGAAAGATCTCAAGTTATTGGACAAGTCGGTCCATTTAATGTTTATGACGTTTTGAATAATCCATACAAAGACAAAAATGGTAATCCTACAAATGGCTCAACAACTGGATGCCATTTACACTTTTCTATAAAAATAAATAATGTTGCAGTAAATCCATTAGATTACGTTGAAATAAAATCATGATAATATATAATTTTAATGTAAATTGTAATTTTCCTTTTTAAATAATCAAATTAATTATTTAACTCAAAAATAGAAAAAAGACGATAAATTTACATATCGTCTTCTTCGTCTCCTTCTGATTCTGCTTTATCTTCCACATCGTCTTCATAATCTTTATCGTCATAGTCGTCGCCTTCTTCAGAAATACTACCTTGATATTCTTCGTCGTTCCAATCAAGCTCAATATTATTTCCGCATTCAGGGCATTTTACTTCATGTGGATTTTCTTCTGAAAATTCTTCAATGAAATCTGCATTACAGTATGGACAAATAATTTCAAAGTCACAATCCGATGGACTAAACACTTCTTTTTCAATTTCTGATATCATTTTCTCCATTTTAGCAATTTTTTTGCTTAACTCTTTTTCTCTGTCAATCATGACATTTAATCTACCAAGATTAAGCTCTGAAAGTTTGTCTAACTCGTCTAAGAATAATATCGAAATATTATATATTTGAGATTTAATATAATCTAAATCTTCCTTGTTTTTAATATTTTTCTCGATATCTTCTAGTATTTGATTAAATTTTTTCTTTAAATTTGACATTGATCCAAAAACTCCTTAAACTCTTTCCATATACTCGCCAGTTCTTGTGTCAATTCTAATTATATCTCCTATCTCAACAAATAATGGTACACTTATTTCTAATCCATTTTCTAGTTTTGCAGGCTTACCTGAAGTTGTTGTAGTATTTCCACTAAATCCTGGTTCTGTATATGTAACTTCGAGCTCAACGAACATTGGTGGCTCTACTGAGAAAACTTTACCTTTGAATGATAATGTCTTAACATTCATATTTTCTTTTATGTATTTAAGGCTATCACCTAATTGATCTTTGTTAAGTGGTAATTGTTCATATGTCTCGTTATCCATAAAATAATATAAGTCGCCATCATTGTATAAATATTGCATATCTCTTTTTTCTACTTCTGCTCCTTGTAATTTTTCTGATGGGTTAAATGTTCTTTCTATTACTGCTCCTGTTATAACGTTTTTTATCTTAGTTCTAACAAATGCAGCTCCTTTTCCTGGTTTTACGTGTTGGAATTCTACAACTCTAAATACTTGATTATCTAGTTCGAATGTTGTTCCATTTCTTAAATCTCCGGCCATATATACTTCTGCCATAAAATTTCCTCCTTATACTTTCATTCTTATTATAATTAATTCTTATATATTTTATACTATTTTTTTGATAAAATCAATACTTAGGGATTTATTTTGCAAAATTTTCAATATTTTTTCAAAAAAAATATGTTTTTATTTGTTTTTTATGATATAATGATATGGTATTGCCAATATAGCTCAGTTGGTAGAGCAACAGATTCGTAACCTGTAGGTCGGGAGTTCGATTCTCCCTATTGGCTCCACCTAAGTAAAATCGTCACACATTGGCGAAAGTAAAGAAAAAAGTAGCTGTGTAAGCAGCTACTTAAGTTGTTTTACCATAGACTGATAGTAGATTTCTTTTGCTTTTAACTTGATGACATTACGCATACCTTCTTCCTGAAAACCAGCCTTTCTAGCTACCTTTATAGCACTATATAAGCCAACAAGCTCATTAGAAGTTACTACGATATAGTCTATAAAGGTAGTTGTCTCAACTTTTACCATTATCTATGATAGTGTTAATCATTATTTAAGACTTTATAATTAATATTTTTAATAAAGTTGATAAAAGTACTTGATGCAAGAACAAAAGTTTGATACACTATAAGGACAAATAAATTTAAGGAGTGTGATTTAATGAAAGAAACCTATATAAATTGTTTGAGAAAATTACGAGAATTTAGAAAATGTTTAAACTCACAAAATGATATAAAAAGAGGTAAACTGTATTTTACTTGGATTAAAGATAAAACAGAAAAAATAATAAATGAGAAGGATGAAAATTATATTTATAAAAATATAGTAAAACATACATTACCTAATTATAGGATTGATAAATATAATTATGAAAGACTAAACATTCAGTTAAGAAACATAATTGATAAAAATTATATTTGGAAAAATAATAACTATGTGTTCAATAATATAGATATTTCTAAAAAAGATACAATGTTATTAGTAAA
>CANQXL010000073.1 GCA_947627705.1 uncultured Clostridia bacterium
TACATTTTTATATCTTTGAAGTCCTGTTCCTGCTGGTATTAATTTACCGATAATTACATTTTCCTTTAATCCTATTAATGGATCCATCTTTCCTTTTATTGCTGCTTCTGTTAAAACTTTTGTTGTCTCTTGGAATGATGCTGCAGATAAGAAGCTTTCTGTTGCAAGAGATGCCTTTGTAATTCCAAGTAATACTCTATGTCCTGTTGCTGGTTTTTTACCTTCTTTTACTAATTCATTATTAACATCTTCAAATTCATGCATGTCAACAAGTGAATTTCCAAAGAATTCTGAATCTCCTGGATCTTGTACTCTAACTCTCTTAAGCATTTGTCTTCCTATAACTTCAATGTGTTTATCGTTTATATCAACACCTTGGTTTCTATATACTTTTTGTACTTCTTGAATTAGATATCTGTATACTCCTTCTGGTCCATTTATTGCAAGTATTTCATTTGGATTTACAGAACCTTCCATTAATTGAGTTCCAGGTTCTATAACGTCTCCATCTTTAACTCTTAATTTTGCACCAAATGGTATTAAGTATGTTTTAGCATCTTCTTTACCTTTAACTGTAACTTCTCTCTTGTTTCCGTCTTCTTTTAGTTTAACTTTTCCTGCTATTTCAGATATAATTGCAAGTCCCTTTGGTTTTCTTGCTTCAAATAACTCTTCAACTCTAGGAAGACCTTGCGTGATGTCTCCACCTGCAACTCCTCCCATGTGGAATGTACGCATTGTAAGCTGTGTACCAGGTTCACCGATACTTTGAGCTGCAATTATTCCTACTGCTTCACCGATATTTACTTTTGAACGTGTTGCTAATCCCATTCCATAGCATTTTGCACATACACCATGTTTTGTTCTACATGTTAATGAAGAACGAACTTTAACTGATGTTATTCCGCTGTCTACTATTCTCTTAGCAATATCGCCGTCTATCATTGTATCTGTATCTACTATTACTTCACCTGTTGTAGGGTCTTTTAAATCTTCTAGAACATATCTTCCTTCTAGTCTTTCTTGTAGTTTTTCTATTATTTGGTTACCATCTTTAATGTCTTCTATTACTATTCCTTCATGTGTACCACAATCGTCTTCACGAACTATAATATCTTGGCTTACATCTACAAGTCTTCTTGTTAAATATCCAGAGTCTGCTGTTCTTAAAGCTGTATCTGCAAGACCTTTTCTTGCACCGTGTGAAGATATAAAGTATTCAAGTGCATCTAGTCCCTCTCTAAAGCATGATTTAATAGGTATTTCTACTGTTTTACCTGATGTATTTGCCATAAGTCCACGCATACCTGCGATTTGTCTTAACTGGTTCATATTTCCGTCTTGCTCCAGATTGTGCCATCATGTAAATTGGGTTTAATTCGTCGAAGTTATCTTTCATAGCTTCTGTTACATCGTCTGTAACCTTTTCCCAAATCTTGATTGTAGATTGATATCTTTCTTCGTTTGTAATTAATCCACGTTTATATTGTTTCATAATATTATCTACATCTTGGTCTGCCTTTGCAAGTATATCTTTCTTTGCTTCTGGAACTTTTACGTCTGCAACTGAAACTGTGATAGCTCCCTTTGTTGAGTATTTATATCCTATTGATTTGATGTAGTCTAGTACTTCTGATGTAATCTCAAATCCATGTTTATTAATACATTTTGCAACTATTGTTCCTAAGTTTTTCTTTATAACTGGGAAATCTATTTCAAGTTTTAGTAGATTTTCTTCTTTGCTTCTATCAACGAAGCCTAAATCTTGTGGAATTCCTTGGTTGTATATTAATCTTCCAACTGTTGTCTCAACTTTTTGTGTTATTTTCTTTCCATCTACCTCTCCAGTTCTTCTTATATTAACTTTTGCATGTAATTCTAGGTCTCCATTTTGATATGCAAGAAGTGCTTCTTCGTCGTCTTTGAAATACATTCCTTCTCCCTTTTCACCATCAACTTGCATTGTTAAATAATAACTTCCAAGTATCATATCCTGTGTAGGTACTGTTACTGGTTTACCGTCTTGTGGTTTAAGTAGATTATTAACTGAAAGCATTAAATATCTTGCTTCTGCTTGTGCTTCTGGTGATAGTGGAACGTGAACTGCCATCTGGTCTCCATCGAAGTCAGCATTGAATGCTGTACAAACTAATGGGTGTAGCTTTATTGCTCTACCTTCAACTAATACTGGTTCGAATGCTTGTATACCTAATCTATGAAGTGTAGGAGCACGGTTTAATAATACTGGATGGTCTTTTATAACTTCTTCTAGAATATCCCATACTTCTGGTCTTAATCTTTCTACCATTCTCTTTGCATTTTTAATATTGTGTGCAAGATTTCTCTTTACAAGTTCTTTCATAACGAATGGTTTAAATAATTCTACTGCCATTTCCTTTGGAAGTCCGCATTGATACATTTTAAGTTCAGGTCCAACAACGATAACTGAACGTCCAGAATAGTCAACTCTCTTTCCAAGTAAGTTTTGTCTGAATCTTCCTTGTTTTCCTTTTAACATATCTGAAAGTGATTTAAGTGCTCTATTTCCAGCTCCAGTTACTGGTCTTCCACGTCTACCATTATCTATAAGTGCATCTACAGATTCTTGTAACATTCTTTTTTCATTTCTTACTATTATTTCTGGTGCACCTAATTCTAATAGTCTCTTTAATCTGTTATTTCTGTTGATTACTCTTCTATATAAATCGTTTAAATCTGATGTTGCAAATCTTCCGCCATCTAGTTGTACCATTGGTCTGATATCTGGTGGAATTACAGGTATAACATTCATTATTGTCCATTCAGGTCTGTTTCCTGATAGTCTAAAGCTTTCTACTGTGTCTAATCTCTTTACTAATTTTAATCTTTTTTGTTCGCTTGATTTGTTTATTTCTTTTATAAGTTTTGCAGATAATTTGTCAAGGTCTATTTCTTCAAGTAGTTTTCTGATTGCAGCTGCTCCCATTTCTGCTTTAAATGTTCCCCTGCCGTATTTTTCAACTGCTTCTTCATATTCTTTCTCTGTTAATACTTGACCTTTAATTAATCCAGATGTTCCTTTATCTGTTACTATATATGAAGCAAAATATATAACTTTTTCTATACTTCTTGGTGATATGTCAAGTAAAAGTGCTATTCTACTTGGAATTCCTTTGAAATACCAAATATGAGCAACTGGAGCTGCAAGTTCGATGTGTCCCATTCTTTCACGTCTAACTTTTGATTTTGTAACTTCTACACCACATCTATCGCATACAATTCCTTTATATCTAACTCTTTTATATTTACCACAATGACATTCCCAATCTTTTATAGGTCCAAATATTCTTTCACAGAATAAACCATCTTTTTCTGGTTTAAGTGTTCTATAATTTATTGTTTCAGGCTTTTTTACTTCACCTTTTGACCACTCTCTGATTTTCTCATCAGATGCAAGTCCTATTTTTAATTTATCAAACAATTCTAATTCGTCCACGGATTTTTAGCCCCCTATAATATATTTTTCTTGCTTAAACTCTTATGGCTTAAAACTTTTACATTGCTCGATCAGTATTTTTATGCTTTATTTTAAGCCATGTTTAAGCTTATTATTCAATTAAATTAAATCCTCGTCATTATCAATATTGTCTTCTGCTAAATCACTATCGAATAATTCTTCGTCTAAAATGTCATCATCAGTTAATTTATCATATATTTCGTCATCGTCTGCTTCATCTTCCATACCTTCAAGTTCTGTTTCTTCTTCAAATTCTGATGTAAGCTCTTCTTCTATTTCTTTAAGTTTTGACTTGTCGTCTTTTTCTAGGTTAAAGTCAATGCCTTCTTCGATGTTTTCTTTAAGCTCTAACTCTTTACCATCTTGAGCATATAGTCTTACATCAAGTCCTAAGCTTTGTAATTCTTTTATTAATACTTTGAATCCTGCAGGTACTCCAGGTTCTGGAATATTTTCGCCTTTTACTATTGCTTCATATGTCTTTATTCTTCCTACTATATCGTCTGACTAAACTGTTAGCATTTCTTGTAATGTATGTGATGCTCCATATGCTTCTAGTGCCCAAACTTCCATTTCTCCAAATCTCTGTCCACCGAATTGTGCTTTACCACCTAATGGTTGTTGAGTAACTAATGAATATGGTCCAGTTGAACGAGCATGTATCTTGTCATCTACTAAGTGGTGTAGTTTTAACATATACATTACACCAACTGTGATTGGTTTATCAAATGGCTCTCCTGTTCTTCCATCGTAAAGAATTGTTTTTCCGTCTTCAGATAATCCTGATTTTTTAAGTAATTCTACTATTTCTTCTTCAGTTGCGCCATCAAATACTGGTGTTGCAACTTTCCAGCCTAAAGCTCTTGCTGCTGCTCCTAAGTGTACTTCAAGAACTTGACCGAGGTTCATACGTGAAGGAACACCTAATGGGTTTAATACAACATCTACTGGAGTTCCATCAGGCATGAATGGCATATCTTCTACTGGTAATATTCTTGATACAACACCTTTATTTCCGTGACGTCCAGCCATTTTATCTCCAACTGATATTTTTCTTTTTTGTGCTATATAGCATCTTATAACTTGGTTTACACCAGGTCCGAAGCTCGTCTGAATTTTCTCTTGTGAATACTTTTACATCAACGATTGTTCCTGATTCTCCATGTGGTACACGAAGTGATGTGTCTCTAACTTCTCTAGCCTTCTCACCAAAGATTGCACGTAGTAATCTTTCTTCTGCAGTAAGCTCTGTTTCTCCTTTTGGTGTAACTTTACCAACAAGAATATCTCCTGGTCTAACTTCTGCACCAATTCTTATAATACCATTTTCGTCTAGATCTTTTAATCCATCTTCACCTACATTTGGTATATCTCTTGTTATTTCTTCTGGTCCGAAGTTTTGTATCACGGCAATCGCATTCGTATTCTTCTATGTGTATTGATGTATATACATCTTCTTTAACTAATCTTTCACTTAATAGGATTGCGTCCTCGTAGTTATAACCTTCCCATGTTGTGAATGCAATTATTACGTTTTTACCAAGTGCCATTTCTCCGTTTTGTGTAGAAGGTCCGTCAGCAATAACTTCACCCTTTTTAACCTTTTCACCTTTTACAACTATTGGTTTTTGATTTATACATGTTCCACCATTTGTTCTTTTGAATTTACGTAATTTGTATGTTTCAATCTCACCTTTTTTAGTTTCTAGCTGAATTTCGTCACCTGTAACTTTTTTAATTACACCGTCTGATTTAGCTATTATCATTATTCCTGAATCTTTTGCAGCTTTATATTCTATACCTGTTCCAACAATTGGTGAATCTGTTATCATTAAAGGTACGGCCTGACGTTGCATGTTTGCACCCATAAGTGCACGGTTAGCATCGTCGTGCTCTAAGAATGGTATCATTGCTGCTCCAACTGATACTAATTGTTTTGGTGATACATCCATAAAGTCTACTTGATCTGCTGAAACTTCTGTTACTTCGTCTAAATATCTTACTTTTATTTTTTTGTTTACAAATTTTCCATCTTTTCCGATTGGTTCATTTGC
>CANQXL010000074.1 GCA_947627705.1 uncultured Clostridia bacterium
AAAAAACTAAAAAAATAAGAAAAGGAGCAATGCGTTATGGAAGAAAACGAAGTAATGGTACCAACAAATGATTATGTGTTCAAAAGAATATTTGGGCATAAAGGAAGCGAAGAGCTAACGAAATTAGAGAGAGACGAAAGGGAGAGATGGCTAACAGAGCAAAGGCAAATATATATAAAAGATAATTCATAATGTAAATTAATTTAAAATTTAAGTATAAAATTCTAGTAAATATAATGTTACTGGAATTTTATATTTTATATAGAAAATCCTAAAAATTCCAAGAATTTCTAAAAAAAGCTTGACATACGGAAATCTGCGTTGTATAATATTAAAGTACGAAATTTTGCGTAGAAGCAGAATGTGGCTACATCCTTACAAACCGTAAGGAATGGAGGGAACTTCTGTGGAGCATGTCGTGGCTAAGACCAAGGCGATAAGTTTTTATAATAATAAACGCTTATCCCAAGAAAATATAAAAAATACTTGGGATTATAAAATAGAATGGGTAGAAACACCAGGATGCGTTTTAAGACTTGCCAAGGTATCAAAATTATTTTAAAGGAGGGAATTTATACTATGGCAGTAAAAAACAATGTTGCAGGTAGTGAAAAAATAAGAATAAGACTTAAAGCTTATGATCATGTTGTTCTAGAACAGTCTGCTGAAAAGATAGTAGATACTGCTAAAAGAACAGGAGCAAAAGTATCAGGCCCTATTCCATTACCAACGCAAAAAGAAGTCGTTACAATTTTACGTTGTCCTCACAAAGACAAAGATTCAAGAGAACAATTCGAAATGAGAACACATAAAAGAGTTATTGACATATTTTACCCAACACAAAAAACAGTTGATAGCTTAATGAAATTAGAGTTACCTGCTGGTGTTGATATTGAAATGAAATTATAAGCTATAATTAATATGTAGTTAATAATTCAAAATTAAAATAACTAAAAATTAAATATTTCATTTATATAGCTTATATATTTATGTGCTAAAAGCTAAGCTGATATAACATTAAATAAAGATGGAATATAAAGTATCAGCCAATGGTTAGGAGGAAAGGTTAAAAATGAACAAAACAATTATCGGAAGAAAAATTGGAATGACACAAATATTTGATGAACAAGGTATGGTTATTCCAGTTACAGTTATAGAAGCTGGACCTTGTACAGTTACTCAAATTAAAACTGTAGAAACAGATGGATATAACAGTATACAATTAGGATTTGGAGAAGTAAAGAAAACAAGAGTTAATAAACCAATTACAGGACACTTCAAAAAATCAAAATTAGATCCTAAAAAACATCTAAGAGAATTCAGATTAGAAGAAATTAGCGATGTTAAAGTAGGAGACGAAATAAAAGCAGATGCTTTTGTAGAAGGAGACAAAGTTGATGTTCAAGGAACATCTAAAGGAAAAGGTTTCCAAGGTGTTATAAAACGTCATGGTCAATCAAGAGGACCTATGGGACATGGATCAATGTATCACAGAAGACCAGGTTCAATGGGACCTACATCAACACCAGGTAGAGTATTTAAAGGAAAGAAACTTCCAGGACATATGGGAGCTCAAACAATTACAATTCAAAACCTAGATGTTGTTAAAGTTGATTTAGATAAAAATGTATTATTAATAAAAGGTAGTGTACCAGGAGCTAAAGGTGCAATCCTTAAAATAAAGAAATCAATCAAGTCAAACTAAAGGAAGGAGGAAAGTTAAATGCCAAAAATAGATGTTTATGATATAAAGGGTAAAAAAGTTAGTGATATAGAGTTAAATGAATCTATATTCGGAGTAGTCCCAAATGAAAATGTAGTTCACAGCGTACTTGTTAATTATTTAGCAAATCAAAGACAAGGAACACAAAGTACAAAAACAAGATCAGAAGTTTCTGGTGGTGGAAAGAAACCATGGAAGCAAAAAGATACAGGTAGAGCAAGACAAGGAAGTACACGTGCTCCACAATGGATTAAAGGTGGTATAGCACTTGGACCAAAACCACGTTCTTATTCTTATAAAGTAAATAAGAAAGAAAAACAACTAGCTATTAAATCTATATTAAGTTCAAAAGTAGCTGAAAACGAATTAGTAGTTGTTGATAAATTACCATTTAAAGAAATTAAAACAAAAAATATGGTAGAAACATTAACAAACTTAAAAGTAGAAGGTAAAGCATTAATACTTTTACCAGAAAAAGATGAAAATGTTCAAAAATCATCAAGAAATATCGAAGGAGTAAAAACAACTTTAGTTAATACAATAAATGTTTATGATTTATTGAACTATACAAAACTTGTAGTAACAGTTGATACTATCAAGAAACTAGAGGAGGTGTATGCTTAATGAAGGCAGAAGATATAATTATAGCACCTGTAATAACAGAGAAAAGTAACATGGATATACAAAATGGTAAATACACATTTGAAGTTAATAAAAAAGCTACAAAGATAGAAATTGCAAAAGCTGTTGAAAAACTTTTCGAAGTTAAAGTTATCAAGGTAAATACAATTTCTGTAAAAGGAAAAGAAAAAAGAATGGGAGCACATAGTGGAATGACTCCAGATTGGAAAAAAGCAATAGTTACAATAGATACTAACCCAGAAGATAAAACATACTTATCAAAAGGTGGAAAAGAAGTAAAAGTATCTAAAAAATATAAAGAAACTATTGACGAATTTATGGGAGCTTAATCCCTAAAAATTATCCGGAAAAAACCGGGAAAATAAATTAATAAAGGAGAGAAATATAATGGGAATGAAACATTTTAAAGCCTATACACCATCAAGAAGAAACATGACAGTTTCTACATTCGAAGAAATAACAAAAAAGACTCCTGAAAAATCTTTACTTACAAAGAAAAAGAAAAATGCAGGAAGAAACTCATATGGTAGAGTAACTGTTAGACATCAAGGTGGAGGCAATAGACAAAAATACAGAATAATAGACTTCAAACGTCAAAAAGATAACATGGAAGCAACAGTTATCGGAATTGAATATGATCCAAATCGTAGCAGTAACATAGCACTTATAGAATATAAAGATGGAGAAAGAGCATATATACTTGCTCCACTAGGATTAAAAGATGGAGACAAAGTTGTATCAGGAGATAAAGCTGATATTAAACCAGGAAATTGTATGCCAATCGAAAATATTCCAGTAGGTACTATGATACACAATATAGAATTAAATCCAGGTCAAGGTGGAAAGATGGTTAGAGCAGCTGGTCAAGAAGCACAACTTATGGCAAAAGAAGGAAAATATGCTCACGTAAGACTTCCATCAGGAGAAATGAGATTAGTTGCAGTTAGATGTAGAGCTACAATAGGTACAATTGGAAATTCAGATCATGAAAATGTTAAACTTGGTAAAGCTGGAAGAAAAAGACATATGGGAATCAGACCTACAGTTCGTGGTAGTGTTATGAACCCAGTAGATCACCCACATGGTGGTGGTGAAGGTAAAGCACCAGTTGGTAGACCAGGACCACTTACTCCTTGGGGCAAACCAGCACTTGGATACAAGACAAGAAAGAAACATAAAGCTTCTGATAAATTTATCGTTAAGAGAAGAAAGTAATAGAAGGGAGGCTATTTGAATATGTCAAGATCAAGCAAAAAAATGCCTTTTGTTGAGCCTAAATTATTAAAAAGAATTGAAGCAATGAACGAATCTGGAAAGAAAGAAGTATTAAAGACATGGTCAAGAGCATCAACTATATATCCACAAATGGTTGGTCATACAATAGCAGTACATGACGGAAGAAAACATGTACCAATATATATTGCAGAAGAAATGATTGGACATAAATTAGGTGAATTTGCTCCAACAAGAACATTTAAAGGTCATTCAGGAGAAAAGGCATCAACTGTTAAAAGCTAGAGAATATTAAATTAAGGAGGTTTAGCAAATTATGGAAGAAATAGCAAATATAGAAGCTAGAGCAACTCTTAAATATGCAAGAATATCTGCTAGAAAAGTAAAAATTGTTGCAGATTTAATAAGAGGAAAAGATGTTTCAGAAGCACTTGCAATAGTTAAGTTTACACCTAAAATTGCATCAGAAACAATCGAAAAACTATTAAAATCAGCAATTGCTAATGCTGAAAATAACCATAATATGAAAAGTGATAACTTATATGTTGCTGAAATTTATGCAAATCAAGGTCCAACATTAAAGAGAATCAGACCTGCTGCAAAAGGTTCAGCAGTTAGAATTAGAAAAAGAACAAGTCATATAACAATAGTATTGAAGGAAAGAGAATAGGAAGGAGGAGTCTTATCATATGGGACAAAAAATGAATCCACATGGATTAAGAGTAGGTGTTATTAAAGACTGGGACTCAAAATGGTATGCAGATAAGAAAAATTATGCAGATTATTTAGTAGAAGACCATAAAATCCGTGAATATATTAAGAAAAAATTATTTGTTAGTGGTATTTCAAAAATCGTAATTGAAAGAACTACTAAATTAGTTAAAGTTAATGTTTATACAGCAAAACCAGGACTTGTAATAGGTAAAGGTGGAGCACTTGTTGAAACATTAAAAACTGATTTACAAAAGATGATAGGAAAAGACATCAAAATCGATATAATCGAAGTAAAGGATGCCGATATAAATGCACAATTAGTTGCAGAAAATATTTGTGCTCAACTAGAAAAGAGAATTTCATTTAGAAGAGCAATGAAACAAGCAATGGCAAAAGCTATGAAAGCAGGTGCTTTAGGAATAAAAACTTCTGTATCTGGAAGATTAGCTGGAGCTGATATGGCTAGAACAGAATTCTATAAAGAAGGTACAATACCACTTCAAACTTTAAGAGCAGACATAGACTATGGTTTCTATGAAGCTAATACAACCTATGGAAAAATAGGTGTTAAAGTTTGGATATATAAAGGAGAAGTTCTACCAGGCAAAAAAAACTCTAAAGTAGAAGGGAGCGAAGAATAATGCCATTAATGCCAAAAAGAACAAAATATAGAAAAATGCAAAAAGGTAGAAATAGAGGTAAAGCATCTAGAGGTACATTAGTTACAGACGGAGAATATGGACTACAAGCAACAGGCGCAGCTTTAATTAAATCAAACCAAATTGAAGCAGCCAGAATTGCAATGACACGTTACATTAAAAGAGGCGGTCAAGTTTGGATAAAAATATTCCCAGACAAACCAGTTACTAAGAAACCAGCAGAAACTCGTATGGGTAAAGGTAAAGGAGCACCTGAATATTGGGTAGCTAGAGTAAAACCAGGAAGAGTTATGTTTGAAATATCTGGAGTTACTGAAGATATTGCAAAAGAAGCTCTTAGACTTGCTGCAAATAAACTACCTGTAAAATCAAAATTTGTAGCAAGAGAAAATAACGTAGGTGGTGATGAGTAGATGAAGATGAATAAAATAAATGAAATGTCTTCACCAGAACTTGAAAAAGAATTAGGTGAATTAAAAACGGAATTATTTAAGTTAAGATTTAACCTAGCAACAAACGGATTAGATAATCCTATGAAAATAAAAGAAGTAAAAAAAGATATAGC
>CANQXL010000075.1 GCA_947627705.1 uncultured Clostridia bacterium
CCTTCCACAGTATCCATTTCAACAACTTGAGTATCTGGATTTTCTACTAAATATTTTTCAAAATCTTCATAAGTTCTACCTTTTCTAATAGTAGTATCCTTTGGTGGAATTCTTTGACTTTTTCTTTTTGAGTATCTAACTCTTCTAGGTAAATCAATATTTCTCGCAGATAATTGATTTTGATTAATGTAGTTGTATAGAGAAGACTTTGAACACTTTAAGTTTTGTGTTTGATAAATGTGTGAAATTGTTTGCCCTTGTTTAATCAAAGGAGAAACAGTATTATCTAATTCAATAAGTTCTTCTTCAGACATATTAATACCTTGCCTTGAAATAGATAAAGTATGTTTGTATTGATTGTATGAAGGTAATGCTCGATAATAGTATTTAAGCAGTCTGCAATGTACTTTAGAGGAACAAGAATTACATACATAAGGAGCTTGTGTTAGAGCATTACAAATATCTTCTTCAAATTCTGCACAATATGAATTACATCTTGAACAATATTTAGAACATAGTGCCTTACAATTCCTTCCACATACATTTTTCTTTCTACATGCAAATCTTCTTTTACATACATTTTTGCCTCCATTGAATGTACTTGGTTCTTTTCTTATCCTATGTTTTTTTACTTCTTTTGATATTGTAGTTGGATCTTTTGATAAAAATTTTGCAATTTCCTTGAATGTCATATCTTGATTTAAGGCTTGTTCAATGAAATTTCTATCCTCTAATGTTAAATGTTTTTGATTTGCTTTTTCCATATCTAATACCTCCTTGTACCCAAGTAAAGTATTAAATATAATTATAACATGGATTTTTCCAAAACTAAATTCCTGTTGAGCTTTTGATGGAATTTAATTTTAAATTTAACTAAATCTTATCAAAAACTACTTGACAGTTTACAATAATACGTATAAAATATTATAGTAAGTGAAAATATATTCTAAAAATAAATTAGTAAATATTATTACGAACATTGAAAATTAAATAGGAAAGAGGTAGATTTTATGGATAACATCGTAGCTATAATCGCCACTATCCTAATCTCAGGAGTTGTATTTATTCCAGTAGGTATAATAATAAGAAAAAAAATTGCAGAATCAAAAATTGCAGGAGCAGAAAATGAAGCAAAAAGATTAGTAGAACTTGCTAGTAAAGAAGCTGAGAATGTAAAAAAAGAAGAACTATTTAAGGCAAAAGAAGAAATTATGCAAGAGAGGAATGAACTAGAAAAAGAGATTAGAGAAAGAAGGGGCGAAGTACAAGCTCAAGAAAAGAGATTAATACAAAAAGAAGAAAATTTAGACAAAAGAACATCAGGAATTGAACACAGAGAAAGAGATTTAGAACGTAAATCTCAAGAATTAGAAAGTAAGAAAAAAGAGCTAGATCAGGCTTTAGAAAAGAAAATGAATGAGCTTCAAAGAATATCAGGACTAACTAGAGACGAGGCAAAAACAATACTTTTAAGCGAAATTGAAAAACAAATAACTGCTGAAAAAGCAAGCTTGATAAAAGAACTAGATCAAAAGGCAAGAGAAGAAGCAAACAAAAAAGCAAGAGAAATTTTAACGTATACAATCCAAAAATGTGCTGCTGATCACACATCAGAAACTACAGTTTCAATCGTTGCACTTCCAAGTGACGAAATGAAAGGTAGAATTATAGGACGTGAAGGTAGAAACATAAAAGCACTAGAAACTCTTACAGGAATTGACCTTATAATAGACGATACACCAGAAGCAGTAGTACTTTCAGGATTCGATCCACTAAGAAGAGAAGTTGCAAAGATAGCATTGGAAAAATTAATAGAAGATGGTAGAATCCACCCTGCAAAAATCGAAGAAATGGTAGAAAAAGCAAAAGAAGAAGTTGCTGAAACTATCAAATCAGAAGGAGAAAGGGCAACACTTGAGACAGGAGTTATAGGATTAAATCCAGAACTTATTAAACTAATAGGAAAACTAAAATATAGAACAAGTTATGGACAAAATGTATTAAATCACTCAATTGAAGTATCAAACCTTGCAAGAATTATGGCAGAAGAACTTGGACTAGATAGTAAGAGAGCTGCAAGAGCAGGTCTTCTACATGATATAGGAAAAGCTTTAGACCATGATATGGAAGGAACACATGTAGAAATCGGTGTTGAGATACTTAAAAAATTCAAGGAAAATCCATTAGTCATAAATGCAGTTGAAGCACATCATGAAGATGTAGAACCACAAACACTAGAAGCAGTTTTAATACAAGCTGCAGATAGTATTTCTGCATCACGCCCAGGAGCAAGACGTGAAACCTTAGAAGCATACATAAAGAGACTAGAAAAACTAGAAGAAATTGCAGATTCATTTGAAGGTGTTGATAAATCTTATGCGATACAAGCAGGACGTGAAGTAAGAATAATAGTTAAGCCAGAAAAAGTATCAGAGGCAGAAATGACTATAATGGCAAGAGATATTGCTAAAAGAGTAGAAGACGAAATGGAATATCCAGGACAAATAAAAGTAAATGTAATTAGAGAATCAAGAGCAATCGAATACGCAAAATAAAATAATCAAGAACTTATAGAAAAGAATAATTAAATTCTTAATATAAGTTCTTTATTTTTATAAAAAAATTGTAACATATTAAACTAAAATAGGTCTTAAATAATAGAAGAAGGTGAAAAGGTGGAACAACTTTATAAAGAGTATTCTAAACTTGTATATAATTATTTAAAAAGTTTATGTAATAATAAAGAAATTGCAGAAGAATTGACTCAAGAGACCTTTTATAGAGCAATAAGAAATGTAAATAGGTTTAATGGAGATTGTAAGGTTAGTACATGGCTTTGTCAAATAGCAAAAAATGAATGGAGAAGGTATTTAAGTAAAGAAAAGACAAAAAAAGTAATTCCAATTGAAGAAGAAATTTTATTATCAGTTGAAGAAAATCTTCAAGAGAATGTCGAAGATAGAAGTGAAATTATAAATATGTATAAACAAATACATAAATTAGATGAAAAAACTAAAGAAGTATTTTATTTAAGATTAAAAGGAGATTTATCTTTTAAAGAAATTGCAGAAATTCTTGGTAAAACAGAAGAATGGACAAGAATAACTTTTTATAGAGGCAAAATAAAGTTAAAGGAACTTTTAATGGGAAGGGAGAGCAATTAAAATGAATGAAAATGAATGTGAAATCATAAAAGATTTGTTACCCAATTATGTAGAAGGAAATTTAAGAGATGAAACAAAAAAACTTGTAGAAAACCATATAAAAACATGTGCTAATTGCAAGGAATTATTAGACACAATAAAAAAAGATAGTAAAGAAGGAATAAAAAGTGAAATTGATACTCCAGAAATAGACTATTTAAAAAAATACCATAAAAGGGAAAATAGTTTAATGATTATAGCTTTTGTACTATTACTTATTATAATAACACTTTGGGGATTAATGTTTACATATAGCTATAAAACAAGGAAAAATGAACTTATCATTGATGCAGCATATGATAAAATAGAAAAATTATATCAAGAAGAAAAAAATATATTAGTTAAAGTAAAAGGGGAGTCAATAGACTTTGAAGGAGTAAAAAGAGATTTTTTCACAGAAATATATAGAAATCAAGATAATGTTAAAGAAATAACAAATGATACTAGTAATTTTGGACCACAAAAGGGAATAATAGAAACATACTATGGAAAATTTATATTTGGCTATTTTGTTAATATATCAGGAGACGAAAAAACAACATCAAAAAAAGTAGGTTCACAAGAATCAGCAAAAAGGTATATTTTTCCGATGTATCAAGTACTTGATGAACTACATTTATCAAGTATAAGCGAATATGGTGAAATAAATTTAAGAGAAGAGAAATTTGAAGGAAAAGACTGCTATGTTTTAAAAAGACCAATAAAAGAGTATATGGAATCATACGAAGAAATTTGGATAGAGAAAGATACAAATTTAGTTATAAGAGACTACAAAAAATATGGCGAAATATATAGCGATGAAGTTTATACATATGAAATTGGAAGTGTTAAGGACGAAGTTTATCAAGTAGATGACAAAGTATTTTATGAAGTATTACTAGAAAGTGCAGATAACTTAAAAAATTTATATAAGTCTGTAATTGAAGTATATCAAGAAAATTATAAGTAAAAGAATTAAAAAACTTTCCAAACCCTTGCAAGAACGAAAAATTTATAGTAATATATAAAGAGAATAAGGAAGGAAAGTGAAAACATATGAATATTTTAGCAGTAGGAGATTTAGTAGGCGATAATGGGTTAAAAAAGTTAGCACAAGAAATCAAGAAAATAAAAGAAGAAAATAAAATAGATTTTACTATTGTAAACCGGAGAAAATGTTGCAGACGGAATGGGAATTACAAAAAAGCAATTTGAAGAAATAATATCACTTGGAGTAGATGCAGTAACAATGGGAAACCATACATGGGGTAAAAAGGATATCTTTACATTCATAGATAACCCTAAATTAATAAGACCTGCAAATTATCCAGTAGGTGTACCAGGAAACGGATATGGAATATACAATTGTAATGGTAAAAAGATAGCAGTAGTTAATTTGATTGGAAGAACAAGCATGAATGTACTTACAGAAAATCCATTTGTAATAGCAAAAAAGATAGTTAAATCATTAAAAGAAAAAGAGGCAGATATAATAATTATAGACTTTCATGCAGAAGCAACAGCAGAGAAAATTGCTCTTGGATACTATTTAGACGGAGAAGTAACAATGATTTTTGGCACACACACACATGTCCAAACAGCAGACGAAAAAATATTAGAAAAAGGAACAGGCTACATTACAGATATAGGAATGACAGGACCAAAAGAAAGTGTAATAGGAATGAGCGTAGATGCATCATTAAAGAGATTTGTCACAACTCTTCCAGAAAAATATACAGTTGCAAAAGGTGAAAGTATGTTAAATGGATGTATATTTGAAATAAACGAAGAAAATTGTAGAATAACAAATATAAAAAGAATCAATATGTAACTTATAGTCGAAAAAGAGAAAAAATTGCGATGAAAATTTCCAGAATTTTCCAAAAAAGACTAGACAATATTTGCCAAATATAATATAACTATATATGTTCAAACGAAACAAAAAAATAAATTATAGGAGGCACAAACAATGGAAGTTTTAAAAATCTCATCAAAATCAAATCCAAACTCAGTTGCAGGAGCAATAGCTGGTTTGGTAAAGGAAAGTAACAAAGCAGAAATGCAAGCAATTGGAGCAGGGGCATTAAATCAAGCAATTAAGGCGGTGGCTATAGCAAGAGGATTCGTTGCACCATCTGGAGTAGACCTAGTATGTGTACCAGCATTTGCTGAAGTCGAGGTCGAAGGAGAAGACAGAACAGGAATAAAGATTCTTGTAGAATCTAGAAATTAAATAATAAAAAAACAGTGTAGTATGTACTACGCTGTTTTTTCTGTATGACGGGCATGTCATAAATCTAGGGTGAAAGTCCCAAGAGGCGTATTTGTCGCGAACTCGATAGCA
>CANQXL010000076.1 GCA_947627705.1 uncultured Clostridia bacterium
TGATGCTTATTTTTTTCTTAAAAATTTTTTTGATTTTTTTCAAAAAATGCTTGACTTTTTATAGTTGGTCTTTCTTGATTTTGTTTTTTCATTTTCTTTATTTTTCTCTTGTTCTTCTTGATTATCTAATTCTGATAAATTATCTTCTATCTTTGGTATTCTTGTTTCTACATCTTTTGCAAGTTCAACCTCCCTTCTTAATTTATTTATTTGATTATTGAGAATACTTATATCATTACATATACTTTTTTTCTCAATATCATTTTTACTTACTCTTCTTTTTTCCCATAATCTTTTTCTTTGAGCTTCCAAATCTTCTAATGAAGAACTCTTATTATTAAAAAAATCTTTTAAATCATTTAATGTTTTAATCTTATAATTTGATAAGAGTTTTGCTTCATCAGATAATTCATTCATTCTTGCAACATCTGCTCTTATAGAAACAGGTAATCTTTGTTGAGGTATAGTTGGAAATACTTTCAATAAATAACAATAATGAAGATATAAAGCAACAAATCCTTTTGCTTTGGCTCTCTTGTGCCTTTTTGCAAAAGGATATTTTACTTTTCTATAATAATCTTCTATAAATGGAACACGAACTGCTTGTTCATCTAAAATTCTTTGCCTTATATTATCTATTGAATAATCTTCTCCAAATCTTCTTTCAATTCTAATATTACGATTATAATTTTTATGTCTTAAACTTATTTTATTTGCTCTATAAATAATTTCATAATCTAGTTTCTTCATAAGATATTCAAAATCATTATAAGAATATGCTTGTCTAATTGCTAAATCTAAATCTCGTTTAGCATTTATTTCATAATTATTTGTATATTTAGATTTTTCATAAAAGTTTGCATAGTTTAAATGAGTTTTCTTTGTTGGCTTTTCTTCTATTACACTTAAACCATATTCCTTACAAAGCTCATCTGAAATATGTCTTATTCTTGAATAAGATGTATGATTATCATAATATTTGTAACCATCTTTAAATGATACAGAATTTATTACAAAGTGATTGTGTAGACATTTTGTGTTAAGATGAGTTGTAACTACTACTTGAAATCTATCTCCCCATATTTGATGTGCAAGTTCTACACCAATTTTATGTGCAATTTCTGGAGTAGTTTCTCCTTTTGCAAATGATTGATAACCATGAAATGCTAATATCTTATCACATTTATTATAAAATAATTTTGTATCTTGCATTTCTTCATAAGCAGATTGTGGCTCACAATTAATTCCAGTTACGAAATATTCTTCTTCCGTCTTATCAGAATTTCTTGCATAATCAATTACATCTTTTAAATCATTAGCAAACATTCCATTTGGAGACATTTGAATTTTAGTTTTTTCTTTATTAGTTGCATAATCTACAACATGATCTACTCTTTTCATTACTTTCCATATTTTTGTTACTGCCACTTAAATACCTCCTATAAAAATTTGCTTTTAACTCGCCTTGAAAATTCTTGCCACTCATTTGCAAGTTCTTTATAGTAATCTTCATCTATAAGATTGTTTTTATTTGCTTTTTTTGCAATTTGATTAAGATTAACTCCTATTTTAGAAAGTTCTTTCATAACTTCATAAAATTCTATTCCTGGTTTTTCTTTAATCTCTTTTTCTATAATTAAATTTCTAATAACATCAGATTTCGTCATTTTCGATTTTAAAGACATTTCTTCTAACTTGTCATATTCCATGTCGCTTAATCGAATATGAAACTCTACATTTCGTTCTCGCATTTGCTCTCCTTTCTAAAATGGGGATTGGGGCTTGCCCCATTGTATAGAATTTGGAAGGACGATTTCTGCAGTCCCCAAATTCAGTGCTTGCTAGTACAATAAAACAATATTTTACCCCATAATCAACTCCATTTTTACTACCTAATAAAACTTGGTTTAGCTTTATTATATGACTTATATTTTTCTACTTCTTGTCTATTTTTTAACCCTAATGTATAACATAAATAATCATTTATATCTTTCCCATAAGGTGCAGGAATATCGTATATATCATACTTATTATAAAGAGCAATTATAAATGCTTTTGTTGCATCTCTACCTGCTCTATCATTATCAAAATGTAATACTATTTGACTTATACTAGGATTATTTTGCAAATAATTAAGTACTGTTATTGGAACTTTACTTTGCTCTATTTTATTCGCAGGTTGGTACACTCCTGCTAGCGCAATTAAATTTTGATTGTGCCAATCATATCCTTTTATTTTTAATAATGTAGCATAAGAAAGCAAATCTATGGAGCTTTCAAACAGGTGAATAGAATCTTTATTTGTATCAGATAACATTCTAAAAGAAAACTCTTTTGAGCTACCTTTTGCATCCCTCATAATTCTTTTTTCTCCAGTAGACCTGCACCCAGCATATTTAATATTATGCTCATTATCATAGCCAATAAAAACTACATTATTAGTTTTTTGTTCTTGATATAATAAGTTCTTATCAATACAATATTTTATTATATCTTCATCTATACCACGATTAATTAGATACTCTATAACAATTTTATTATTACTATTTCTATTTGGAATAACTATTGATTTTATTATTTTATTTTCTACTATAGGAGCTTTTTTAAGTTCAATATTTTGATTATTAAGTATAATTTTTGCAGCATCTTGCAAAGTATAACCTTCTACTTTAATTAAGTAATCAAGAGCTGTTTTACCACCATCATTAGTAGAAAATCTGTGCCATAAGTTATTACTTATTATTAAACTATCATGTGTTTTAGTTGAATATGTATCTTCGGTTATCTTAACTAATTCACTAGGATTAAAGTTCATTAAATAAGTTAATAAATCCATTTCTTTTGCTTTTTTAAGTAAATCAGGTGGTATATAATCTTTCATTATTACCACCTTACCTTGCTTCTTTATTTGCTTTTATTTTATCTTTTTTATAATCATTAGTAATATGTTCAACCGATTTATCTACACTATAATTTAGATGTTCTCTTAAATTACCATCTGTTTTAAGCCACTCATCATAGCAATCATTAAGAACATTATCACATTTTAAAAGAGCTTTTTTTTGCTCTTTTGATAAATCACTATCGTAAGCAATACAGTCTATTATTTCTTGTTTTACGGTTAATTCATATGCCTTATCAATGGCATAATCTACACCTCGTTCTTTTACATGAGTTTTATAATCTTTTAATTCTTGTTCTAATTTCTTTAATAATTCATCATTTTCGTTCATGTTTTTTCCCTCCAATCGATATTTATAAATAAAAAAAGAACTCAAATTATTTCTAATTCAAGTCCTTATATATTAATTCAGAGAATTTAGTTTTTCTAAAACTTGTTCCCTAACTCTTTTAATTGTTCTAACTGGAATAACTGGTATATCATCTATATATTGTTCAGAAAACATACCAAAGAAGTAATCATAAGTTGCAAGTGGTTCAGTTTCATTTACAAACTTTTCATAGTCCTCCATTCCTATTTTCTCCATTAGTGTAGAAAGTAATTCATCTGTTTCATCAATTTCTTTCTGATACATTTCAGGAGTATAAATTTTTTGCATTTCATCTTTTTGCATATTATTGTATTTTGTAATATTAAATGATGACATTTTTACACCTTCTTTCTGCAAAATATTATAGCACATATTCATTGCTAATGAACAGCAAGTATTAAAATTTAAACATATTTTAGGATTAAATATGTTTTTAAAACCTAGATATTTAACATTTCTTGTTCTTTAAAAAATATAAGAGCTTCTTTTGCACCTAATTTGAATGCTTCCAATATTTCAATCATCTTAAGACAATCAAATAAATTATATAATTCACTAAAAGCCTCTGCTTCTTCTTGATTAAAAGTAGCAGGTTTTTCATCTTCTACAAAATTCCTTATATTAGGATACTTATCGTATATCTCTTTGATTTTATCCTTTATTTCCTTGTAATCATCCCTTTTTTCAAGTTTTATCATTACTTTTGTATTAAAATGTTCATTCAAAGCATCTTTATATTCATTTATAAAACTATCCAACATTTTGTTCATTATCAAGTCCCTCCAATTCTGTTTGTATTTCTTTTTTTACATTTAATCCATCAGCAAATCCTATTTTATAATATTTTTCGCACCAGAATTCTGACATATACATTACATGGTCAAATAGAAATTCCTCAATTTCATTTTCTAATGCTTTGTAATGTTCTCCTGGAACATACTTTAAAAGCTCCTTTAATTTGTCTGACATCTCTTTTTCTTTTTCTACATATTCTGCATTATCTTTTATAAGATAACGAGATAGTTTTTCACTTCTATCCTCAAACATTTCGTCAAGAACAGAAGTATTTAATATTTCTTCCATATCTTTATACCTCCATGAAATCATTATAAATAAAATTAATATCATGGACAAATGTGTGAAGAAAAAATTTCCAAAAAGAAAATAGAGTTGGATTTCAACTCTACTTATTTCTACTAATTGTAATTTATTAATTAATTATTTGCTCATGATGTCCGTAACATATTTTTGATATATTATGACTTAATATATTTTTCCAACTATTATTTATTTTCTCGTCATTAAATGCAAATGCTGAATTTAAATCATATAAATCTCCAACTAACGCAATACCGTTATCTAATATTAAAGAAATACTATCATCACTATGTCCTGGAGTATATATTATTTCTCCATCAATTCCTAAGTCATTTAAAAATTTTCTACTATCTTTACATGAGATTATCAATGGTTCTGTATTTATAGGATTAAAATTTATATTATTATTTTTTTCAAATATTTGATCTGAACAATGTATATAATCTTTCTGAACATCTATTACTAACAATTTTACATTCATATTATCAATTATATCTTGTACTATTCCCATATGATCAGGATGGTAATGGGTTATTAAAAGATAATCAATATTTGTTATATTTAATTCTTTAACTTTTTTATAAAAGGCTTGTAGTGTTCCAGCCCAATCAGTATCAACTAATATACTACCATTTTTACCTTTTATATAATAACAATTAGTATTTCCATACTTTAATAATTGTATCATATACTATCCTTTCAAATTGTAATTTTTCGCATAACTATTCATTTGGTATATACCAATAATCATTTTCCATAATAGCATTACTTGGTATAT
>CANQXL010000077.1 GCA_947627705.1 uncultured Clostridia bacterium
AGTCTTTAATAGGGGGAATTTTTCTTCTGGTCACTTAGATTCAAATGCTAATAGAAATTTAGTTTTCAAAGAAAAGCAAAATAACATGGGGATTTATATTGGAAATGTTTCAAATTACAATGCAAAAAATGGCCACATCACACTAAATTTGAATGAAAGAATTGCAATTGGAGATTCTATTACTTTTGAAAATGAGCAAACAAGATACAGAGTATCTGAGTTAATGTTCCAAGACAAAAATATTCCATTTGCATGCAATAATGAACTTATAACTATTGGCAGAATGAAGGGTAATATCCACCCTGGAGATAAAATATATAAAATTTCTAGTAAGACTCTTTCCGATTCTGCATATGCAACCTATTCTGGTAAAGAATGTAAGAAAATTAAATTAAATTGCAAAATTACAGTAAAAAAGGACTCACCTATTTTAGTTTCTGTAACTCCTTCTAGAGAATATGAAAGTTATAAAAATGTGGGAGTTAATATAAAATCAAACATTATCCCAGTAGATGCAATTAATCAGCCTTTATCTAAAGATAGAATAATATCTCAATTTTCTAAAACAAATGATACTCCATATGAATTTGCAAAAATCGATGTTGATATGGATGAGCGGTTTATACATACCAAAAATAAGTGAGCTAAATAGGTTACGTAGAGAAGCATTAGAAAAGATACAGTTTTTAGTAATTCGTAAGTTTACAAGAGTTCCTGTTAATATAAAATTAAAAACATTTGAAGATAAAAAGCATTCTTCGCCAAAAATCTCATTGCTTTTATCTGAAATACATCCTGAATATGATTATACAAAGCTTGAATACGTTGACAGGCTTTATATTCCACTTAGATGTTTTAGAAGTGTAAAAAACAGAAAAGCAATTGACAAAATTAAATCTAAGTTCAATATATATGTATATCTTCCAACTGTTATCACTTCTAATTATTCAAATATAGTTAATCTTTTGATTGATAGTATTGCACCTAATTACAATATTAAAGGTTTTGTGTTTTCAAATGCGGGAGATCTGCTATATTTAAAAGGAGAGAATTACAAAAAATATGAATTTATTGCTAATTACACCATGAATGTTTTTAACGACTATACAATAAATGAACTTTCTAATCATAACATTGCAGCCATTACCCTATCTCCTGAGCTTAACAAATCTGACATTCAAAATATGCACTCTTCTATTGATAAAGAACTTATAGTATATGGAAAAATAAAAGTTATGACTGCAAAGTATTGTTTACTTGGCTCTTCTAATGGATGCTATCCTACTTGTGATGGAAAATGCAAAAGTGGAAAAAACTTTTATCTAAAGGATAGACTTGGTTTCCTATTTAAAGTTGTTCCAAGTATGTTGCAGCCAATTACTAATATATATAATTCTAAGACATTATCAATTGAATACAGTGACTTAAATATTGATTATGCACGTATCGATGTTTTAGAAGAATCTATTCCAGAAATTAACAATATTATTAATTTAGTTAAAGAAGGTAAAAGAATGGAAGGTCCAGCTTATACAAACGGGCACCTAAATAGAGATGTATAAAAAAGTAGGTAAGATTTACCTACTTTTTTTGCATTTAGGAAAGTGCAAAAATAATGTATTTTATAGTTGCAGAAAACGTTACGACAGATACGATCACAAGCACTAAAGACATTGCTACTAACAAAATACCAAGGATGGAAAAAATTATCTTTACTCCCACTCCTTCGTACTTTGCCCGTTTAATAAGTACATAAACGAGCATCATGAGCGCAAAGGCTACTATAAGTGTAACGAATGAAATAATCGTTCCATTCATAGCAAACCTATTTGCATTGCCAATCATTTTCATTCTCCTCTCCAATTTAATGCTTTTTATATATTTGCATTTTGCGACTTTGTATATTATACTAAATTTGAAACCAAAAGTCAAGTTTATGTAAATTATAGTATTTTTTATTGTTACTAAATTATGATATTATATCAAAGAATAGCGGAAATAATTTATTTTAAGAATCTGCGTAAGCGATTAACCGGAGCAAAGCGAAGGGCGAATGGAGCAGTCTACATATAATTTAAAATTCGTAGACTGCGACACCAAAGATTCTTAAAATAAATCATTTCCGCTATTCTAATTAAAAATATTATATAATAACTTTTATTCCAATTCAAATGCTCCAGTATATAATTGATAATAAGTACCTTTTTGTGCTATTAATTCGTCATGTTCTCCCCTTTCAATTATTCTTCCATGGTCTAAAACCATTATGGCTTTTGAATTTCTTACGGTAGACAACCTATGTGCTATTACAAATACTGTCCTTCCTTCCATCAATTTATCCATTCCGCTCTTGCACAATCTTCTCTGTTCTCGTATCTATGCTAGATGTTGCTTCATCTAGTATCATTACAGGTGGATCATTTACAGCAGCTCTTGCAATTGCAAGAAGTTGTCTTTGGCCTTGAGATAAACTTGCTCCATCTCCACCTATAAATGTATCATACCCTTTTGGTAGTCTCATTATGAAATCGTGTGCATTTGCAAGTTTTGCAGCATTTATAACTTCTTCGTCTGTCGCATCAAATTTACCATATTTTATATTATCTTTTATTGTACCTGTAAATAAATTAGTATCTTGTAAAACCATTCCAAGTGATCGTCTTAAATCGTCCTTTTTGATTTTATTAATATTTATTCCATCATATCTTATTTTTCCATCTTCTATATCATAAAAACGATTTAGTAGATTTGTTATAGTTGTTTTACCAGCTCCTGTTGCACCAACAAATGCAATTTTTTGTCCGTGGTTTTGCATAAAGGCTTACATCATGTAAAACTGTCTTTCCTTCTTCATATGCAAAATCTACATTAAACATTTCTATATGACCTTTTACTTCGACATATTCAAGCCTTCCATCATGATGTGGATGCTTCCACGCCCAGATTCCTGTCTTTTCCTTTGTCTCTGTAAGAACTCCATCAACATATTTTGCATTTACAAGTGTAACATATCCATCGTCTTTTTCTGGTTCTTCATCCATTAACTCAAATATTCTATTTGAACCTGCAAGTGCCATTGCTACTGAATTAAGCTGTTGAGATATTTGCCCAATTGGTCTAGAGAATATTTTACTTAGTTGCAAGAATGATACAATAAGTCCAATTGAGATATTTGAATATCCTATTGTCATTAAAACCCCACCTGCAACTGCAATTAATACATATTGTAGATTTCCAAGTGCTACTAATATTGGCATTAAAACATTTGCAAATTTATGAGCTTTATATGAATGTTCTAATAATGCATCATTTATTTTATCAAATTCTTCTTTTGCTTTCTCTTCATGACAAAATACCTTAACAACTTTTTGACCATTTATCATTTCTTCTATGTATCCGATTTACCTTACCTACTGCTTTTTGTTGCTCTACGAAGTATTTTCCGCTTCTACCTGCAATAAGCTTTGTACATAAAAGCATAAGCACAAGTACAAATACAACAACTAACGTTAATTGCCAATTTGATACAAGCATTGCTAAAAATACCGTAATAATTGTTATTAAAGAAGCTAGTACCTGTGGCAAGCTTTGTGCTATCATTTGCTCTAATGCATCTGTATCATTCGTATAATGGCTCATTATATCTCCGTGTGTATGTGTATCAAAATACTTTATTGGTAATTTCTGCATTTTTTCAAACATCTCGTTACGGATTGTTTTTAATGTACCTTGTGAAATGTTTACCATAAGTCTTGTATAAAAGAATATTGTTATTATTCCTACAGCATAAATACCTATCATTATGCTTACAGGAGTTACAAGTACTCCATAATCAGGATTTGCTACTCCAATTAATGGTGCTATATAGTCATCAATCAAAGTTTGCAAATATAGTGATCCTGCGACCGTTGCTATTGTGTTTAAAATAATACAAATTCCAACAATTAATAATTTTAATTTATTATCTTTCTTGACATAGTTAAAAAGTCTTTTTACCGTGTTCATACTAAATCTTGGTTTAGGGACATTTTTATTGTTCTTTTCCATCTTCATTTCCTCCCTTCACCTGTGAATAATATACATCCTTATATATTTCATTATTATTTATAAGCTCTTCATGAGTTCCAACTCCGTTTATTTTTCCACCATCTAGTACAATTATCTTATCAGCATCTTCAACAGATGCAATTCTTTGTGCTATTATTATTTTTGTTGTATTTGGTATTTCTTCTTTGAAAGCTTTTCTAATTAAACTATCTGTCTTTGTATCAACTGCTGATGTAGAATCGTCAAGTATCAATATCTTAGGTTTTTTAAGAAGTGCTCTTGCAATACATATTCTTTGCTTTTGTCCACCTGATACATTCGTACCCCCCTGCTCTATGTATGTATCATATCCATCAGGGAAATTTTGTATAAATTCGTCTGCTTGTGCTAGTTTGCAAGCTTTAATTAGTTCTTCGTCTGTTGCATTTTCATTGCCCCAACGTAAATTTTCTTTTATTGTTCCTGAAAATAGGACATTTTTTTGCAAAACCATTGCAACTTCATTTCTTAAAGTCTTCAAATCATAATCTTTAACATCTATTCCACCAACTTTAACTGTTCCTGTTGTTGCATCATACAATCTTGGAATCAATTGTACAAATGTTGATTTTGAGCTACCTGTTCCACCTATTATTCCTACTGTTTCTCCTGATTTAATTTCTATATTTACATCTTTTAAGCATGTTTTATCTTTATCATTTACATAGCTAAAATTAACATTTTCAAATGAAATGTCTCCGTTTTTTACATCCATTACAGGATTTTCTTTATTTTTTATATCACTCTCTTCTGTTAATATTTCTACTATTCTTTCAGCAGATGCCCTTGAAATAAGTATCATAACAAGAACCATAGAAAGCATCATAAGAGATGTAAGTATTTGCATTGCATATGAGATTAAGCTTGTAAGCTGACCTGTTGTTAGTACTTCACTTATTATGTACTTACCACCAAACCATGCAAGAAGTATAATAACCGTATTTATTGCAATTTGCATAATTGGTTGATTTAATGCAACTATTCTTTCTGCTTTTGAAAAATATTTATATATATCATTTGAAGTAGCCT
>CANQXL010000078.1 GCA_947627705.1 uncultured Clostridia bacterium
TAATAATAGCTAGTGCATTAAATTACACTAGCTATGTTATATAACGTTTTTATTTATTTGTCAAGTATTACTTTTCGACAAAATTCGACATACTCTCTAAATTACACAAAATTCTCGTACATACTCATACATGCTCTACATATCTATCATTTTACATAAAGCACAACACGAAAACCGACGTCTACATTCATAATTTCGAACGAACTCCAAAGTCCACAGCAGCTGCAAAGCGGATAAAAACTACCATCGCTTCCAAAGCTACCTCCACGGATTGCAGCAAAACTGCCGTATTATGTCAGTTTCATCTGTTGTTTTATGATCTCCTACTTCTGTTGCCCACTCATTCATATTTCCAGCTAAATCATAGATATTTCTTAGCTTTGAGCCTTCGTATGTTCCTGTTGGGATCTCTATTCTTGTGCTAAATTTATTTGTGTCAGAAAATAAATTACCTATATTTGTCTGATCATACCTTCAGTTTTCAACTTCTTCATATTCTTTGTTTTTATACTGCAATGTAATATCTCCTTTAGTAACTGCCGATACGAATATCCAAGCACTGCTACCTGTTGCACTACCTTCTGGATACGACCATAGATGCTCTGCATATCTTCCGTTATAAGCTGATCCATTATTTACATAGTTTCCTATTTGATAACTATCTGTTACAGTTTTACCAGCTTCCGTTCCTTTAGCATCTGTATTTGCTATCCACTCTGTTACTGTATCCCATGCATAACTATTAATTTACTATCTACACTGTCATTTCCTTCATACATTTGCTCTGATACTGTTTTTGCATTACTTTGGGTTATAAAGTTCCAACTAAAATATCCTTTTTTACTTACTGGCTTTAATTTTACGTCTTCTTCTTGTGTTACATTCTTTTTTGTATAATCATATACATATTCTGCACCATCTTCACCTTTTGAATAAAAGCTTGCATTCTCTGGCACACCTGCTTCATATCTTCCTATCCAAAAGCCACCATATTGCTTTACACTTGTTACCCCATAACTACTTGCATCGTCTTTCCAGTTATTTCCATACATTGTATAATTATCTGTTTTCCAATTACCTTCTCCTTCATCTACAGTTACACCTGAATCTTCACGTTTTTCTGCTGTTCCTGCATACTCATGTTGTTTGTATTCTGTTACAGTTGTATCTGCTCCTTCTGTTCCTGCTACATAACATGGTACCCATACAAATTGGTTTCTTTCTGTATCTTCTATTACTAATCCTTTATCATAATCTGTTTGATCTCCTGTTTTTGTCCATACTGCACCTTCTGTACTTATTGGTCTAAAGCCTTTGGGTATTGTTGGATTTTTGCTTGTTCCTTTCTTTCCATCTACTGTACCTGCTTCTTGAAAATACTCTCCATTTTCTATATTATCAACTGCTGATAATACAAGGTCTGTTATGTCATTTACTAGCTTTCCTTCATTTTCTTGTGCTATCGAATAATTTTGTGTTCCATTTATTGCAAGTGGAACAAGCTGCATATTGTTTACTGATATTATCGTTACTGCAGCAAGTATGATTAATACAATTATTGTAATAATTAACGCAACCAACGTTATACCTTTTTGATTTTTAAAATTTCTCATTTTTTTACTTTACTCCTTTATTTTAAAATTTATATATTTCTTAAAATTAAAAACTACTTAATACACCTGTGTTCTTTTTTTCTTTTGTTATTTTCTAGTTTCGGATAATACAATAATAATTTCCGACGCGACGCGTAGCATGGGAGCGAGTTAGAGACTGTTGGTGCTTGCAGCATACATGTCTCTTCGATGCGACCAACAAGGAGCAAGATAAATTATTATTGTATTATCCGATTATTTAAACATAAGCACTAAAAAGAACACATCAAAACTCATATGTCAAACTAACATACAAGTCCTATGTGTCCTTATATAATCTATACCTTTATTAAATTCTACATTTCTTTTAAAACTACCTGTGTGTGTACAGCCCAAACGTTTACATCATTTGTAATTTCCATATCTTTTGTTCTTCCCTTCTTTATGATAAAAACATTCTAACAATAAATTATCTAAATGTCAAGTATGATTTTTGAAACATATGACAAGTTTCCTATCTCTATGTAGCTTTTTGCTCATTGTTTAGGAAAACTTATATTTCCATTCTGTCTAAAGCACGATAAAATTCATCAATTGCCTTTAATTTTGGTTTCACTATTATCTTTATTTTTACCTTTTCTAGAATATATTTTAAGTACATTTTTGTTTCTTCATCCCTTACATATATACTCTTGGGTCTTCCCATTTTATAGAAATAATTTATTAGCAATTCTGCTGATTCCAATATATAATCACTTTTACTCTTATAATCATTTTTGTCAATTAACTCATGAGATATTATAAAACCAGACTTTCTTTCTGCAATAATTCTAACTATTGGATAATAATGTCTTCCATCTTGTTCTTTATTATTTTTTATTATAATTGGTACATAATTTAAAAATTCATATTCCAATTCCATTTCAGTTTGTGGTAATTTCATCATATCTTTTTCAAAATCTAATTTTGTTTTTATTGTGTTGAAATGTTTTTTTGGTATCATTAATGGAGCTGGATAATTTAAAAATAATTTCTTTTCTTTGTCATAATGCCTTGCTAAAATTTCACCATTATCGAAATCAACTTTTATACCTTTCTCTATAATTGCTCTGAACATCATATAAAAATTTTTTAATGCTTCTATCATTATTTTTACTTGTTTTATATTAATAGGACTTGGTTCATAACCTTTCTCAAAATTTTCAAAAGAAATCCATGTCCCTCTAAAACTTAATCCCAATTCTTTAATTATTTCTCTATTTTTAGGCAATGTTTGCTGTCTACTTAAAAAGTTACATGTAATACATTCCTGATAATTTATTAATTCACGGTCTGGATATTTTCCTTTTGCTAATTCCATAAATCCATGAATTTGCTCACCTTGGTATATTGCTATTGCTCTATGCATTCCACCATGTCCCATTACACTACAATAAAAAATCTCATTCAAAGGTTGACACAAATATACTAATAAATCCATATCCCATAAATATTTCCATGGTTCTAATTTTTGTATTTCTTCTGCTATCTCATATAATTCTAACCATAATTCTTTATCTTTTAATTTCATATTTTCTCCTATTCTTCATATTCCAAATTATTTTCTTTGCACCACTTTATAGCTATTTCTTTTAGTTTTTCGTCATAAAATTTGTAATACTCATTTTCTAATCCTATATAAATGAGTTTATCCTTAAATTTGCGATACATCCCTTTTTGCCACATACAATTTCTTAATTGATATTTTTTATTATTATCAGAAATGGTTTCAATAAATTCTTCCATAATATCACTATCTTTTATATCAAAATTATTGGGTAAAGCAATATAATTATCTATATCATTATATAATAAGTCATATACTTGTTTTAGATGTTCCCTTTGCCACTCTGGATAATTTTGAATATCATTTTCAAAATCATCTTCTTCAACTATTCTAAAATCATCATCTTGAACATTTAATATTTCTCCTGTAATTTTATTGTAATACACTGTTGTATCCATAATTCTCATTTGTAATTCATCTACAATTTTTTGAATTTTTACTTTTTTCATTTACAACTCCATTTTTATTATTTTATTAAATAATATCATAAATTTATCAATCTTGCAATCTTAAAAAAATAAAAAGCAACTTTCAATTTTAAAAGTAAATTCCAGCAAAAGATCAACAGGAATTTAGTTTTAAAAATTTATTTTTTACATTGTAACTTGATGGTGTAATTTATTTAATAAAACCATGCAAAACAACAAAAAGTGGAAAATTCACCTTGCCCTTGCAAACATATTGCTTGCAGGCAAGATAAACTTTCCACGAACGAAGTGTATTATATTTCATTTGGATTCGAAAGTAATATCTTATTTGAATTTTACCTAGCTTCTTTTGTTCTCATTCTTTATTTACTTAACCAGCGTCCAGTACTACTTGGTTACATAAAGCAGTGGGCGGAAGGAAGTGAACCTGTTAGCAAGGATCGTAGTGTCGTAGCCGCGATAGCTCGTGTAAGCGCTACTGCTGAGGTAACTACCACCCCTACCGACATACGGAGAGCTGCCGAAGGTATAGGTTTCCGTCGTCCATTCAAAACAGTTACTTGCCATATCATAGATATTACATACTTTATCTGTTGTATCTGCCTCTGTTCTTTCTCCTGTGTTATCTGGTGCTTCTGAATAAGACTTTGTATTTCTTGATGTTTGCTGTGCATATGTCTTGTTTTCTGAATATGCCTGTATAAACACTATCGCTGTATCCCATGCATAACTATTTACTAAATCACTTTCATAATCTCCACCTGTATACATTGCTTGACTCACTCTTGATGCATCAGTCTGTTCTATATTATTCCACAAATATCCTTTTTGTCCTGTTCCTGATGGTGCATACTGCGTTCCATTACTTGCTCCTGTATTCCCTTTTGATGGCTGACTTAATGGCTTCTCTCCTTTTCCATCATAACTTGCTTCATATCTTGCTATATAATATCCACCGTTTCCTGTTGCACTTGTTAAAAATACTGTTAGATTTTTTGCTATTTCATTGTCTTTTGTTGATTCTGTTTCTTCTATATAATATGTCTGAATAGGTGTACTTCCATCTTTTGCATCATCTGCTGTTACGTCTGTCTTTGTTTTAAAATCATATCTTCCTAATTTTATTTCTGTTGTTTCTCCCCTATCTAAATCTCCAGGTCTATTATTTATTGTTCCCGTTGGTATCCATACAAACTGGTTTCCTTTGCCATCTCTTTCTTCTGCATCTTCTATTACTATTCCATCTTGAACTGTTGGGTTATTAGTTTTAATTCCTTCTGCATCAACTGAATATTCATACTTTACTCTTGTTGTATTTTCTTCTTTATCGTGTGGCACTACTTTGAACCCTGCTGGTATTACAATTTTATTATTATATTCGTCATACATTATTGTATTTACTGTAACTTTTTCTCCTACTTTGTCCTTTATTTGTGGAGTTTTGGGTGGCTCTGGTTCTTCTTCG
>CANQXL010000079.1 GCA_947627705.1 uncultured Clostridia bacterium
TGGAGG
Source organism: uncultured Clostridia bacterium (assembly GCA_947627705.1). Lineage (GTDB taxonomy): Bacteria > Bacillota > Clostridia > TANB77 > CAG-508 > JAAWPK01. Next base: position 7 of record CANQXL010000079.1, read on the forward strand.
AAAATTTTAGATATTTATGCAACAAGTATTGATTATGATGCAAAAGATGAGAAAACAAAAGAATTTTTTAAAACAGTTCAAAACAAAATGCATTATGCTGTTCACAGAAACACAGCAGCAGAAGTAATATTTAATAGAGTAGATAGTAAAAAAGAAAATATAGGATTAACTAATTTTAAAGGTAACATGCCAACAAGAGCGGAAACAGAAATTGCTAAAAATTATTTATCAGAAAAAGAATTAGATATGTTAAATAGAATGGTATCTGCTTATTTAGATGTTGCAGAAATCAATGCTTTAAATATGCATCCTATGACAATGAAAGATTGGATAAAAGAATTAGATGGATTTTTAACAATGACGCATAAAGACATTTTGAATGGAACAGAAACAATTTCACATGAAAAAGCACTAGAAAAAGCACATAAAGAATATGATAAATATATGAAATCTCACCTAACACAAGCTGAAAAAGATTATCTCGAGATAATGGGAGAGGATATAAAAAATTACAATAGAATTTTGTGGTATTAATGTATTATCTCAGAGGAGGATAGATATTTACGACAAAATAAGAAATATACGTGATATTTCAGTAGTAGGCTTGAGGATTTTAAATATTAGGAATAGACAATAATTTATTAACACAAAAAGTGTAATTATTGGAGGCTATAATGAAATTATATTTATCATCAGAAGGGTTAGGAAATAAGCAATATATATTAGAAAAGATGTAATAATAAAAGATAGAAGATATAAGAAAAGAGAAAAATAGGTAGATTTTACAAAAACAGAAAATTAAAATTACGGAGGAAAAAATGAGTGAAATAAATTCTTTAAAAAAAATTTCAAGATGGGATAAAATAAAAAAGTCATTAAAAGCATTTTTCGGGTATAAAGAGGGAAGAAAATTTGTAATTGATACACAGCCTTATATAAAAGATTATAATGAAATAGAACTTGCTAATATTGCAAATATAGAAGAAAAGTTAAAAAATATGAGGTTAATAAACTTTTAGAATGGGTTGTGCAAGCAGATAGAAAATGTTTAAATAATGATTTAGAAGATGATATAAGAGAAGATAGCTTAATGGGATGCTGTGGTTTATCACAAGGAATAATATATACGATTCTTAAAGAAATGGGATTAGAAGCTAGAGTTTCTAATATAAATCCAACTATAACGGGTGAAAATTTAGGCGGACATGCTTTCAACAGTGTTACAATACCAGTTAAACAGCAGGATGGAACTCATATAGAAAAAAACTTTTTAATTGATGCAACTTATAGACAATTTTTTATAAGAGATAATTTTAGTGTTTCTGGAAGATATATAAAAGATAAGAGATTTGGAGGAAAGGCTTCTCCAATGGCAGGGTATTGGTGTATTAATTTACCAGGAGGTAAGGAGTTCGCAGAAGAAATTTTATCAAGCGGATTTGTAGAACTTACTCCTGAAAATGCTAAATTATATGGAGATTCATTTATGTTAGAAAGAAATATGGATAAGAAATTTCAGGAACGATATGAAAAAGGTATTACTGTGCCAGTCCCTCGAAAAAAAGATTTAATTACAGGTATATCAGGAGAAACTTATATTGAATATATGACTGATAAAAATAGGCAAGATTATAGAGGGATTGATTATGATGATGGAGAAATAGAAAAGTGGTATGAAAACATGATAAAAACACCATTAATGCAGAAAAAAGAATTACAAAAACTTACACATAAAGCAGAGACTAGAAATGATTTTACTGTAGAACAAGATAAGAGTATAGAAGAAAAATTTTCACAAGATAGATGATATTAAACTATGAAAAAATAACTATTCTATTTCTTAATAGTTCAAAAGAAAGGTAAGAAGAATATATGTCATTAAAAAACAAGTTGAATATAGATGATGAATTAGAACTAGTCAAGGAGAAAGAAAGATTAAAACTAATCGTTCCAACAAATAAATATAAAGAACAAGTAATGGAGTATAGGAAGATATTTCTAGAAAATGAAGTTATAGATGAAGTAAGCTTAAGTAAATCAGGAGTAATTCAAAGGTACTGGATTAGTTTTTAAAATATATATAAAATAATCATTAATTAAAAAATAATAAAATTCAGTTAACTAAATACCTAAGGAGAGAAAATGAACATGTTTAACAAAATAAAAATATGGTATAATTGTAAAAAGTCGGGAAGAGAAGAAGAATATAAAGAGTTTAAAAGATATTTAACTTCAGCAAATAACGAATTAAAAATGTATGTTAATATTCTTAATGACGCTAATGAAAAATTTAATGAGGTTAAAGGAAAATTTCTTCCTAATACAAAAGAATATAAAGAGGCTAAGGATGAAGCTAATAGATGGAAATATGTTTTAGAAGAAAGAAAGCTTGCATTAAAGTATATTAGGCCAAATTCAAATGAAGATATACAATATAGAAGTAAACAAGCTAATGAATTTACTAATAAATTAAAAGCTGTTCTATCTCCTAAATTGGATTTAAGATTTCATGGTACACCAATTTATTTTGCTGAACAAATTATAAAATCTGGAAATATATCTTCTAGTGCAGATAGATATGATGGTTTCATAAAAAGTACAGATATGTTAGGGGAGATTTCTGCATCAACTATAAACACTATAGACAGAACAATTAATTTCTTCTCAGATATAGATGCATACCAAAGACAATTGCCATGTGGCTGCATATTTGCACTCTTACCAAAAGATGAAAAAGATGCTACACTTGGACTAGATATAATGCAGTCAGTGGATTTTAGAAAAAATCCAGAGCAATTATTTGGAGTATTTACATCACCAGAAAATATTAAAATGGTAAAAGAATGGATGAATAAATCAGGATTAAATTCTGATTTGGTTTATACATTTGAGGGCTTTTTACAAGCCGCAAAAAGAGAATCAGAAAAATTAGAGTTTAAACAGAAAACACCACAATTAAGTAAAGATTTTGTAAATAATAATGAAGAAAGAGCAAATAATTTAAATAGAGACAAATTGAATAATACTAGCGGAATGGATAGGTAAGGAGTGTGAATTTCTTTGGCAAGAATTCTATTAATTGACGGAAATAGTATTTTAAATAGAGCATTTTATGGAATCATGGGAAATAAAATGCTTATGACAGAAGATGGCACTTATACAAATGCAGTATATGGTTTTTTAAGCATTTTATTTAAAGTAGAAGAAGAATTAAATCCTGAATATATAGTTGTTGCTTTCGATAAAAAAGGACCAACAAAAAGACATGAAATGTATAAAGCCTATAAAGCAAACAGAAAAGGTATGCCAGAAGAATTAGCTATGCAAATGCCTATGATAAAAGAAGTATTACAGGCAATGAACATTAAAATTATAGAAAAAGAAGGATATGAGGGAGACGACATTATTGGAACTTTATCTCGCTTTGGAGAAAAAAATGGGCTAGAGGTAACCATCCTTTCTGGAGATAGAGATAATTTTCAATTAGCTACAAATCATGTAACAATAGAAATTCCGAGAACAAAACAAGGAAAAACAGAAACAGATTACTATAACCGTGATAAAGTGTTAGAAGAATATGGTTTAGAACCACATCAATTAATACAAGTAAAAGGATTAATGGGAGACACATCAGATAATATACCAGGTGTACCAGGAGTAGGAGAAAAAACAGCTATTGCGCTTATTCAGGAATATAAAGATATTGATAACCTATATAACCAAATAGATAATAAGACGGATACTATAAAAGGAAAATTAAGAGAAAAACTAATAGAAAATAAAGACCTTGCACTTCTTTCAAGAGAACTTGGAAGAATAAACGTAAATTCTCCAATAGAAGAAAAATTAGAGGAAATGAAAAAAGAAGAATGGAACAAAGAGAAAGTATTTGAACTATTTAAAAAATATAGGTTCAATAGATATATAGAAAGATTTTCTTTAGATGGCAAAGTATCGGTAAATGAAGATACAGAAAAACAGAATTTTATAGAAAAAGAAATTAAGAACATAAATGAATTAAAAGAATTAATACAAAACATAAAAAACAAATTAGTTTATCATTTTGGAACTATTGAAACTAGTAATCAAGATGATATTATAAAAAAGAAAATAATAAGTATTAGTGTTTGGCAAGAAGAAGAAAATACGGCATATTATTATTATTTTGAAAACAATCAAGATGAATTTGTAACTTATTTTAAACCTATATTTGAAAATCCTGAAATAAATATATGTGGATATGAGCTATCTAGAGATTATATTTTATTAAGACAAATAGGAATAGAACCAGCAAAATATAACTTTGATGCTAAAATTGCAGCATATCTTTTAAGCCCAACTACTTCAAAATATACTTTAGATGGACTAATTTTACAGTATTTAAATATTGATTTATCTAACTATTTATCTTCAAAAGGGATAAGTCAAGAAAAACAAATAAATTTATTTGATACTGTTACAAAAGAATCAGAATCAGATAAAGAAAAATATGAAAATGATATGTATGTGTTTGGTATTGCAAAATTAGAAAAAGTACTTACAAACAAATTACTAGCAGAAAATAGTTTATCTTTATTCCAAAGTATTGAAATGCCACTTGTATTAGTTCTTGCTAAAATGCAATATGATGGAATTTCAGTAGATGAGGAAGAATTAATTCAATATGGAAAAAAATTAAAAGAAGACTTACAAGTAATTACTAAAGAAATTTATGAATTAGCAGGGGAAGAATTCAATATTAATTCTCCGAAACAATTAGGAGAAATTCTTTTTGAAAAGCTAAAACTTCCATATGCTAAGAAAAACAAAAATGGATATTCTACAGATGTAGATATATTAGAAAAATTAAAAAAGGAACATCCAATTATAGAAAAAATATTAGATTATAGAGCAACAGCAAAATTGAATTCCACATATGTAGATGGGTTAATACCATATATTCTACCAAAAGATAATAAAATTCACTCATATTTTCACCAAACCGTAACTGCAACAGGTAGAATAAGCAGTACAGAACCTAATTTGCAAAATATTCCAACAAGAGTAGAAGCAGGTAAAAAGATACGTAAAGCTTT
>CANQXL010000080.1 GCA_947627705.1 uncultured Clostridia bacterium
TGGACTTTTATATGTGATAAAGCACGACCTCATCAAATTGATAATGTAGCTATGATAAATGATAGACTTGTTTATTTATGGGCTATTACTTATTTTAGCAAAAGTAACGAAGAGTTAGGAATAAAAGATAATAAAATAAATGCGAATACTTCCACGAAAGTACTAAATGAAAACAAAAATAAAAAATTAGAGGTCAAAAATGAAGAAAAAGAATTAAGTAATAATCAGGTTTCTCTATTTGGGGAGGCGAAGAATTAATGGGATATATAAAAGTTGCATATAGAAATATTTTTAGACAATTAGATTATTATACAAATTTTCCAGTGGGTTGGGATAAATTTGTAAATAAAAATGCAAAATATCATAACTTAATAATAAAGTCAAGCAAAAAGAAGTGTCATTGCACTAATTGTAATTATGATTTTATTAGTAGCAAAAAGGTAAATGAAGAAACAAGATGTCCAAACTGTCATAATAAATATTTAATAAAAAGAAGCAATTTACACTTCTATGAGTTTAAAGATTATTTATCTATTTTAGATATATTAGATAATATTTTGGTTATTAGGTATTTTGAATTAAAAACTATTATAGATGAAAAGCATGAGCATCATTCTTCAGTAGTAGAATTTGCTAGAGAAATTATTACAAACAAATATGGTCGAAGCATATATGTGAATGAAAGAGTTTCAAAATGTCAAGGACATATTCATATATACCATCATAACAATGAATATGTAAATGACAAAAAGTGGAGAGAATACGTAAGATATTATTCTATAATTGATTTTTCAATAGTATTTCCCAACAATATAAAAAAAGTATTAAAAAATACAAAGTTTAAATATTCACATATATGGGATCTTGTAAGAAATTCTGTTTATATTGATTTATCAAAATTACTAAAGTACAAAGATGGTTGTGAAATAAATAAAATAGAATTCTTGGCGAAAATGAAATTATATAATTTAGCATTAAAAACAAATGAACTTAATAATGAAGGTAATTTTCAAGAAGTTTTCGGGGTATCTAAAGATTATTATCCATTTATGAAAAAATACAATATTACATATACACAATTAAAGATATTAAGATTATTAAAGGAAAAAAATATAAAAAAAATTAGATATTTAGAAAGATATGTAAATTATAAAGATAATACAGATGATTTAGAAGAAATTGCAAACTATATTAGTTTAGACCGCTTTATAAAATATTCAAAAATGCATCATAAGAAAGTAAAAACATATTTATATAAAGATTACTTAAGGTTTGCTAAAATAATAGGTCTTGACCTAAAAAATAATAAATATGCTTTTCCAAAAAACTTAAAGGCTGAACATGATAAATTAGAAGAACAAATAGAAATTCAAAATAATAAAATTATAGAACAAGCGATTAGTAAAAGAAGCAAAGAATTATCAATAAATAAATACAATAACGATAAGTTTGTTATATTACCAGCCCCTAATTTAGAATCTTTACAAGATGAAAGCATACAACAAAATAATTGTGTCAGAACATATGCTGAAAAATATGCAAGTGGAATGTCTGATATTTATTTTATGAGAGAAGCAAAAAAACCAAAAAAATCTCTTGTTACAGTTGAAGTAAAAAATAATAAAATTATACAAAGTAGAATAAAGAATAATGAGGATCCAAGTGAAAGTCAAATGCAATTCTTAAATAAATGGGAAAATACTGTATTAAATAAAGTAGCATAGGAGGATAAAATTATGAAATAAAAATCAAAAAAGAATAATATTAATAAGACAAAAGAAATTTTTGATAAAGTTGTAAATAAACTACAGGACATTGTAAATAGCGGAGAGTATGAGAAATTTCTAAAATTTCAAAAAAATTTTAGGGGTTATAGTTTTAATAACCTTATTTTAATTTACAGTCAGTTCCCTGATGCTACCAAAGTTGCTGGAAAGGCTAAATGGCAAAAACTAAAAAGGGAACTTACAGAAGATGCAAAAAAAATATGGATTGTTGCGCCTATGCCAAGAAAATATAATAAAAAAGTAAAAAAAATTGAGGATAACGAAGAAATAGAAAAGATTGTAACATATGAATATATGGCTTATAGATATGTTTATGTGTACGACATATCACAAACAATTGGCGAAGATATACCTTTACAAAGTCATTGTATTAACAATAATAAAATGTTAAATTTCTTTGAAAAAATAAAACAATTTAGTAAATTTCCTGTATATGAAAAAGAGTTACCAGGAAGCCTAAAAGGTTATTATGATGCAAAGAAAAAACAAATTGTTTTAAAACAATCTTTATCTATAGATGATAAAACAGCAGTATTATTACACGAATTAGCTCATGGACTATATGATGATTTTGATTACTCAAAAGATAGAAATTTATCAGAAGTATTTGTAGAATCTATTGCTTATATTGTAGCAAATTATTTTGGACTTGATACTTCTACATGTAGTTTTAATTATATTGCTAAATGGGCTAAAGGAGAACCTAAAATTGTTGTTGATTTAGGAAACAAAATACAAAAATGTGCTAATCAATTCATAGATGAAATTGAAAAGTTTGAAATGCAAGAAATGGAAATTGCAGCTTAAGACACGGAGGTTAAAAATGCAAAGTATCGTTAGTTATAAAAATAGAGGAAGTTTTGGAGATTCAAAATACAGAGGTAATTGTTCAGGATATATTATCAAAGATTTAATACAACACTTCTACCCTACTTCTAAACCTAAAAAATTTGTTGAAATCTTTAGTGGTGGTGGAACTGGAAAAGATGTTGCAAATAAGCTTAATATAACCAATAGTCTGCATTTAGACTTAAATAATGGGTGGGATGCTTTAATAGATGAAATCCCTACTGGTAGTGATTTTATTTTTTCTCATCCCCCTTATTGGGATATTATTTCTTATGAATCTCAAAGAAATTCATATTTTGAAAATGACTTATCAAATCAAATGCCTTATGAGGAATTTATCAAAAAATTAAATATTGTAAATGAAAAAATATATTATTCTTTATTATATGGCGGTAGACACGCTATTTTAATTGGAGATGTTAGAAAACAAGGTAAATATTATAGCATAATTAAAGATATGAATTGGTATGGTGATTTAGAAAGTCATATTATTAAAACTCAATATAATTGTGTATCTGATAATAAAGTATATTCTAATAATAACTTTATTCCTATTAAGCACGAGCATTTACTTGTATTTAGAAAAAATAAAATATGGTTATTTACTAAAAAAATTACTAATACAAGTCAAGTAAATATCATGCAAGTTACTAATATTACTTGGAGAGATTTAATACAAGCAACATTACAATATTTAAAGAATAAGGCAACTGTAGATGAAATATACAATATTTTAAGTAAGTCAAAAAAGGCTGAAAATAACAGTCATGTACGCGAAAAAATTAGACAAACATTAAATAATAACACTAATTTTAAAAAGGTTGAAAATAAATGGATTTTATGTATCTAAAGAAAGGAATGTAAATAATTATGATAATAAGATATACAATTTGTGCCAATGATTCAAAAGATGTTATAAAAAATTTTTATAAACATATCAAATATGATAACGATTTATGGATAAATAATAAATATATAAACTATGATGATTATACTGAATTAAATAAAGCTATGACAAACTTCCAAGATTTTAATAAACTATTTAAAAAATATTTATATAATCAAGATAATATGACATCAGATGACATTTATGCTTTAGAATTTTTATTAAATTGTAAATTTAATTATTATTTATTTCAAATAGGAAAAGAGGCTTTAATAAATGAAGGAGAAGTTAAAATAGTAAATGCAGTTTATGATAGAAAAGAAGATGAAAAATCTGTTTATTATTTTGTTGAAACAGACCAAATAGTAATTTTATAAAATTACTATATTGTTAATTACAAGGAAGTAGTTATTACTTCCTTTTTTTAATAAAATTGAAAGGAATGGATTTTAATATGAAAAGAGTTACAAAGAATAATATGTTAAAATATTTAAAGATGAGAGAAGAATATAAAAAAATGGAGATAGAGAACTATTAAAACAAATAAACAAATATATAGAAGAAACTATCAATAAAGATAAACATTATTATAGAAAATTATCTAGTTATAATTTCAGCGAAGAAATGATAAAAAAGTGTATTTAATGAAAGGAGCAAAATAAATATGGTTATTGAATATGAAACAAGTAAATATATTAGTGAAAAGAAAAAAATAGAAATTGAAAATCCTAAAAATGTGTTTTTAGAAGGTAAAAATCCATATGATAACTTACCTACTTATTTTGGAATATGGCTTAATGATGGTCGCTTATCAATAGTAACAATTATAAGTTATCGTACTATTAGGTATAAAAGTTATTTGAATTCAAATATTTCTACCATATGTGATATACAGGAATATTTGATGAATAGCAAAGATGTACGAATTATTGAAAAAAGTGTTTTTAAAGAACAAATAAATCATATTACAAAAATACTAAAAATATAACAAAAAAAGAATTTTAAAAATACTTAATTAAAATTATATAAAAATATCAAAGAAAGAAGGTATAAAAATGGATTTACAAGAATTAATAGAAAAATTAAGTACAGATGTAGAAGATATAAAAGCTCACTTAGCAGATTATTGCTATGTTGCAGTTGAAGATGTCGATGCTATTATAGAATATTTAAAACAATTGCGAGATATTTCAGACTATTTTGAAGCAAAAGAATAATAAAAAGGAAAGGATAATAATATGGATTTATTAGATTATCAAGAAGTTAAAAAGCATATTGATATTATGAATGTTGCATATCATTTGTGTTTAGAAATTATAGAGAAAAAAGGATATGAAGTTAAAGTTATATGTCCATTTTGTCGGATATAATAAGAATAGTAAAATACCTACAATGAGTCTAAATTTACAAAATAATAAATATCATTGTTGTAGATGTGGTGTTGGAGGATATTCAATAGGATTATATGCTAAAGTAAAAGGAATAGATAATAAAA
>CANQXL010000081.1 GCA_947627705.1 uncultured Clostridia bacterium
CAACATGGACAAAAGGAGAAGAAGATCAAACAGATTATGATAAGGGACTAGTAATAGAAGATAGGGATAGAAATCAATTTGTGTGGGTACCATGTTATGTAAAAGATGCAGAAGGAGCAGATACAAGTGTAACAGAATACAAACAACATTTATATGCAGGAACAGAAAGTAAAGTAAATGATACAAATGTAACCGAAGATGCTGGGGAAGGTGGATGGAAAACATACCAATATACAATGTATGGAAATAACTGGAAAGATGATGTCGGTGAAACAACAGGAACAAATAGCGTAAAAACATATGGTGGCTTTTGGATAGCAAGATATGAAGCAGGAATACCAGAAAATGCAAGTTTTTATTCAGCAGGGGAAGATGGCACAGATTACATATATAGTTCAAATAAAAAGAATGTAACGAAAGAAGAAGATATAGAATTAAAGCCAGTAAGCCAATCAGGAAAATACAGTTGGAATTTTGTAGCTCAAAAAACAGCAGTAACATTATCAAACCAAATGTACAAAGGAAATAGTACAATAGATAGTACATTAATAGATAGTTATGCATGGGATACAGTAACACAGTGGATAGGGAATAAAGGAGATAAAGAAATAACTAATAGTTATACATATGGAAATTATTTCAATAATAATTCGGAATATACAGAAAAATATGTAGAACATATTTGGGTAATTCAGAAAAACAAAAATACGGGTTATACAGGTTGGATATATGGAAACAAATATAGCAAAGCATCAGAACCAATACATTTACAATACGTACGTAACACAAGAGATTATGTTGAATCAGGAAATTTTGATCAAACTAACATAACAAACGGAACATATACTGACGAAAATAATTATTTTGATACAAGAATAGAAATACCAACTGGAGATTATGAAGGATCAAAATTAAAAAACATATATGATTTAGCAGGGAATATGTTTGAATGGACAACAGAGGTAGGAGATCATAACGAGAGCTATACTGAATCAGAAGACAATAAAGCAAATATAACACGGAAACTTTGCAGTCCTTCGTGGCGGAAGTTTTTATAACAGTGGTACAAGTGATCCAATTTGTGTTCGTTGTGGACTCGTTAGTTCATTGTCAGGTGTAAATGTTCATATCGGTTTCCGCGTTGTACTTTATGTAAAATAGCACTTGTAAAATAACACAAAATAGTATATAATATTCCTAAACAAGATAAAAAGGAGAAAAATGACAGTACAAGAAGCATTAATTAAGGGAATAAAAATACTAAATGAAGGATTATATGAAGAATCTAGTTTAACTGCTAGAATTCTTCTTGCTAATATACTCAAAATAAAAAAAGAAGAGTTAGTTATTAACTCTTCTTTAGAATTAAATAGAGAAAATCAAGAAGAATTTTTTGATGATATATATAAAGTACAAAAGGGGTACCCAATTCAATATATCTTAGGTAAAAAAGAATTTATGAAAATGGACTTTTTTGTAAATGAATCAGTGCTTATACCTAGATATGATACAGAAGTTTTAGTAGAAGAAGTAATGAAAAGAATAAATGGCAAGGAAGATATATTAGAGCTATGCACAGGAAGTGGTGCAATTTCTATTTCTCTTGCTAAATACATTGATGGATTAAAAATTACAGCAACAGATATTAAAGAAGATACCTTAGATGTAGCAAAGAAAAATGCAAAGCTTTTACTAAAAAACGGAAATATTACATTTAAAAAAAGTGATATGTTTGAAAATGTAAATGGAAAATATGATATAATAGTTTCAAATCCACCATATATAAAGACAGAAGTAATAAAAGAATATGCTTTAAAATACGAGCCACAAGTTGCATTAGATCGGGCGGACAGGATGGGCTTAAGTTTTATAGAATTATAATAAATGAAGGTTATAAATATTTAAAGAAGAATCGGATTAATTGCTTTAGAAATAGGTTATGACCAAAAAGAAGATGTTACAAATTTAATAAACGAAAGTAAGAAATACAAAGAAATAGAATGTATAAAGGATTTAGATTTAAATGATAGGGTAATTATTTTTAAATCAAGTTAGGAGAGTGTATTATGTCATTTTCTGCAAGCGTAAAGGAAGAATTAAGTAAAATTAATATATTTTCAAATATTGATGCTGTAAATATGGAAGTTTATGGTTATTTACTTACTGTTGATACGTCACGGAAAGAAAATAAAATTTTTAACAGAAAATGAGTATAACATAAATAGATTAAATAAATTATTAAACAAACTGAAGATAGATTACATAATACAAATGAAAGGAAAAAACTATCTAATAGAATTTGATAAAAAAGATTTTAACTTAGAACAAATTAAATTAAGTACAGAAGATACCAAAAAGGCATTAGTACGTGGAGCTTTCCTTGGAAGTGGATCAATAACAGAACCAAATTCAAGGTATCATTTAGAGATAAGGCTAAAAGTAGAAGAAGGAAGAAATATCATAATTAAGATACTTGAAGATTATGGAATAAGCGTAAAAAAAATGGATAGAAAATATTCTTATTCTATATACATAAAAGATGGAGAAGAAATATCTAAGTTTCTTGCATTTATTGGTGCAAATAGCTCAGTTTTAAGGTATGAAGATATTCGAGTAATAAAAGAAACCAAAAATGATGTAAATAGAAAGGTAAATTGCGAAACAGCAAATTTAAATAAAACAGTAAATGCTGCAGTTGTGCAAATACAGGCAATAGAAAAACTAAAGAAGCAAAAAAGATTTAACAAACTTCCGTATAACTTGCAAGAAGTTGCAAATTTACGATTAGAGAATCCTGATTTAACCCTTGTAGAGCTTGGAAAAATGTTATCAACACCAATTCGGAAAATCTGGAGTAAATCATAGACTAAAGAAAATTATAGAAATTTCAGAAGAATAATAACATAAATAAGGGAAGGAATAGACATCTTATAATGAAAAAAGATATAGGAGTATATATACACATTCCATTTTGCAAAAGCAAGTGTTTTTATTGTGATTTTGTATCATATCCAAACAAAGAAAATCTCATTTCAGACTATGTTAAGGCACTTGTAAAAGAAATAAAACATAACCATTTAAATAAATATAATATAAAAACTATATACATAGGTGGTGGAACGCCATCTATTTTAGATAGTAAACATATAAAAAAGATTTTAAAACCATTGAAGAGAAATATCAAAAAAAATGCAGAAATCACAATAGAAATAAACCCAGGCACGATAGATAGAAAGAAATTAAAAGAATACAAGAAAATTGGAATAAATAGATTAAGTATAGGGCTTCAAACTACAGAAGATAAACTTCTTAAACAAATTGGTAGAATACATAAATTTAATGATTTTTTAGAAGCATATAATACTGCAAGAGAATTGAACTTTGATAATATTAATGTAGATTTAATGTTAGGTCTTCCAAATCAAACATTAGATATTTTGATAGATTCATTAGAAACTGTAATCAAATTATCTCCAAACCACATATCTTTGTATTCACTAATACTTGAAGAAGGTACTAAGTTATATGATATGGTAGAAAAGAAAGAAATTTCTGTAATAGACGAAGAATTAGAAAGAAAAATGTATTGGAAGACAAAAGAAATATTAGAAAATCATGGATATAACCAATATGAAATTTCTAATTTTGCAAAACCGCGGATATGAATCAAAACATAACATGTCTTGTTGGAACCAAGAAGAGTATATAGGAGTAGGAGCTGCATCTCACTCATATTTAGATGGAACAAGATATTCAAATACGGTAAATCTTGAAGAATATATAAATAACATAAAATTAAAAGAATTTGACAAAAATATAACTATACATGAAAAACAAAATGAAGAAGACATGAAAAATGAATATATGCTACTTAATCTTAGAAAAATAGAAGGAGTATGTATAAAGGAATTTAAAGGAAAATTCGGAGAAAATCCCATAATCAAATTTAATCTTATTTTAAATAAATTGGTAAAAGAAGGCTTACTTGAAATAGATGGTGATTATATAAAATTAACTGATAAAGGACTAGATTTAGCAAACCTTGTATGGGAAGAATTTGTATAGACTAAAAAAATATAACTAATAGAAAGGAATGTTTAAATATGAGAGCTTTAGTTACAGGAGCATCTTCTGGAATAGGAAGAGATATGGCAAGAGAGCTAGACAAATTGGGGTATGATCTTGTTTTAGTTGCAAGAGATGAAGAAAAGCTAAATGATGTAAAGAATAGCCTTAAAGGTAATGCAGAAGTTATATCAATGGATTTGGCAGTTGCAGATAATTGTAAAAAATTACACGACATGGCAAAAGATATTGATATACTAATAAACAATGCAGGATTTGGAGCATTTGGTGAATTCACAAATACAGATTTAGATAAAGAATTAAGCCTAATTAATACGAATATAACAGCAGTTCATATTTTAACTAAATTGTATTTACAAGATATGGTTAAGAAAAATAGTGGACATATCTTAAATGTAGCATCAATTGCAGGATTTATGCCAGGTCCACTAATGTGTGCATATTATAGTTCAAAGGCATATGTTGTAAGATTATCAGAAGGAATAAGGGAAGAATTAAAAAAACAAAAATCAAATGTAAAAATAAGTGTGCTATGCCCAGGCCCTGTAAATACGAATTTTAATAATGTTGCAGATGTAAGATTTAAACTTCCATCTTTTAGTAGTGAATTTGTTGCAAAATATGCAATAGACAAAATGTTAAAAAACAAATTTATGATAGTTCCAGGAATTAAGATAAAATTAGCAAGAATCATGTCAAAAATATCTCCAAACAATATAACAAGTAAGGTTGTTTATATGATGCAAGAAAGAAAGAGATAAATGTCAATTTTTTAATATGCTCAAAATATAATATTTAAAACTATAAAAGTTGAAATGATTTATTTTAAGAATCTGCGTAAGCGATTAACCGGAGCGAAGCGAAGGGCGAATGG
>CANQXL010000082.1 GCA_947627705.1 uncultured Clostridia bacterium
TGCACATGGTTAATGCCTGTTTTCCTGTTGAACAGGCTTTTTTAAAATAATTGTCTAAGTTAAAAGCAATTCTAGGCAAATATCCTAAATCTTCAAGCAAAGTAAACAAAGGGAAGAAGATAGCCATAGGTGGAAGCATAACAGAGACAACCCATGTTACGGTTTGGAACATTCCGCATTATTAGTAAATTAGTCCAGAAATCCGGAATATGCAGGTATTTAAACAAATCAAGTAGCTTTTCTTGTATAAAACCAAAAAAGTTTGATAATAGTGTGGAAGGGTAATTTGCACCCGTTATTGTTATCCAAAAAATCACAGCCAAAAATGCTATCATTATTGGAATACCGAATTTTTTGGAAGTTAAAATTTTGTCTATTTTTCTATCTCTATTGTTATATTTTGCGTTTGCAAATTTGCAAGTCTGTTTTCTTATATCTTCTGCAGAAGAAACAATAGTCATAACTATATTATCTCGAAGAGAGCTTATATTTGAGCCTTTTTCATTTAAACTAGATTTCAATAAATCAAGTTTTTCTTGAATTTTTGAATTATTTTGTATATCAATACCAAAATTTGTTTTTAAAGCTACATCAATAGAAGAGTTTTCATCTAAAAGTTTAAGAGAAACCCATCTCGATAAATACTTTTTATTATCAGGAAGAATATCATATATATCTTCAGATACAGAAGAAATAAAGGATTCGATTTCTTCTGAGTATTTTACATGATAAGGATTACATCTTGATGGATTTTCTAAGATAGAAGACATAGTATCTAAAAGCTTTTTTAAAGTTTTTGGTTTATTTGCAATAGTTCCGTACGACAGGTACACCTAAAAGTTTAGATAAATGTTCTAAGTCAATTTCAATAGATTTCTTTTTTGCTTCATCTAATAGATTAACACAAACAACAGCTCTTTTAGTCATTTCAAGTATTTGCAAAACTAAATTTAAATTCCTTTCCAAGCAAGTTGCATCAACAACTACAACGCAAGCATCAGAATCGCCAAAACATATGTAATCTCTAGCAATTTCTTCTTCTTGTGAATTAGACATTAAAGAATACGTCCCAGGAAGATCTACTAGAAGAAACTTCTCTTTATTATGGTTACACACTCCGTAAGCATTTGAAACAGTTTTACCAGGCCAATTTCCAGTATGTTGACGCATACCGGTTAAGTTATTAAAAATACTGGTTTTTCCAACATTTGGGTTACCAGCAAATGCAATGGTATAATCACAACCGATTGCCTTTTCAAATACGTCTTTTTTTATTGTATCGGCTCCAGTAGAACTTGAAGTAAGCCCCATATTCACATCACCTCCATATAGTATATTAAAAAATATAAATAAAGTGAGTAGGAAAATTCCTACTCCTGAACTTTTATTAAACTTGAAGATTCTTTTCTCAAAGCAATAAGTGTGCCACGTATATCATATGCGATAGGGTCTCCTGATGGACTTTTGAGTACTGGCATTATATGTGTTCCTTTAACTATGCCTAAATCTAATAATCTTCTTTTTAGTGTACCGTGTACAATTAATTTCTAATACTCTACAAGATCCGACCTATAGGTATGTCATATAAATTTTTCATATCTTAAGTAACCCCCAAAATATTGATAAAGTTAAATTTTCTATTAATATTTTATACAAAATTTACATAATTGTTACAAAGTGCAAAAAACATTAACAAGTGATTGACAAACGAAGAAAAAGCGTGTATAATTAATAATACGGTAAATGAAAATAGAAGAGAGGTATGTATATGTTTGCAAAATATTGGAAAAAAATAGGAATGCTTATAGTAATAGTTGCATGCTTATTTAACATAGTTTCAAAGATTGTTGCAAAAGTACCATACATGGACCAGCTTAAAGATTCAGCACAATATGTTGCTAATCAAGAGCAAAATGAAGAAGAAAAATAATATCACTAGATATAATATGCTAGGAAGAAAGAGGTGAATTGCAAAAGTGAAAGAAGGTATACATCCAGAGTTTACAGATGCCAAAATAACATGTGCATGTGGAAATGTTATCGAAACTAAATCAACAAAAAAATCTATGAATGTTGATATTTGCTCAAAATGTCATCCTTATTGGACAGGTAACTTAAAACAAAGTACAACAGGTGGTAGAGCAGATAAATTTAGAAAAAAATACGGAATTCAATAATAAAATAAAAATCCCAGATACTCTGGGATTTTTATTTTATGTATTTATTTTTTTCTTAATATTTTGCAAATTATTTTTTAGATTCTTCTTTAAATACTTCTGCAGCAGCTCCAAGTCCAGATAAAGCTTTTGTTGCTTCAAATGGAATAAATACTTTGTTTGCATTTCCATCGGCAATATCTTTTAGAGCTTCTAAAGATTTTAATTGAACTAATTTGTCGTCTGGAGCAGCTTTCTTGATTGCAGTGTAAACCATTTGGATTTCTTGAGCTTTAGCTTCTGCAACTTTCTTAATAGCTTCAGCTTCACCATCTGCACGTCTGATTTTTGCTTCTTTATCAGCTTCAGCTTGAAGAATAGCAGCTTCTTTTTGACCTTCAGCTATTGTAACTGCAGATTGTCTTTCACCTTCAGCTTGAAGGATAGCAGCTCTTTTATTTCTTTCTGCATTCATTTGTTTTTCCATTGCATCACGGATATCAGCAGGTGGAGTAATATCTTTTATTTCAACTCTGTCTACTTTGCATCCCCATTGATCTGTTGCTTCGTCAAGAATAACTCTTAAGTGATCATTAATCATGTCTCTTGAACTAAATGTTTGATCTAAGTCCATTTTACCAACAATATCACGGATAGTTGTAATTGCTAAGTATTCAATACCCTTTCTTAAAGATTGAATTTCATAAACTGCTTTAGCAGGATCTGTAATTTTATAGAAAACTACAGTATCAATAGTTATAGTAACATTATCTTTTGTAATAACTCCTTGAGGTGGAATGTCCATTGTTTGTTGTTTAAGACTTACAACAGAACGTACATGATCGAAAAATGGAATTATAATTGTAAGACCAGCATCTGCTATCTTATGATATTTTCCTAATCTTTCAATAATGTAAACCTCAGCTTGTTTAACGATTTTAATTGATTTGAATGCAATTATAAGAATAATTACAAGCAATACTATTAAAAACCACATAGAAAATCCTCCTTTAAAATATATAAATTAAATATTAATTATAATGTCTAAATTTTTGAAACTATAGCTTTAACGCCATCAATATTTTCTACTTTAACAAGGTCTCCTTCTTGTAAAATAGAATCGTCATTTGTTTTAGCTGTCCAAGTTTCTGTACCAATTTTTATTTGTGAAAATTTTGTAACAGAATCTGAAGCTTTTATTACTTTGGCATTTTTACCTATAATAGAATAAGCATTAGTTATAACTTTCTTTTCATTCTTTGTAACAAATTTTTCTACAAAAGGTCTTGTTAAAAGTAATAACAAACCTGAAAGAATAACAAATACTGTCATTTGAATATATACATTTGTTACAAATAGACTAAGTACACAAACTATAAGTGCAGCAATACCAAGCCAAAAAATCATGAATCCGAACAGTCATAATTTCTGCAATAAAGAAAATTCCAGCAGCGATTAACCATATATACCACATAGACATTCTCCTTTCTATACAATGCACTATTTTAATTATACTACATTTTTTGAAAAAAATAAAGTATTATGTAAAATTTTCTGCATAATTTAATTATTACATAATACTTTTTATTAAAAACCGATATAACGGTTTATTCGTATACTTTATCTCCAATATATTCATTATTTGAAAAAGCTATGACACTTCTAAATATAATTGGGAAAATTAAAAGTCCAAGGCCAAATAAGAAACCGTGTCCGAAACTTTTTGAAAGTTCAAACCTTGAGATAATTGCAATTGCCATAAGTGCAAGCCATCCAATAATAGGTATTAGTAAAAGAAGAAGTACCCATGGTGAAAAATTGCATATTTTTAAATGAACAATATCTCTATAAAGTGGAATGACAGTTGCATATCCATGTTTGCCAGCTTTTTTGAATATTAGACCTGTTATAACTATAGAGTATATTCCGATAATAATTGAACAATTAAAAATCCATCTTACAATTTCTATTGCAAACATTAATTTAAATGCTATTTTTATTTTATCAAATGTAGAAAGATTATTTATAACTACTTCCATTGTATTTTCTGAAGAAGAACTGCTCTCAGGAAGTTTATCTAAGTTTAAATCATTTTCAACAACATCTACAACTGTATCTGCATCAAATGTTTTAAGAAGTGTAGAAGATGTAGATATCAAGCTTTCATCAACTCCAGCTTTTTTTAGTTCTTTTTTGTTATCTTCTATAAGTGTTGCAATTTCATCATTTGAAACAACTTCTGAAACTTCTTTATATGCATCGATTACAGCATCCATATCAAGTGTAGGGTTTTCATCAGATGTCATGTATTCCTTAGTAGATAAATTTTGAAGTGTATTTTTTAATTCTTCGGCTTTACTTTCATCTATACTACTTAAATCAAGATTATTTACATCGATAGAGTCAAATATTGATGATGCCAAAACATTTGAAGAAAGTAAAATGAGTAAAAGGATTATTAGTAAAACGATTGTTACTAAATATTTTTTCATATATAAATTCCCCCTTTTAATGATATATAATTTTATCCTATAAATTACATAAAGTCAAGATTGGTAATGTAACGTACAAATTATAAGTTACAAGATAATGATATTATATCAAAGAATAGCGGAAATGATTTATTTTAAGAATCTTTGCTGTCGCAGTCTACAAATTACAAAATTATATGTAGACTGCTCCACTTCGCCCTTCGCTTCGCTCCGGTTAATCGCTTACGCAGATTCTTAAAATAAATCATTTCCG
>CANQXL010000083.1 GCA_947627705.1 uncultured Clostridia bacterium
ATGCTCTATTTTACTGTCTTTAAGCTCTTTTAAAATCTATTAAAACTTTTTAGAATTTTTCAAATGTTCTATGCCAATGGTTTCATTGTAGGGAATAATAATACATCTCTTATTGATGCTGAATCTGTCAAAAGCATAACTAATCTGTCTATTCCTATTCCTTCTCCTCCTGTTGGTGGAAGTCCTATTTCTAGAGCATTTACAAAGTCTTCGTCCATCATTCCTGCTTCTTCGTCTCCATTTTCACGTGCTCTTATTTCTTCCTTAAATCTTTCATATTGGTCAATTGGATCATTTAATTCTGAGAATGCGTTTGCGTACTCACGTCCATCTATAAATAATTCGAATCTTTCAACAAGTCTTGGATCTTCCTTTTTCTTCTTTGCAAGTGGTGATATTTCTATTGGGTAATCACATACAAATGTTGGCTGCACAATCGTTTTTTCAATAAACTCATCAAAGAATAAACTGATAATATTTCCCCTAGTTTCTTTTCCTTGTGGAATTTCTATATTCTTTTCCTTTGCAATTTTTATTGCTTCTTCGTCTGTTTGAATTTGATTAAAGTCAATTCCTGTAACTTCTTTTATGCTATCTATCATTGTCACTCTTTTCCATTTATTTCCTAGGTCAATTTCTGTTCCTTGGTATGTAATTTTTGTTGTTCCACATACCTTTACTGCACATTTTTGGAATATTTCTTCTGTTATATCCATCATGTCGTTGTAATCTTCAAATGCAGAATAGAACTCTACCGATGTAAATTCTGGATTATGTCTTATATCCATTCCTTCATTTCTAAATATTCTTCCTATCTCATAAACTTTATCATAACCACCAACTATTAATCTCTTTAAATTTAATTCTGTTGCAATTCTTAGATACATATCTATATTTAAAGTATTATGGTGTGTAATAAATGGTCTAGCTGTAGCTCCACCAGAAATTGTATTTAATACTGGTGTTTCAACTTCTAAATATCCATGTTCGTCAAATATTTTTCTCATTTCACTAATAATTTGGCTTCTTTTAATAAATGTGTCCTTTACTTCTGGATTCACAATTAAATCTATATACCTTTGTCTATATCTTAAATCCATATCTTTCAATCCATGGAATTTTTCAGGTAATGGTCTTAAAGATTTTGAAAGTAGTGTTATCTCTTTTGCATGTACTGATATTTCTTCTGTTCTTGTCTTAAATACAAAACCAGTAATACCTATGATATCTCCAACATCATAAGTCTTAAATTCTTTATAGTTTTCTTCTCCTAAATCATTTGTACTTACATAGCTTTGAATTCTTCCTTCACTATCTTGTATTGTGCAAAATGAAGCTTTTCCCATTATTCTTTTTGCCATAATTCTTCCTGCAACTGTAACATCTTTACCTTCAAATTCATCGTAATTTTCTTTTATTTGTTTGCTTTTATGCGTTCTATTAAACTTTGTTATTTCAAATGGATTTTTTCCTACTTTTGATAGTTCTTCTAATTTATCCCTTCTAATTTGTATTAAGTGGTTTACATCTTGTTCTAGTTCAGTATTCTCATTTTCGTTCATAATTAATTATCATTCCCTTCTATACTTAGCTTTAATTCTTTCCTGTCTTTAGATAAAACTAAAGTATTATATATTATATATCAAAGATGTCAAAAAATCAATAGAATAGCCGAAGAAATTACTCTTCGGCTACTCTTGAGGTCTGGCCTTACGATACAACTTTCCATTCGTCGGGATTCATCCAGGACGCATCACGGGTGAAGATCTTGCTGACGCCAGGCGCGCACTCCATGCTGAGCTTGATCTCCTTGTTGGAAACAGCGCACAGGGTGACGGGCGTGGTCATGAAGCTGCGGTCTTCTTCGTACGTCTCGGTGAAGCCCTCCTGAGTGAAGGTGATCGGGTGATCATAAGGAACGGCGTGCGTCCTTACAATCCGCCTGCCAAGCATCTCCTGCATCGTTTTCATAATGTAAACCTCACTTTTAATATATTTGAACCAAAACGGTTCTTATGTTAATTATATCACTATTTTGCCTAAAAATCAAATCTCTACGCGTTTTGAATTATATTTTAAAAAATTAGGCTAACGTATATTCAAATTTCTAACATGTATTCCATATATCTCAAATGGAATAAGTACTAACTTTTGACATAAAGCACAACGCGAAAACCGAAGTTTACATCCATAATAGTAGATGAACTATAACGGCCATGGCGGTAGCAAAGCGGATTAGAAGTACCAGTGTCATTGAAGCTACCACCACGAATGACAGCAAAACTACCGTGTTATTTCAGCTGGTGTTGGCTCCGTATTGTCATGATCTCCTACTTCTGTTGTCCATTCAAACATGTTTCCAGCTAAATCATAGATGTTTCTTAGCTTTGATCCTTCGTAGTTTCCTGTTGGTATTTCTATTCTTGTGGCAAATTTATTTGTGTTAGGATATGTATTATTTGTTATTTTTGTCTGATCATATCTTCCTTTTGTTACTTTTTCAAAATCGGATATGTTTTTCCAGTTTAAGGTTATATTACCTTTAGTAATTTTCGAAGCATATATCCAACCAGTGCCACCTTCCTTTTCAGCATCTGGATAAGTCCATAAATGCTCTGCATATATTCCGTTATAATTTGATCCATTATTTAGATAATTTCCTATTTGATAACTATCTGTCACAGTTTTCCCTTCTCCTGCATCTTTAGCATCTGTATTTGCTATCCACTCTGTTACTGTGTCCCATGCATAACTATCTATTAATTTACTTTCTATACTTTCATTTCCTTCATACATTTGCTTTGATAATTCTACTGCTTTTTGTTGACTTACAAAGTTCCAACTAAAGTATCCCTTCTTACTTACTGGATTTAATTTTACTTCCCCTTCTTCTGTTACATTCTTTTTGTTTGAACTGTATTCGTATGTTGCCCCATCTTCCCTTTTTGAATAGAAACTTGCGTTCTCTGGTATTCCTGCTTCATATCTTCCTATCCAGAAACCACCATATTTCTTTACACTTGTTACTCCATATGTACTTGCATCATCTTTCCAGTTATTTCCATACATTGTATAATTATCTGTTTTCCAATTTCCTTCCCCTTCATCTACAGTTACACCTGAATCTTCCTTTTTTTCTGCTGTTCCTTTATACTCATGTTGTTTGTATTCTGTTACAGTTGTATCTGCTCCTGCTGCATCTTTTACATAACATGGTACCCATACAAATTGGTTTCCTTCTGTATCTTCTATTACCAACCCTTTATCATAATCTGTTTGCTCTCCTGTCTTTTTCCATACAGCTCCTTCTGTACTTATTGGTCTAAATCCTTTTGGTATTGTTGGATTTTTACTTGTTCCTGGTTTTCCATTTACTGTACCGGCTTTTTGAAAATACTCTCCATTTTCTATATTATCTATTGCTCCTAATACTAAATCTGTTATATCATTTACTAACTTTCCTTCATTCTCTTGTGCTACTGCATAGTTTTGTGTTCCATTTATTGCTAGTGGTATAAGTTGCATGTTATTAATAGAGATAATTGTTACTGCAGCTAGTATGATTAACACAATTATTGTAATAATTAATGCAACTAAAGTAATACCTTGCTCCTTTCTTATGTTGTTTCTTACAGTACTCTTTGTACTTCTTACTCTTTTTGTACTTTCGCTTTTGTACTTTTTCATTTCTCTTTTTCTCCCTTTCTGTAAATGAGTTTTTCTTTTTAGCTCACTTACCTTAAAATTTATATATTATTTAAAATTAAAATTTACTTAATACACCTATGTTCTTTTTGCTCTTTTGTTATTTTCTAGTTTCGGATAATACAATAATAATTTTCGACGCGACGCGTAGCATGGGAGCGAGTTAGAGACTGTTGGTGCTTGCACCATACATGTCTCTTCGAGACGACCAACAAGGAGCAAGATAAATTATTATTGTATTATCCGATTATTTAAACATACACAAAAAAGAACACATGAAAACTCATATGTCAATTAAGCATACAAGTCCCATGTGTCCTTATATAATCTATACCTTTATTAAATTCTACATTTCTTTTAAAACTACCTGTGTGTGTGTGTGTGTGTGTGTGTGTACAGCCCCAAGGCTTACATTGTTTGCAATCTTCATATCTTTTGTTCTTTCCCTTCTTTCATTTGATAAGCATATTTTACCAATGTCTTGCATAATTGTCAAGAAAAACTTATAAATTTCAAAAATCTTTACATGTTTTGCGTTATATTATGTATTTCAAAATACTAATATTATATTAAAGAATAGTGAGAAATAATTTATTTTTTACTATTCCTAAAATCATAATATATTATTTATTAGAAAAATATTTACTTATTTGATTTAGGTCTTTAAACTCTCCCTGTCTTAATATTTCATATGCAATAATTGCAACAGAATTTGAAAGATTAAGCGATCTTAAATCTCCTATCATTGGAATTCTAATAGTGTTTGATATGTATTTCTTCAAAAGATCTTCTGGAAGTCCCTTTGTTTCTTTTCCAAATAACACAAAGATTTCTTCCATTTTACTATAATCCACATCTGAATAGCAATGCTCTGCTTTTGTAGTTGCAAAATACATATTGTGTTCTTCTGGTTTATATTTTTCTAAAAAAGCATTTAAAGAATCATGTTCTTCTATTTCAAGTTTATCCCAATAGTCAAGTCCTGCTCTTTTTAAATATCTATCTGATATACTAAATCCAAGTGGATGTACTAGATGTAGTTTTGAACCGGTTGCTGCACATGTTCTTGCAATATTCCCAGTATTTTGTGGTATTTCTGGTTCTACCATTACTATGTTTAGTTTCATTCTTTTCTCCTAAAATAGTAAAAAGGTAAAGAAGTAG
>CANQXL010000084.1 GCA_947627705.1 uncultured Clostridia bacterium
CTTTCTCTATCAATAGTAAAAACTAAATCCAAATCAACGTAAAATTCTGCAAGTTTTTTACCAGAAATTGATGCTCTTTGTTCTAGAATTTTTACAGAAGTCAAATAATCTATTGTTTTAGAAGCTTCTGCGACTGCTTGCACGATAGCATCTTTCCAAGATACATTAGATGTACCAGTAATTAATAAGTGTTTTTGTGTTGCCATATGCTTATATAAGCCCCCTTTCAAGAAATAAAGTTTTAGCAAATTTATTTATTCCCAAAATTTAAGAATATATACAAAAAAGAGTAAAAAATGAAATTAATACTTGATAAAAACTACATTTACACATTATTAAAATAAAAAACATAAAATGTAAAGTAGAGGTGGAAAATGTGGATATAAAAAAAGGCGATATAGTTGGAAGAATATCATATGGCAAAGACATATTATTTTATGTAGATAGAATAATAAAAGTAAAAAATCGGTAAATCATATGCAATTTTAAGAGGTGTAAATTATAGAATAGAAGCTGATAGTCCAATAGAAGATTTAGAAAAAGTAGAAAAGGAACAAATAGAAACAGAAAAAAGGGGAATAGAAAAACAAATAAAAAAAAGAATAGCACGTTCTACTAAAGAAATTTTTTCAAAGAAAAATACAAGAAATCAGATAACAAATGCACTTGTATTACATTTAGATGGAGATAGGAGATATACGAAAAAATCAGAACAATACTATAACAAAATAGGTATTAGAGCAGTAGTAAAAAACGTAGCAGAAAATAGACAACCAGAAGTGATACGGGCAATTAATAAGAAGATATAATCCTGACATTGTGATAATAACACGGACATGATGGTATGATAAAGAATAATGGAAATTACAATGACATATACAATTATAGAAATTCAAGGTATTTTATAAAATCAGTAGTAGAAGCAAAAAAAGCAGCAAGACCAGATAAGGAAATATGCATATTTGCAGGTGCATGTCAAAGCTTTTTTGAGGCTATAATGTCAGCCGGAGCCAATTTTGCATCTTCTCCTGCAAGAATTTTAATAGATTTTATAGATCCCTTGATAGTTGCAGAAAAAATTGCAACAACAGATAGAGATAAAATAGTAACAGCAAGAGAAATTTCTCAAGAATTACATGACAATGGGAAAAGAGTAGGAGGCAGATTCGCAAGGGGAAAAAAATAAAAATTACAGTCTGTAACAAAACTGTAATAAAACTGTAATAATAGGAAGAAAAAACCATAAAACCCAGTAAAATCAAGAATTTTGTCAATCATACAAAACAAAACATTTTTTGACATTTAATGACAAAAATGATATAATTTAAACATCTTGAAGAGAATGGGTGGTCAAAATGATTTATAGGGATGATATTACAAACTTAAGAGAAGATATTACAGAAAAAGAAGGACAAAAGATAATAGTAAAAGGAGCATTAGGAAGAAGCAGATTCTTTGAAAAAGAGGCAACCCTAGAGAAAGCATATCCAAATTTATTTGTTGTAAAATATGATCAAGAAGAAGGAAATGCAACATATAGTTATACGGATGTATTAACAGGAACAATTGAACTTCAAGTCTATGATGGAAAAAATTATTCTTCGATTGTACCTCCAAGAGTAGAATCACCAAGAAAAATGAAATTTGATGTAGGAAAATTCATAGAATCATTTTAAAAAATTAAATAAAATAAATGCACTTCTAAAATGATAAAATCATATATGTTTAATCAAACATTTTGGTTTATATCAAAAGGAGTGCATTTTTTGTAATTATTTAGGAATTTTTTTGTCCCCTTTACATATATATAATAAAAAAAGAATATCAAGGAGGAGAAAAAAATGATAGATGCCGTAAAAGAAAATCTATGTATAAATAAAGCTGTTGGAAGTAAGACATTCCAAGTATTAGTTGAAGGAGATAGTATAATACCAGATACAAAGCCAGATATATTAAATGATATAGTTGCAAATGGAAATGTATGCATATACAAAAAAGAAATATTAGAAGGAAGAATCAGATTAGATGGGAATGTAAATATATATTTAATGTATTTAGCAGATGTTAATGAAGGACAGAATATAAGAGCGATAAACACAAGCCTAGATTTTACAGAAATATTGGATTTTCCAGGGATAGAAAGTAAAATGACGCTAGACGAAAATGTATGTATAAAAAAGATAGAATGCAGAGTTATAAACGGAAGAAAAGTTGGATTTAAGGTTATGTTAGAAGTAGAAGCAAAAGTATTCTACAATGAACAAGAAGAAATGATAAAAGAAATAAAGAGTATAAACGACATAGAAACACAAGTGGTATCTTTAAAAATGAATTCGTTGATAGGTCAAAATACCACAAAAGCATCAGCAAAAGAGACATTAATAATAGATTCAAATGATAATTTAGAAGAAATACTTGAAGTAAGTTATAATATTATAAATAAAGATACAAAGATAAGCTACAATAAAGTTTTAGCTAAAGCTGATATAGCAATAAAAGTATTATATTTAACAGACGATCGGTCGTATAAGAAAGACTGAAGAAACAATTCCAATAATGGGATTTATAGATTTAACAAATATATCAGAAGACGATTTATGTGATGTTAAATATAAAGTAAAAAGCATAATTGTAAAACCAAATGCTGGAGAAGATCACTCTATTAATGTAGAAATAGAAGTAGAAATGTTCTGCAGAGTTTTCGGAAATAGGGAAATAAGTGTAATACAAGATATGTATAGTCCAAGTAGAAATCTTGAAATTAAACAAAATAAAATAGGTACGACTGTGAATATGAAAAACACAAAAAGTACAGTAAATATTAGAGAAAAGGTAAATCTAGAAGACGACGAGTATAGTAAAATTTCTGATGTAATAACGAATGTATCAATAAATGAAAAAAATGTATCATTTGATTCAGTAAGATATACAGGAGATTTGAACTTGAGATTTATATTAATGAATAATGAAGAAAACAATATGAAGGTTCAAGAAGTCAATGTACCATTTAATTTTAGCCAAGACATAAATGGAATTTCAGAAGAAAGCAGAATAGATGCTGAAATAGTTCCAGTATTCGAAGAATTTAGCAAAGACGGAAGAGAAGTTTCAGCTAAAATAGACTTAGAAGTTAATACAAATTCATATGATTTAGAAACGATTAATTTGATAGAAAGCATAGAAGAAAGTGAAAATACAGATATTAATCCTTACAGTATGGTTATATATTTTGTAAAACCTAAAGATACATTGTGGAATATAGCAAAAAAGTATAAAAGTACAGTTTCGGATATTGTGCGAATTAACAATATAGAAGATCCATCAAAAATTAGTGTTGGAATGCAATTATTTATACCAAAATGTTCTAAAGTAAAGAAAGAGATAGTAGTTAATTCGTAAAATGGAAGATAAAATATATTCAAGAATGAGAATAAGATTGCCAAAGCTCAGATTTGGGAATTTACCTAGCAAAAAAAGAAATAGGAAAAAAGGATTCGCATATGAAGTAACGTTTATAATAATAATTGCAATAATTACAGTAGTATTAATTATAAAAGCAAGTTCTCCAATAATAGATAAAATATGTGAAGATGTTGCAATGTCAAAAGCAACGATGGTTTCAAATAAAAAGGCTACTGAAGTAATGGCAAATTATACATATGAAGATTTAATAAATATACACAGGGACAATAGCGGTAATATTACAATGTTACAATCTAATATTGTCACGATAAATAGCATAACATCTGATATAGCAGTAAAAATACAAGAAAATCTAGAGCAGGATAAAGATAGCATAAGTAGTGTTAAACTTCGGAAGTTTTACAGGAGTAAGAATATTATCTGGATTAGGCCCTAGTATACCAATAAAGTTTGCAAGTTCTGGAATTGTTGAAACAAAGATAAGATCTGAATTTCAAAGTACAGGGATTAACCAAACAATACACAAAATTTATTTAGAAGTTACATGTACGGTATCTGTTCTTACTCCGTATAATGTTGTAGATAAAAAGATAACAAATGAAGTACTTTTGCTTGAAAATATTGTAGTTGGATTAATTCCTAATACATACTATAATTTAGAAGGAATGGAAAGTAGCAATATGGTAGATATAGTAGAATGAACCTTTAGAGTCTGAAACTTTGGTTTTAGGTCAAAAAGTTCATTCTCTATTATTATGCGCGTTTATATGGAGTCATTTCATTAGTTATATTTAAAATATAATCTACAGATACATTATAAAGCATAGATAGCTTAATAAGTATAACTGTTGGAATATCATTTTTTCCGATTTCATATTGACAATAACCTGTTTGCGACATATTAAGATATTTTGCAACTTGTACTTGTGTCATATCTTTATCTTCTCTTAATTCTCTAAGTCTATTATACATATAAATCATTCCTTTCTATTGTATAAATAATTTTTGATTTTTTAAGTGATTGAAGTGTTACTTCTATTTTAAGACAAGATAAATTAAGTTATTGAATTACAACTTAAAACAAGTTAAAATTACGTAAATTTTTAAACTTTTGAACTTTTAGTATCGATATATAAAAAATTAAATGTAAAAAATTAATGGGAAGTCTCCCCAAAAGAAATCAAAAAACTAAAAAAATAAGAAAAGGAGCAATGCGTTATGGAAGAAAACGAAGTAATGGTACCAACAAATGATTATGT
>CANQXL010000085.1 GCA_947627705.1 uncultured Clostridia bacterium
TTGTCATAAATTCGTCTGCTTTAATTTCCTTTTTTGCCACCATATCTAAGCCCTTTTCCCAACTTGCAGTAAGCTTTGGATTAAGCATATCTGGCATTGATCTTTTTACGACATCATAAATAAGCTCTCCTTTTTCTGTAGGAGTTATTATTTGAGTTTTATTATTTATTGCGATATAATTTATTTTTTCAAGTTTTTTTATTATCTCTGCTCTTGTTGCACTTGTTCCAATTCCTGCTCCTTTTATTTGCTCTCTTAATTCTTCGTCTTCTATTAGTTTTCCTGCATTTTCCATTGCAAGTATTATCGTTCCTGAATTATATCTTGATTGTGGAGATGTTTCAGATGTCTTTATTTCAAAGTTTTGTACTTCTATACTTTGTCCTTTTTTTAATGATGTTAATATTTCTAGATTTCCACTCTCTTCTCTATTTTCTTCTTTATTTACATTATTTATATTTTCTTTTGTATCTTCTTTATTTGAATTTTCACCATTTTCCTGTATTATATTTTCTTTTTGCTTCTCCTTTTTTGTATCTTGTTTTGGTTTTGCAATTTCTAAATATCCCTGTTTTGTGCATATTTTTCCGGCTTACATTAAATTCTTCATTTTCTATTCCTATTGTTACTGATATTTTGCTATATTCTGCAGGTGGGTAGAATATTGCAAGAAATCTTTTTACAATTAATTTATATATTTGCTTTTGCAATTCTTGCAATTTGTCATAATTTTCAAATCCCTCTCCTGTTGGAATTATAGCATAGTGATCCGTTATTTTACTGTCATTTACATATTTTGTTTTTAAAAGATTTGTTGAATATTTTTCGTCTATCATTTTCTTTATATATCCACTTATCTCTTGGTCTTTAAATCCTTTTGCTATTCCGTTTAGGTTTTTGTTTATTACTTTGCATACTGCAGTTGATAGCACTCTTGCATCTGTTCTAGGATATGTAACAAGTTTTTTTTCGTATAATTCTTGAATAACAGCTAGAGTTTCGTCTGGTTTTATTTTAAATCTCTTTGTACATTCATTTTGTATTTCTGCTAAATTAAATAAAAGTGGCGCATTTTCTTTTGTTTTTGTCTTTTTTATTTCAAGAATTTTTGCTTCTTTTTTCGCAAGTGAAGCTATAAATTTCCTTGCATCATCTTCTTTTTTGAATCCACTTTCGTTATATAAAATAGGTGAATTATATAATTTTGATTTTTCTGTAACCTTCCATTCTGCCTTAAAAGTATTTTCCTTATTATCTTTTCCAAATTCACCTATTACCTTGTAATACGGCGTTTTAACAAAATTTCTTATTTCTCTTTCTCTTTCAACTACCATTCCTAGTACACATGTCATAACTCTACCTACTGATATTGAAATTTTTTCTTCATTTATTTGTTTTGCAGCTCTTTTACCATAAATTATTGATAATAGTCTTGAGAAGTTAATTCCAATCAAATAATCCTCTTTTGCTCTTAAATATGCTGAATCTGAAAGGCTATCATATTCTGACAAGTCTTTTGCTTCTTCAATTCCCCTTTTTATTTCTTCTTCTGTTTGAGAATCTATCCATACTCTTTTTCTAGTTTTATTTTTTACCCCTGTCTCTTGCTCTACAAGTCTATAAATATATTCTCCTTCACGTCCTGAGTCTGTAGAAACATATATTGTGTCTATGTCTTCTCTAAGCAGTAAACTTTTTATAATATTAAATTGTTTTTCTACACTTGGTATAACTTCATATTTATATTCCGTAGGAAGAAATGGAAGTGTATCTAATCTCCAAAATTTTAATTTTTCATCATATTTTTCTGGATATGACATTGTAATCAAATGGCCTACGCACCATGTTATTACCCATTCTTCTGATTCTAGATATCCGTTTTTATTTGCTCCGTTTATTTTTAGAACCTTTGCAAATTCTCTTGCAACAGATGGTTTTTCTGTTATTAGTAATTTCTTTGGCATTATTTTTCCCCCGTATCTAATTCAAAGTAGAATTCTACTCCATCTATTTTGTTTTCTACACCATATTTATTATTTGCATTTACCATAATTGCTTTAACTAACGATAGTCCTATTCCTGTTCCGCCATTTTCTCTATTTCTTGAAGTATCAACTTTATAAAATCTATTCCAAATTCTGTTTAAATCTTCACTTGCTATATTTTCTCCAGTATTAAATACTTTAACTCTTAATTTGTCTTCTCTCATTTCATATGTTATATTTATTTCCTTTTTTCCATCAACTTCTGAAACATTTTTTATAGCATTTGTAAAGTAATTACTAAAAACTTGCTCCATGTAAAATTCGTCTGCAATTACATTTACTGGTTTATTTTCAAAATTAATTGTTATGGCACTTTCTTCAATTACTTTTGTTGATTTTCTAATTACTTCATTTATTAATTCTGAAATATTGAATTTTGTCAATGTAAAGTTTCTATTTCCATATTCAAGTTTCATAAGTTCAAGTAATTTTTTTACCAATATATCCATTTTATTTGATTCGTCTAATATAACTTCTGCATAAAATTTTCTACTTTCTTCGTCTTCTGTAACATTTTCTACTAATCCTTCTGCATATCCTTGTATAAGTGCAATTGGAGTTTTTAATTCATGCGATACGTCTGATATAAATTGCTTTCTCATTTCGTCTGTTTTTGACTTTTCTTCTATGTCTTTTTCTAGTTCTACATTAGAATTTCTAAGTTGTTTTATTGTCTTTTCAAGCGTCTCAGACATGGCATTTATATTTTTACCGCAAATTGTTTATTTCGTCTTCTGAATCATTTATTCTGTATTTATGGCTAAAATCTAATTCAGATATTTTTTTGGTAATTTTATTTAATTCTTCTATTGGTGATGTGAATCTTTTCGATATTACAAGTACAATTATACCACTTAACATTATTGCAAATACTCCAATTATCATTAGACATCTATTTGCAATCTTTGCACTTTCTTGAATAGATGCAACTGCTGCTCTAATATACAAGCTATATCCATTATCTAATTTAGCAGAAAGAAGTATATAAGAAAGTTCTGTTTGGCTATCTATTGTCTTTTTTATTTCGACATTATCACTACTATATAAAAGATTTTCGTTTACACCTTTATTTTCATTTCTTTTTGCATCTACAAGTGAAGATAAGAAATCCCTGCTTGATGCGTATAAACTGTTATTTGTTTTTATTAATATATCAAAATCATTTCTTTGAGAAAGCTTTTCAAGTTCTATTTCAATATTGGTATTTATATTTTCTTCATTGTAGTAATTATTAATAGCATTATATGCACCAAGTAGCATTGTTTGTTTTGAATATATATA
Source organism: uncultured Clostridia bacterium (assembly GCA_947627705.1). Taxonomy (GTDB): domain Bacteria; phylum Bacillota; class Clostridia; order TANB77; family CAG-508; genus JAAWPK01. Next base: position 3,327 of record CANQXL010000085.1, read on the forward strand.
ATACGTTTCTAGTACAACAGTGTTTACTATTAATAGAGAACCTATTATAATTATGACTGTTGCAGCTAGCGTTACAAAAAGTTTTACTTTTATACTTTGAAATTTACTTTTTATATTTTTTACTAATTTATTTGATTTCAAATTTATAACCTATTCCTCTCATAGTTTTTATATATTTACCTTTTTTACCAAGTTTATGTCTTATCTTCTTAATGTGGCTATCTATGGTTCTTGAATCTCCATAGTAATCGTAATTCCATACATTGTTTAATATTTTATCCCTTGAAAGTGCTATATTTATATTATCTACAAGATATTTTAATAGCTCATACTCCCTAAGGCTCATTTCTACAGGTTTTCCATCTACTTTAACCGTTCTCCCACTTTCGTCTATTTCTATTCCACCATAATCTATTTCTTTATTTTCTTTTGGGTTTGTCCTTTTTAAAATAGCTTCTACCCTTGCTACAAGTATCTTTGGGCTAAATGGTTTAGATATATATTCGTCAACTCCAAGTTCAAAGCCAAATAGCTCGTCCTGTTCTTCTCCCCTTGCTGTTAACATTATTATTGGCACTTTTGATGTTTGCCTTATTTGTCTTAATACTGACCATCCATCTAGTTTTGGCATCATTACATCTAATAGTATTAAATTTATCTGTTCCATTTTTTCATTGAATATTTCAAGTGCTTCTTCTCCGATCTTTTGCTTCTATTACTTGATAATCTTTTTTTACTAAAAAGTCTTTAAGTAATGTTCTCATTCTTTGTTCGTCATCAACGACTAAGATGGTTGTACTCATTTTATATCATTCCCTGTATACTTATATTTAGGTTTTTAAGGACTCCTATAAACCCTTTACTTATTCTCTATTATTATACATTATATTCCCCGTTTGTGTCTATATTGTGAAATAAATTAGTTTTTTTATATTTCTACAAGGATCAAATCGTCTCCGTATGCAGCGAATATTTTTCCATGGAATTACTATATCATTATTCCCAGCAAATATGCTTAGTTTGCTATTTGTTCCTGGAACTATAATAGAGGTCGTGGTTTAAAGATTGAGAGTTATTCTCTTTTATGTTGTTGTTACATATTATATATTCCTGTGTTTTTGTTT
>CANQXL010000086.1 GCA_947627705.1 uncultured Clostridia bacterium
CTCAAATCAGAACTTGGTCTAATAATTGGCATACTAAACACCTCCATAAATATTATATACATATTTTATCAAAATATCGATATATAGTCAATATTTTTCAAGTAATTTTATTTTTAAAATTTATAAACGCAATCCCAGTTACATTAAATTTATATTAAAAAATCATATTAATTACATTTAAATCATATTGACTTTTTATCTTAAATAATTTGCTTTTTTAACTCTTTTCCTATATAATATATACAATGATTGTAACATACATCTTAATATATATAATATTTTTAAAGGAGAGTTATAATTTATTTTATTTTTAAGTAAATTATACAAATTAAAATTATGGCAAGAAAAAGAACTAAGAAAAGAACTAAAAAATCGGTTATTATTTTCCTTCTTTTAGTAATTATAATAATAATTACTGGTATATCCGTCATAGCTTCTATGATTAAAGTCTCAAAAAATGACAAGGAAGATTCCCCATTAAATAATGATAAAGTTGAAGAAAATATTGAAGAAGAAAAGAAAACTAGCATTTCTCTTATCATGTGCGGTGATTATTTAATCCATAGTAGTGTATATAAAGATGCTGCAAGACTTGCAAATAATAACGGATATGATTTTAAGCCAATGCTTACATATATCAAAGAAAAAGTTAATGGATATGATTTAGCTTATTATAATCAAGAAACTATTTTAGGTGGTGCTGAGCTTGGTGTGTCTGATTATCCTGCATTTAATTCTCCATATGAAGCTGGAGATGGTATGATAGATGCTGGATTTAATTTAGTTAGCTTAGCAACAAATCATACAATGGATAGTGGTTCTAAAGCTGTTTTAAATTCTAGAAAATATTGGGATAGCAAAGAAAACATTTTTGCTGTACGGAAGTTACGATTCAGAAGAAAATAGAAATAAATCTATAATCAAAGAAAAAAATGGTATTACTTATACAATGCTTAATTATACGTATGGAACAAATGGAATACCTGTGCCAAGTGGAAAAGATTATCTTGTAAATGTATGGCCAACTGATTTAAGCATCAATGACCCTGCAAGAGATACAAAATATCAAGAATATAAAGAAACTGTAAAAAAGGATATTGAAAATGTAAGAGACAAAGTTGATGTATTAATTGTAGCAATGCATTGGGGGGTAGAATATACTCATGTGCCAACTGCTTATCAAGAAGATGAAGCTCAATTTTTAGCAGATCAAGGTGTAGATATAATAATAGGAACACATCCGCATGTTATTCAACCAGTTAAATGGATTGACGATACTATTGTATTTTATTCTTTAGGAAATTTTATTTCTGCACAATATCAAGATGATAATTACAATAAAATGGTAGGACTTATGAGTTCTCTTAACATTACTAAAACTGAAAAAGGCAAAGATGTAGATATTTCTATTGATAATATTAACAATGAATTAATTTTCACTTATTATAACAAATCTACTTGGAGAGATTTTAAAGTTATACCTTTTAGTAATCCTGACATTAAAAAATATCTTCCAAGTTATGCTTCTGTATATGAAAGATATAAAAATATTGTTCAAAATTACGACAGCAATATGCCAGTTTCAAAATTGTGTGATTAAATGAAGAAATATTTTTAGATAATCTACTATCTCTCTTTTTCTAATTTCGTTATCTGCATATATGTTAAGATTATATATTTCTTTTTTTCCTATGTTTACTGTCATTTGTCCGGACTTTTTGTCCCTTATAAACAGGTGCTTCAATTGTTTCTTCTAATTGTATATTTATGTATATGTTCTTTATTCTTTCTTTGTCGATAGGATAAAGGCTTATATTGTTTTGCTCTAAATCTAATAAAAGTTCATTACTTACTCCTTTTATTATATTAAACTTAGCACTTTCTACTGCCATATCAAATTCGTCGCATATCATATAGTTTAGGTCTATCATTTGATATTTCGAAAATGCATATTCTATTATTTTTATACTGTCTTGTGTTCTATCCTTTTTTGTATCTGCCCCAAGTATTACAGATATTATATCCATATTATCTCTTTTAACTGCTGTAACTAGGCATCTATTTGCTCCATTTGTAAAACCTGTTTTTACTCCATATACTCCATTTAAATATCCTAATAATTCGTTTGTATTTTGTATGTTTTTTGAATTATTATTTATATTTACAGTATAATTTTGTGTTTTAACTATTTTTGCAAATTCTTCATTTTTTAAAGCGTAATCAGTGATTTTAGCAAGTTCATATGCTGTTGTATAATGTTCTTCTTCGTCTAATCCATGTGGTGTCACAAAATGCGTATCTTTTAGTTGTAAGTATTTTGCTTTTTCATTCATAAGTTTTGCAAATTCTTCTACACTACCTGATACATATTCTGCAAGGGCAACTGCGCTATCGTTTCCGAGAGCATAAAAGTAGTCCATATAAAAGATGTTCAACAGTAATTTCGTCATTCGTATGTAGTCCTAATCTTGATCCGCCTGTTCCAGCTGCTTTTGAAGATATTTTAACTTTTTCTTTTAAATTATCAGTGTTTTCAATCGTTACCAGTGCTGTCATTATTTTTGTAGTAGAAGCCATTTTGCTTCTTACATTCTCTTTTTTCCCATACAAAACTTCTCCGCTTGTTCTATCATACACAACTGCATGTCTTGAATTAATAATTGGTGTTTTTTCATTTTCTGCTACTACTGCTTTATATACTTCATTTATTTCATAACTTACTATTTCTTCTTCTTTATCATCTGCTATGCTAGTACTTGAAATACATATAATAATTATAAATAAAATGTATTTTATTATAGATTTACATTTTCGCATAAAAACACCTCTTTAACAATTATATGTGTAAAGAGGTGTTTTATTCTTTTGCATTAAGTACACGCGTGTTTTCCGCTTGATATTTTCTTTAGTTTTGTAAATATATTTTTCGTAGGTATATTTTCTCTTTCTTCTGTTTCTTCCCCAAAAGTTCCTTCTGGTAATTCCAATGTTTCCTTTTTCCTTGAAATAGTTGCATCAATTTCCATTTTCCATAATATTAATAGTTCTTTTTTTGCTTTATTTATTCTTTCTTGTTGCTCTGCAATTATTTTCTTAGATTTATTTACTTTTGTTTTTATTTCTTTAATTTGACTTTTGTATGTTTCTAGTTCTGCATCATAATTTTCTGATTCTTTGTCATTTAATTTTTCTATTACAGATGCGTATTGTTTTTCTCTTTCGTATGCAATCTTTAGTTTCTCAAGCTGTTCCTCTGAAGAAGTTATTGGATTTTGGTCTATCAGAGTAGTAGCTTCTTGTATTTCGTTTCCTAAAAATTCCATTCTTTTGTATCTTGCTTCCTGAATATTAAAATTTAATATTCCTGTTCTTTTTTCTTTTGAAGCTATAATACTTCTAATTTCATTTGTACTTCTAAATATCTTTTTTCTTCTTTTGATTAGCAATTTCTTTACAGAGTTATATTCAGATTCTGTTAGGATTTCTTTAACAAGATCTAAACTGGCTATTGCATCATCTATCATAGAGTTTATTTCTCTTGGATCCATTAATTTTTTGTAGTCCTGCTCGATACTTGAAAGTATCCTAATCTTTTTTTGTCTAACTCTATTAAATTTTTGCATTTTTGACTGAATATCTCTGTCTGAATTCTTTAGTATTTCGTGTGGAATAGGGATTGAGTTAAAATACTTAACTTTTTCCGCTATTTCTAGTTCTCTTTTGATTAATTCATTTCTTTCTTCTTCTGTAAATTCTAATTTATATTGTTCTTTTGTTTTAGCTAAAGCATCTTCCCCTATTTCATACTCACTATAATCTATTTCATTTACATCGTCTAAATAAGGGAACTCATCAAGTTTTTCTTCTATGTCTTTGATTGTTTCTTCTTGGATTTTTTTTATTTCTTTTGCTACTTTGTTAATTTTCTTTTCTGCTCTTCTTAAATCTACCCTATATATCATATATTCCATGATTTTTAGTCTAGCTAAATCTTCAGGAATTTGTTTTAGATTTTCTAATAATTTAAGTATCTCTTTTTGTGCTAATTCTTTTGTGTTATATTCTTTATCTAGTGCTTTTTCGATTTTTAATATTTCTTTTTCTTTTGCTTTTTCTTTTATTTCTTTATTTGCTTTTGTATATTCTTGTATTCTGTTTATTTTTTCTTGTTCTTTTTCTTGTTCTAAGGAGTCAAGGTATGCTTTTAGCTCTGATGCTGTTATTGTTTTGTTTTTTTCTTCAGACATATCTTTTTTTATCCTCCTTTTCTTTTGCTAACAAAATTATTATATCACATTTAGTCGAATTTTATATTACAGTTTGTTTACATTTTGATTACGTTTTCGTGGCAAAATTTTGAAACAAGAAAAGTGAAAACTTCGTTTTCACGCTGGCACTAATTTAGGTTAGTGCCTTTTCTTTTTATTATATATATT
>CANQXL010000087.1 GCA_947627705.1 uncultured Clostridia bacterium
CTGCTCCACTTCGCCCTTCGCTTCGCTCCGGTTAATCGCTTACGCAGATTCTTAAAATAAATCATTTCCGCTATTCTAATTAAAAAAGTATTATACAGTAACATTATAAATTTCGCATCTTGAAAAAACATAGAATATATGTTAAAATTTGGCTTGTAGAATTAAAGAAAATGTCGAAAAAATTTTTTTAAAAACAAAAATGAGAAAGGAATAAGAAAATCATGGAAATAATATATGCTACATCTAATAAAAATAAGAGAAATGAAGTACAAGAATTTTTAACATATAATAATTATGATATAAAGTTAATTACGCTGACAGATATTGGATTTGAAGGAGAAATAGAAGAAAATCGGAACTACGTTTGAAGAAAATTCATTAATAAAGGCAAAGGCTGTAAAAGAATTTTGCAAAGAAAAGAATATAAATAAAATAATTGTTGCTGATGATGCAGGCCTTGTTGTAGATGCTTTAGGTGGAAGACCAGGAGTACATTCGGCAAGATATGCAGGAGATCATGCACCACAAGAAGTTGTGCTAGAAAAATTATTAGGTGAAATGAAAGATTTAAAAGGAGACAAGAGAAAAGCAAGCTTTGTATGTGTATTGACAGCAATTTTAGAAAATGGAGAAGAGATTGTTTGCAAAGGTGTAACAAATGGAAGAATTGCAGAAAAATGCGGAACAATGGGAAAGCTTACATTTTGCCCTGTGTTTATGCCAGATGGATATAATAGAGTAATGAATGATTTGACACAGGAAGAAATGGGACATACTCATAGAGAAAAGGCATGGACAGAGTTAATTGGAAAAATAAAATATTGAAAGGTGATTTAAATGAATTTAAAAAATCTTTTTGGACATCTAAAAACAATAACTAAGCATAAATGGGTAGTTTTTAAACTTTCTATAAAAGCAGGAATACCTATTCGTGGAATGTTACATGATTTATCAAAATATTCAATAGAAGAATTTTGTGAATCCGTGAAATATTACCAAGGTGGAAAGAGAAGCCCAATTCAAAAGGCGAAAGAAGAAAAGGGTTATTCTTTAGCATGGCTACATCATAAGGGAAGAAATAAACATCATTTAGAGTATTGGTACGATGCATCTTTAAAAGAGCAACCTATTATGCCGTTTAAATATGCTGAAGAAATGATATGTGATAAACTTGCAGCACGGCATAGTTTATCAGGGAAAAAATTGGAAAAAAGAATTTGAACTTGAATATTGGACAAGTAAAGAAAAAGATAGAATACAAGCTAACGAAAAAATAAAAGGTTTTATTACAGAGGTGTTTGAAGAAGTTGCAAGAGACGGAATTGACAAAACAATAACTAAAGAAAACTTAAAAAGGATATATGACAAGCATTGTACGAATGTTACAAAAATGTAATATATTTGTAATATAAATGTAATGCAAATAATGTGGAAAAATGTTGACTTTTAAAATATATAGGTATAAAATTTTCATATAATATTAAAATAAAAAACAAAGGAGTATTTATTATGAGAAAAACATTCAGAAAATTAATGGTTTTATTAATCATTTTATCAATGCTTGTTATGCCAAGTGCTGTAAGAGCTGTGCCAGGAGAGGCAGATGAAATAGAACTAGAAAAGATTGAAATTACAACTCCAGCAACAGCAGAATACGGTGTAGGACAAAAAGTAACAGTCGTAGTTACTTATACACAAGATTTATCAGAACTTGCAGAAAGCAACGAAACAGATACTGATAGCATAAAATATAAATTCGGAGAAAGCGGAACAGAAAAAACAGTATCAAAGGGAACTTTAAGCGGCAAGACAATAACATATGAAATAACAATTCAAGATGGAGATAGTGGAAAACTTATAATTACAAGTTATAGTGTAGCATTAACAGCTGCAGAAGAAGCAGAAAAAACTTGCACAGGTACTAATCCAACAGTTACAGGAAGTGAAATTACTGCAAAAACAACAACAAGTACAGAAACAAACCCAGGTACTGGTACAGGAACTGGAACAGGCACTGGCACAGGAACAGGAACTGGAACAGATACAACAAAAGATCCTGACGAAGGTGACGGAGAAAAAGAAGAACTAAAATGGACAGATTTTTCAAAGGCAAAAATTGAGCTAAAAAAAGATGGAAGATCAGGTGCAATAATTGAAATATCAGGAGTAACACCAAATGCAAAAAGTAGCTATTATCTATTTATAACTCCTACTTATACTAAACCACAATTTGATATAGATAAATTAGGATATGGTAATGGAACTACTTTATTATATGAAGAAGATAAAAAGATATTTACAGTTAGTGATAGTGATTTTGTTGCTAATTACGTTGAGTTAAATCAGGATTTATATGTATCAGTTGTAGAAAGACAGTATAATGGAGCTGAAGGCTCATATGAGGGAAATACCTATCAATTTAAAGATAAATTAACAAGGTTTGCTGAACCTAAATACACTGATGTATTTTTTTCTACCCATATGACTTATGATGAGGACCAAATAGAAACTAATTTTACACACTCAGAAGATAATTCAAGAAAAATGCAAATAAAAGTAGGAAAAATAACAGATACTACTATTTTACAAAAAATTAAAAACAAAGATTCTTCTGGTTTTTCAGATTTATTGACATATGCTAAATCTAATAATGGAATATATAATCAAATACTTAATGCTACAAACGATATTGGATATTCTATAGAATATAATACATATAGAGACAAAGATTCAAAAGCAATTGACCTTAAAGGCATGGAAGATGATGCATATTATTACCTATATGTTTGCCCAGATAGTGAAAATGGTAAATATTATCCAGTTGAAGGAGTAACATTAGCACAAGCTAATGTATATGATAATGGACAGTGGTATATGTTCTTCTATGGCTCAGAAGATTTTAAATGGGCTGATTTCGGAACAACTGGAACAACACAAACACCACAAACACCAGCAGGAACACAAAAAGATCCTACAACAATACAAGGAAATTTACCACAAACAGGACAAACTGTTTTAGCAGTAATTGGTGGTATAGCAGTAATTGCAGTAGCAGTTATTTCATACAAAAAATCTAAAAAATATAGTATATAATTATAGTATATAATTAATAAGAGATATAGCAAAATTCCAGTGATTTTTCACTGGAATTTTTGCTTTCATGGTTCTATTTTATAAAACTATCTACTAATCTTCATATAAACTGTCTTCGTACAAGTCTTCTATATATACATCTTTATCTCCAGAGCCATCAACAAAGCCAATTGTTGCAATATTATCTTTTATCTCTTGTATCCATACTGGCTTGTCTTCATAAAAGACGTCACATTTTTCCTTATTTTTCAAAATTTCATGTATTCTTTTAATATTCATTGCAAAATCAACCCTTTCATTATAAAAATCTTTAATAGAAGTATATACAACTTTTAAATAAATTATAACTTTAAATGAATAATTGATTTTATAAAAAAAATATGCTAAAATAAAAACAAATTGTATGAAAGGGTGATAAAATTGGATAAAATAGAATTAATGGAATATTGGATAAAAAGCTCTGATGATGATTACGATGCAATGCAAGTAATGTTTAAAAATAAAAAGAATGCATGGAGTTTATTTTTGGGACATCTAGTAATTGAAAAACTTTTAAAAGGATTATATGCAAAAAATAATGAAGAAAATCCTTATGCTATAAAATCACATAACTTATTAGCCCTTGCTGAAAAATGCAATTTAGATTTAACACAAGAACAAATAGAAAAATTGCAAATCATAACTCAATTTAATATAAGTGCAAGATATGATGATTATAAAGAAAGTTTTAAACAAAAATGTACTGATGAGTATACATCAAAACAAGTAAAAAATATTGAGGAGGTAAGATTATGGCTAAAGAGCATGTTAATGAACAAATAATTGATATCATAAAAAAATATATTGAAAAAATAAGTCAATTTTATAAAATAGATGCAATCATATTATTTGGTTCTTATGCTAAGGGAACTGAAAATGCTGATAGTGATATAGATATTGCAATAATATCAAGTGATTTTAAAGATATTATTGATGATGGAGCAAAATTAATAGGACTTACATGGAAAATAGATACAAGAATTGAACCACATCCTATAGCAAAAGAAGATTATGATAATGCTTCGAATCCTTTTGTAAGAGAGATAATGAATACAGGAATTAAAGTTGCATAAATAATAAATTTAAAGACTATTCTTATAAAATATAACTTTAAATGAATAATTTTTTGTATATAACAAATAATAGATTTAAAGTAAATAAAAAGGAGGAATAGTTTTGAAAGCAACAGGTGTAGTTAGAAGAATAGAT
>CANQXL010000088.1 GCA_947627705.1 uncultured Clostridia bacterium
TCGAACCCATGATTCCACCTTGAGAGGGTGGCGTCTTAACCGCTTGACCAAGGGGCCTTAAACAAATATATTTTAGCATATATCTATTAAGAATGTCAAGCAATCTATTTTAAAATATATATATTTCACCTATTCTAATTAAAAAAGTATTATCTATATAAAAAGAAGTTCGCACATGTATAAGCTAAAATGCATATTTTTTCTCATTATGCCATATACTAGATTGAAAGGATTTTGTATATGAAAAAATTTTTTAAAAGTATTTTTTATTTATTTCTTCCAATTGTTTTAGGTTCTATCGTTGGAATTATAATTTCTGGAAGTATTGATTATAACAGTCTTAATAAACCACCTTTTTCTCCACCAAGTCTTGCTTTTCCTATAGCATGGAGTATAATCTATATATTGATGGGAATATCTTACTTTTTATATCAGAAAAATGTGGATTCTAACAAAACTGTAACTTCTATTGTTTATTATTTACAGCTATTTGTAAATCTTGCATGGCCAATTATATTTTTCATATTGAAATTTAGATTATTTGCTGCAATATGGATTATATTCCTTGCATTACTTGTTGGCCTTTTAATTTACTTAATGTATCAAGAACAAAAAACATCTGCATTTTTGCTTATTCCTTATATTGTTTGGGTAGTATATGCGACTTATTTAAATATTGGAATTTATATATTAAATTAAATATATTAAGTTAGAGATTTAAAATTAAAAGTGCACTTGAAATATTAATTTTGACATTAATATTACTTATGCACTTTTTATATTACATTTATTATGCTTTCATTTTAGTTACAATTTAGTTATACCATTCAAATTCCCAATCAAGTATTTTTACTGTGTCTCCTTCTTTTATTCCAAGCTTTCTTAACCTTTCATATATTCCACTTGTTTCTAATCGTTTTTGTAGATAACTCATTGATTCTCTATCTTGAATGTTTACTCTTCTCATTATATTTTCAACTGCAGGTCCTTTTACTGTGTATTCGTTTCCTTTAACTTCTACTTCAAAATCACTTTCATCTTTTTCTAGAGTATAGACTTTTCTATCTTCTATTTCTATCAAATCTTCTTTTGGAAGTTCCTTTAAAATTTTTGATACATAATTCATAAGTTCTTTTATTCCTTGACCTGATGCAGCAGATATCTTAAATAACGGAATATTTTCTTTCTCAGCCATTTTTTCTAGTTCATTATATAATTTCATATCTTGAATAATATCTGCCTTATTTGCGACAATTATTTGTTTTCTTTTGCTAAGTTTTTCATTATATTTTTTTAATTCTTCTTGTATTATATAAAAGTCTTCTACCGGATTTCTTCCTTCTGCTCCTGATACGTCTATAAAATGAAGTAAAAGTCTTGTTCTTTCTATGTGTCTTAAAAATTGAAGTCCGAAGTCCTACTCCATTACTTGCTCCTTCTATAATTCCAGGGATATCCGCAATTACAAAACTATCCCCATATTCTGTTTTTACAACTCCTAAATTTGGTTCTAGTGTGGTGAAATGATAGTCAGCTATTTTAGGTGTTGCTGATGTTACAACTGAAAGGAATGTAGACTTACCGAACATTTGGAAATCCTACTAATCCAACATCTGCTAAAAGTTTAAGCTCAAGTATTACTTCTATCTCTGTTCCCTTTTCACCGATCTTCTGCAAATCTAGGTGCTTGCCTTGTAGAAGTTGCAAAGTGTGAATTTCCTTTACCACCTTTGCCACCTTTTAATATTAATTCTTTTTGATTCATCTCAGATAAATCTGCAAGTACTTTCCCGAGTTTCGGCATTTTTAATAACAGTACCTCTTGGCACTTTTATATATAAATCTTTACCGAGACTTTCCATATCTATGGCTTCCGCTTCCGTTTTCACCGATTTTCTGCTTTAAATTTTCTTTTATACCTAAAATCTATAAGGGTGTTTGAATCTGGGTCAGTAACAAAATAAATGCTACCACCATTACCTCCGATCTCCACCATCTGGGCCGACCACTTGCTACGTATTTTTCGCGTCTAAAGGTAATTGCACCATTTCCGCCATTTCCTGATTTAATTAGTATTTTTGCATAATCTGTAAACATCTAATTCCCTTTCTATTTATAAAACTAGACCTACCTTTTTATATACATCTTCAAGTGTTTTATTAGCAACTCTTTTTGCCTTTTCTGCTCCATCTTTGTATATACTTTCTAGATAGTCTCTATTGTTAAGTAGCTCTTTATATTTTGCTTGTATAGGTTTTAATTCGTCAATTACACACTCTGCAACTGCTACTTTGAATTCTCCATATCCTTTGCCATCGAATTCTTTTTCTATTTCTTCTTTTGATTTAGTTGTTATTGCACTGTATATTGAAATCAAATTGCTTATTCCTGCTTTATTTTCAACATCATATCTTACAACATTTTCTGAGTCTGTAACTGATTTTTTAAATTTGCTTAAAATTACATCTGGTTCGTCATTTAATAAAATATAGTCATTAGGTATTGTTGAGCTTTTACTCATTTTGCTATTTGGATTTTGAAGTCCCATAACACGAGCTGCAGCTCCTTGTATATAGCTTTCTGGTATTTTAAATGTTTGACCATAAATATTATTAAATCTCTCTGCTATATCTCTTGTAAGCTCTACATGTTGTCTTTGATCTTCTCCTACTGGAACTAAATCTGTTTGATATAGAAGTATATCAGCAGCCATTAATACAGGATATGTATATAATCCACTATTTATATTATCTGCATGTTTTGCAGATTTATCCTTAAATTGTGTCATTCTTGAAAGTTCACCTGTATATGTATAGCAGTTAAGAATCCATGCTAGTTCTGAGTGTGCTTTAACATGGCTTTGTATGAAAATATTGCTCTTTTCTGGATCAAGTCCTGCAGCTATATATAAAGCTAAAAGATTTATTATATTTTTTCTTAAAACTTCTGGATCATGTCTTATTGTTAAAGCATGTAAGTCAACTATACAATAATTACATTTATATTCGTCTTGCATTTTTTTCCAATTATTTATTGCTCCTAAATAATTTCCAAGAGTTAGATTTCCTGTTGGTTGAATTCCACTAAATATTATTTTCTTATCCATAAATATACTTCCTTCCTTTTTATTTAAAAATTTCTTTTTATTTAAATTTAAATTATTTGCATTTTTATTTTAATTGAAATTATTTGCAGTTTTTTTATTTAAAATTTTCTTTTTCAATTTCACTAATTAAATTAACTCTAGCTTCATGTCTTCCACCTTCAAATTCTGTTGCTAAAAATTGTCTTAAAATACATATTGCATCATTTACAGAAATGTAATCTGCTCCTAATGCTAGCATATTTGCATTATTATGCATTCTAGCAAATTTAGCTGTATTTTCTTGATAGCATAATGCACATCTAACATTCTTAAATTTGTTTGCACATATTGTCATTCCTATGCCTGATCTACATATTAATATTCCTATATTTTCTTTCTTTTTAGAAACTTCACTTGCTACTTCTTTTGCAATAGTAGGATAATCAACACTTTCTTCTGAATAGCATCCTTTATCTTCATATGCAATTTCCTTTTCATCGAGATATTTTTTTATCTCTTCTTTTAATTTAAATCCTCCGTGATCTGCTCCAATTATTATCATATTTTTTCCTCCTTATTTGCTCAAGCAAATTTTAGAAATATTGTCATTATGATATTTTTGCTTGTTTATTTATTTTATATAGTATTTTATACTACAAAATTTTTAATTTCTTCAATTATTTTATCCATGAATTTTTTAAATTCTATTTGGCCTAAATCTCCTTGCTTTCTAGAACGTACTGAGACAGCATTTTCTTCTTCTTCCTTTTGACCAATAACAAGCATGTATGGAACTTTTTGTAGTTGTGCTTCTCTTATTTTGTATCCTATTTTTTCATTTCTATCGTCTACTTCTACTCTTATTCCTTGCTCTTCTAGTTGTTTCTTAAGATTTATAGAATATTCCATTTGATTATCTGTTATTGGTAAAATCTTAACTTGTACTGGCGCAAGCCATAATGGGAATGCTCCTTTTGTCTCTTCAATTAAGAAAGATAA
>CANQXL010000089.1 GCA_947627705.1 uncultured Clostridia bacterium
CAATTTATTATTAAGATTTTTCATTTGATAAAAATATTTTATCAATACATCTATCAAAAGTCAATACAATTTTTATCTTTTTTACACTTAAAAATAACTTGTTAATTTTTATTTTCCTTTCACGATTAAATTTTATCATTTTTAATCGTAAAAGTAAATATTTTTAATGATAAATATATATAATAGCTAGTGCATTAAATTACACTAGCTATGTTATATAACATTTTTATGAATTTGTTAGTAGCTTATTTATTCAATCCTTTTAACCCTGGATATATTGCAATTTCTCCTAACTCATGTTCAATGTTAAGCAATCTATTATATTTTGCAACTCTATCAGTTCTGCAAGGTGCACCTGTCTTAATTTGTCCTGCATTTGTAGCAACTGCAACATCTGCAAGTGTTGTGTCTTCTGTCTCTCCGCTTCTGTGCGAAACAACAGCTGTATATCCATTCTTTTTAGCAAGTTCAATAGCATCTAATGTTTCTGTAAGTGTTCCAATTTGATTCAATTTAATTAAGATACTATTTGTAACTCCTAAATCAATACCTTTTTGTAATCTTTTAATATTAGTTACAAATAAGTCATCACCAACTATTTGAATTTTATCTTTTAACTTTTCAGTATATTTCTTCCATCCATCCCAGTCTTCTTCTGCAAGTCCATCTTCAATTGAAATTATTGGGTATTTAGAAACTAATTCTTCTTGATATGCTATCATTTCGTCAACTGTTTTTAATTCGTTTGTTTTCCAGAAATAATACATTCCTTCTTTTCCAATTTTCTTTGCTTCGTCATACATTTCTGTACTTGCAACATCAAGAGCAAGTACAACATCTTCTCCTGGTTTATATCCTGCTTTTTCTATTGCTTCTACGATAAGTTTTAATGCATCTTCATCACTTTCAAGATTTGGTGCAAAGCCTCCTTCGTCTCCAACTCCTGAACTTAGTCCTTTTTCTTTTAATACCTTCTTCAATGTGTGATATATTTCTACACTTATTCTCATGCATTCTGAGAAGCTTTTAGCTCCTACTGGCATTATCATAAATTCTTGTATATTTACTGTGTTATCTGCGTGTTTTCCACCATTTAAAATATTCATCATTGGAACTGGTAATACTTTTGCATTTGTTCCACCTATATAGTTATATAAATCCATTTCAAGTGATGCTGATGCTGCTTTTGCACATGCAAGAGAAACTCCCAAAGTTGCATTTGCTCCTAAATTTCCTTTGTTTTCTGTTCCATCAAGTTCTATTAACATTTTATCAATTCCTATTTGATCATAAACGTTCATTCCGATTAAAGCATCTGCAATCTTTGTATTTACATTTTCTACTGCTTTTTGAACTCCTTTGCCAAAATATCTTGATGCATCTCCATCTCTTAACTCAACTGCTTCAAAGCTTCCTGTTGAAGCTCCAGATGGAACAAGAGCAACTCCCTTATCACCTGCGCATG
The DNA here is from genome assembly GCA_947627705.1 of uncultured Clostridia bacterium. Taxonomy (GTDB): domain Bacteria; phylum Bacillota; class Clostridia; order TANB77; family CAG-508; genus JAAWPK01. Next base: position 1,466 of record CANQXL010000089.1, read on the forward strand.
TTTCAACTGTAACTTGTACTGTTGGATTTCCCCTTGAATCAAGCACTTCTAATGCTTGTACATCACAAATTTCTAAATAATTTTTCATAATATCCATTCCTTTCTTTTGTGGTTAGTTTATTATTAACTTACACACATTATTAATAATTTATTTTGTTTTTATTTATATAATAAACGCCTATTTTGTTAGCAGTATTTGACTTTTCGGTACATGCGTATTTTTATACTTCATTTCTTCTATCTTTTCTTCTGTAACAAACTCTAAATTCTTTTCTAAAGATTTTACTGTATCTAACTTTTTATTACGTTCTTTTTCATAAATTGGTTGCTCATATTCAGTAGCTCTTGGTTTTACCATTCTTTGGTATCTATCTACTGCATTTCTTTCTTTTTTGTTAAGGCTTTCATATGGAGTATGTAAATATTTGTAAGTCCATATAACTCTTCTTTCATTGCTATCAAATTCTTTTGAAATTAAATCATCATATTCATATATTGCCCTATATTTTATTCCTTCAATAGCTATTGTTACACTACTCCATGGCTTTTCGTGATTATTTATGCATATTTCTCTTAATTCTTTTACACTACTATACAAGTCGTCCGCAAGTTTATAATATTGATTTTCATCAAGATTAAATTTACTTGGGACTTCGTATACATTTATCGGCCTTTTTTTTAATACTCCCTTTGGATAATAGTAAAAAAACATTTCTCCTGTTTGTAGTTTATTCATATGATCTATTACAGATGCATATAGATATAGACTATCCCACTTTTCTGGTAGCATTAAAAAGAGCTTTTTTTGAATTTCTTCATGAGCTTTTTTTATCTCCTGTGGATATACCACGTTCTATTCTCTCCCATCTTTCTCTAAATGAATTATTATCTTTTTGATATCTTCATTTATCTTAATTTATCTTACAAGTAAGCTTTCACCTGTCATCTCTTCCGGTTTTTCAATTCCCATAATATCAAGCATCGTTGGTGCAAGATCGGCAAGTTTTCCGCTCTTTTAATTTAACATCCTCCATTCCGAACAAGTATTAATGGTACTGGATTAGTTGTGTGTGCTGTATGTGGCTCACCTGTTTTATAATCTATCATTTGTTCAGAATTTCCATGGTCAGCAGTAATAAGAAGTACTGCATTTTTCTTTTTTATAACTTCTAATATCTTTCCGATACATTCGTCTATTGCTTCTATTGCTTTTATTGCTGCTTCTAATATTCCTGTATGACCAACCATATCTGGATTTGCAAAGTTTAATATTATGCTATCATATTTATCTTCTTCTATTGCTGCAATTAATTTGTCTGTAACTTCATATGCACTCATTTCTGGTTTTAAGTCATATGTTGCAACCTTTGGAGAAGGAACCAATATTCTATCTTCTCCTTCAAAAACTTTTTCTTCTCCACCATTAAAGAAAAACGTAACATGTGCATATTTTTCTGTTTCTGCTATTCTTAATTGTTTTAGACCCTTTTTACTAATATATTCACCAAATGTATTATTTAGTCTTGTTGGTTTAAATGCGATTTTTACATTTGGCATTGTTTCATCATATTGTGTAAAGCATACAAAATATAAATCTAAATCTTTTGTCTCAAATTCTTTAAATTCCTTATCAACTAAACTTCTTGTTATTTGTCTTGCCCTATCTGGTCTGAAATTAAAAAATATTACAGAATCGTTTTCTTCAATTGTAGCAATTGGATTGTCATCATTACACATAACAATTGGCTCTACAAATTCATCAAACACTTCTTTTTGATAACTTTGCTCTAATGCAGGTATTGCATTTCTTGCTTTATTTCCTTTTCCATATACCAAAGCATCATATGTTTTTTGAGTTCTTTGCCATCTTTTATCTCTATCCATACTGTAAAATCTTCCAGATATAGTTGCAATTTTTCCAACACCTTTTTCTTTCATTTTCTCTTCTAAGCTTACTATATAGCTTTCTGAAGATGCTGGTGGAGTATCTCTTCCATCTAAAAAGCAATGAACATATACATCTTCAAAATCACGTCTTTTGGCAATTTCTAACAAACCAAATAAATGTCTAATATGGCTATGAACACCACCGTCAGACAATAATCCCATTATGTGTAATTTTGAATTATGTTTTTTACAGTTCTCAATAGCACCTATAAGTTCTGGGTTTGTAAAAAAATCTCCATCTTCTATAGATTTTGTTATTCTTGTCAATTCTTGATATACTATTCTTCCAGCTCCAATATTTGTATGTCCTACTTCAGAATTTCCCATTTGACCTTCTGGAAGTCCTACACTCAATCCACTTGCACTTATTTCTGTAGTTGGATACTTTTTCATTAG
>CANQXL010000090.1 GCA_947627705.1 uncultured Clostridia bacterium
AGACCAAAAGCGATTATCTGGAGAAGAGTATATAATTCACCCATTGAATGTTGCATATATTTTGTCAGAGATAAACATGGATGAAGCAACAATATGTGCAGCACTTTTGCATGATGTTGTTGAAGATACGGCTGTTACTAAGGAACAACTAGAAAATGAGTTTGGCGAAGAAATTTCTATGATGGTTGATGGAGTTACAAAACTTGGAAAACTTCAATATATTACGAGAGAAGAAGAACAAATTGAAAATTATAGAAAAATGTTTTTGGCAATGGGTAGAGATATAAGAGTTATCTTAATAAAATTAGCTGATAGACTTCACAATATGAGAACTTTGAAATATTTAAAAAGAGATAGACAAATAGCAAATGCTCAAGAGACGATGGATTTATTTGCACCACTTGCAAATAGATTAGGTATATATTCTATAAAATGGGAATTAGAAGATTTAGCATTCAAATATCTAGAACCAGATGAATATAGAGAGATAGTAGAAGGACTGGATGAAAAAAGAGAAGAGAGACTTGCCTTTATAGAAAATATAAAAAAACAAATAAATGTAGAATTGAAGCTTCAAAGAATTGATGCACAGATTACAGGAAGAGCAAAGCATATCTATAGTATATACAGAAAAATGCAAAGAGATAATATTGGGCTTGACCAAGTTTACGATTTGCTTGCTTTGCGTATAATTGTAAATTCGGTTAAAGATTGTTATGCGGCTTTAGGAGTTGTGCATGAATTATATAATCCAATGCCTGGAAGATTTAAAGATTATATTGCACTTCCAAAAGCCAATATGTATCAGTCTTTACATACAACTCTTATTGGACCAAAAGGGACACCATTTGAAGTACAACTACGTACATGGGATATGCACAGAATAGCTGAATATGGTATCGCTGCTCACTGGGCATATAAAGAGGCAAATAAAACAAAGAAAACCACAGTTAAGGTAGAAGACGATAAACTTTCTTGGCTTAGAGAAACACTCGAATGGCAACAAGAAATGCAAGAACCACAGGAGTTTTTGAACGCATTAAAAACAGAATTATTCGAAGACGAAGTATACGTATTTACAAGAAATGGTGATATAAAAGTTTTGCCAAAAGGTGCAACACCTATTGATTTTGCATATAATGTACACACAGAAGTAGGCCACAGAATGACAGGAGCTAAAATAAACGGAAAAATGATGCCAATTATAACAAAACTAAATAATGGAGATATAGTAGAAATAATAACTACAGATACTCCAAAAGGCCCAAGTAGAGATTGGCTAAAATTTGTTAAAAGTTCAAGTGCTAAAAACAAAATATTACAATGGTTTAAAAAAGAAGATAGAGAAGAAAATATTGAAAGAGGAAAAGAAGCACTTGAAAGAGAAATCAAAAGAATTGGAATGCATGAAGAAGATTTATATAAGCAAGAGTATTTAGACGAAGTTATGAAAAGATATAACTACAATAACATAAGTGATATGTATGCAGCAGTTGGATTTGGAGCAATTTCAGCAGGAAAAATCATTTCAAGATTATTGTATGAATACAGAAAAGAACATGAAGAAGAGAACATTGAAGAAAAAATAGAAGAACTTGTAAATAAAAAGAAAGTTCCAAATAAAAATGCTAAATCTGGTGTAATTGTAAAAGGAATAGACAACTGCTTAGTTAAATTTTCTAAATGTTGTAATCCACTCCCAGGAGACGAAATAATAGGTTATATAACAAAAGGAAGGGGAGTATCAATACACAGAAAAGATTGCATAAATATAAAAGATTTATTCCAAGAAGAAGCAAGAATTATAGATGTAGAATGGTGTGATACTGAAAAGGCATCATACAAAGTAGAAATAGAATTACATTCAAATGATAGAGATGGATTAGTTGCAGACATTGCAAAAGAAATGAATAATCTAAAAGCTTCAATGTTACTTATAAATTCAAAAGTAAGTAAAGAAAAGATTGTTACAACTCAAATGACAGTTGAAGTAGAGAATCTAGACAAATTAAACAAAGTACTCAAAGCACTTAGAAAAATCGATAGTGTATATGAAGTAAAAAGAAAGAAATAAAGGAAGTAATACAAATGATTTTAAAAAGATTAAAAATAGAAACAATGATTGGAAATATGACAAATTGCTATATAATTACTGACGAAAATAAGAAAGAGTCAATGATAATAGATCCAGCAGGTGATGCAAATCAAATAATTGATACACTTAATATTTTAGACACAAAAGTAAAATATATTTATCTAACACATTGCCATGCTGATCACACAGCAGCTCTTGAAGAAATAAAAAAGTATACAGGTGGTAAGATACTTATTCATAGAGATGAATATGACAATTTGCAAAATCCAAATATTAATTTAAGTCAAGTTATTGGAACAAATAATGTAAATATACCAGCAGATTCAAGAGTTGATGAAGGAGACAAATTACATGTTGGAGATATAGAGTTTAAAGTACTTCATACACCAGGACATACAATTCGGCGGCAGTTCTTTATATTCAGAAGAACATAAACTATTATTTACTGGAGATACCTTGTTTAAAGGAACATACGGTAGATCAGATCTTCCAACTGGTAGTGAAAGGGATATATTAAAATCAATAAAGACTAAATTACTTGTTTTACCTAGCGATACATTAATATATCCAGGTCATCGGAGATGCAGGAATTATAGAAGAAGAAAAGCCAATATATAATATGTAAACAGAATTGTTTAATTGAGTTACAGAACATAAATAATTCATAAAATAGGACTTGGTGAATATAATTTAGTATATTTCTAAATAAATTTCCAAGGAGAAAATATGAATATAGCGGTAATAAACTTAAGAGACTTAATAAAATATGGTTGTATATTTATTTTGCTAGTTATATTATTAATTAGTGGAATTTTAATTATAAAAGAAAAAGAAGAATTAAACCCTAAAAATATTTTAGACAGACTATCAAATTCTTCTTTTTTATATTGCCTAGATAACGAAATACCACTCATGAATAATAAAGAAGTAAAAGAAAATAAAAAGAGTAATAATTATCATATACTTGATATGGAGCTTGCAATGTTCAATAATGTAAAAGAAGGAGAAAACAAAGAAATTTCTACAATTGACGAAAATGGCAATTCAAATGAAGAAAACACAGAAAATTCAAAAGAAGAAGTTAAAGACAAGACCATAATAGGAAGAGAAAATGTAGAAACCAAAGTAATATCAGAAAATAACATTGAAGCATCATTTACATACGAAAATAATGGAATCAAGATAAAAAACCAGTCCAAATATGATGTAAGAGATTTATTAGAAAATTCAAATTATGAAATAAAAAATAAAGAAAAGGTTGTAATATATCACACGCATACTTGTGAAAGTTATACATCAAGTGAAAAGTATCCATATCAAATGACAGGAGTATATAGAACAACTGATTTAAACTATACGGTTGCTAGAGTTCGGAGACGAGTTAGAAGAATGTTTAAAACAATATGGTAAAACCGTTGTTCATGACAAAACATATCATGATTATCCAGCATATAATGGATCATATGATAGGTCAGTAAAAACACTTAAAAATATATTAAATGATAACC
>CANQXL010000091.1 GCA_947627705.1 uncultured Clostridia bacterium
ATTTATTTTAAGAATCTTTGTCGTCGCAATTTCCAAAATTAAAAATATATGTAAATTGCTCCATTCGCCCTTCGCTTTGCTCCGGTTGATCGCTTACGCAGATTCTTAAAATAAATCATTTCTGCTATTCAAATAAAAAAATTTTTTAGTAATAAAACTGCTACTTGAAAAATCTAATATATCGTGATATTATTAAACAAAAAATGTGTGGAGGTAAAAATGGAAAGTATATTACTAAAAAATGGAACTGTTTTAGACTACGCAAGTAAAACTAATGAAAAATTAGACATAATAATTAAAGATGGAAAAATATCTAAAATTGGGAAAAATCTATCAGAAACGGTAGATAGAGAAATTAATTGTGAAGGGCTTTATATAATGCCAGGAATGATAGACATGCATTGTCACTTAAGAGAACCTGGATTTGAATATAAAGAAACAATTGAAACAGGAGCAAAAAGTGCAGTAAAGGGCGGATTTACGACAATATGTCCAATGCCTAATACAAAGCCAACACCAGATAATGTAGAAGTTTTACAATATATAATAGAAAAGGGAAAACAAGTAAATTTGTGTAATATATTACCATTTGCAAGCGTAACAAAAGGAGAAAAGGGAGAAGAATTAGTTAATTTTAAAGAGCTAAAAGAAGCTGGAGCAATAGCTTTTTCAGATGATGGAATGCCAGTTGAAAATGCAAGAATGATAAGAGAAGCAATGATAGAAACAAATAAAATAGGAAGCTTCGTATCGGAACATTGCGAAGAAAAATCAGTATCAAGTGGTGCAATAAATGCAGGAAAACTTGCAGACGAATTAGGAGTTCAAGGAGTACTTCCAGAAGCAGAAGAAATAATGGCATCAAGAGATATAGTAGTTGCAGAAACAAATCATTTACATACACACATATGCCATATAAGTACAGAAACGTCAGTAAATATGATTAGAGATGCAAAGAAAAGGGGCGTTAAAGTCACTTGTGAAACATGTCCACACTATTATTTCTTTACAGTAGACGAAGTAAAAATTAGCAATACAAATGCAAAAATGAATCCACCTTTAAGAGAAGAAAAAGATAGAATGGCAATTATAAAAGGATTAAAAGATGGAACGATAGATTGCATTATAACTGACCATGCACCACATTCAGAAGAAGAAAAACAAAAAGATTTGTCAAAAGCACCAAATGGAATAATCGGATTTGAAACAGCACTTCCTGCTACAATTACAGCACTTATAGATAAGGGATATATAGATTATATGGATATGGTTAGATTAATGTCATATAATCCATCAAAACTACTTGGATTAAATAAGGGAGAAATAAAAGAAGAAAAAGTTGCAGATTTAACAATTTTTGACCCTAACAAAGAATATACATATGAAAAAGACATGATTGTTTCAAAATCAAAAAATACACCATTTATTGGAAAGAAATTAAAAGGACAAGTTGTATATACAATAGTTTCTGGAAATGTTGTATATGAAGCATAGTATATAACATAGAAATAAATTATTAGAAAAACTTAGTAAAAAAATATAGAAAGGAGAACGATGGTATATTAAAAAATAAATATACTATACAAAAATATAAAATGGAAAATGCAGTAGATAAATTAATAGAAAAAATTAAGGAAAAAAATAATCCAACAGTTATAGGACTTGATCCAAGATATGATTTTATTCCTAATTGTATAAAAAATAAGTATTCACAAAGCCTAGAAGATGTCGCAAAAGCAATATTAGAATTCAATAAAGAATTAATAGATGCAACATGTGATATTATCCCAGCAGTAAAACCACAAATAGCATTTTATGAGATGTTTGGTATACCAGGAATGAAAGCATTTGAAGAAACTTGCAAATATGCTAAATCAAAAAATATGATAGTAATTGCAGATATGAAAAGGGGAGATATTGGAACAACAGCAGAGGCATATTCAAATGCCTCAATAGGCAAAACTAAAATAGGAGATATTGAACAGAGTATATTTGACGTAGAATTTGTAACAGTAAATCCTTATCTTGGAACAGATGGAGTAAAGCCATTTGTAGAAGATTGCAAAAAATATGGAAAAGGAATTTTTGTATTAGTTAAAACATCAAATAAATCTTCAGGAGAATTGCAAAACATAGTCGCAGAAGACGGAGAGAAGATATATGAAAAAGTTGCACATCTTGTAAATGAATGGGGAAAAGATGTAATTGGAAAATACGGATATAGTAGTATATCTTCAGTTGTAGGAGCAACTTATCCAGAAGAATTACAGAATTTAAGAAAAATAATGCCAGCATCATACTTTTTAATACCAGGTTATGGTGCACAAGGTGGAAAGGCAGAAGATATAGCATTAGGATTTGACAAAAATGGGCTTCGGACGGAATTGTTAATGCATCAAGAAGTTTAATATGTGCATATAAATCAGATATGTGGAAAGATAAGTTTAAGGAAGAAGAATTCGCAATGGCCACAAGGCAAGAAGCAATACGTATGAGAGACGAGTTAAATACATATATAAAAAAGGGGGAATAAGAAAAAATGCCAGTTCATGCTAAATGTAAATTAATAAAAAAAGAAAAATTAAAAGAAGATATTTATAAATTTTCTATAGAAGCAAAAGATATTGTAAAAAACGCAAAACCACGGACAATTTATAAATATAAGAGTATCAGACAATATAGAGCCATTACTTAGAAGACCAATAAGTATATACAATATAGAAGGAGATATATTGGAGTTTGCATTCCAAGTAAAAGGAAAAGGAACAGAAATATTAAAAGATAAAAAAGAAGGAGAATTTATAGATATACTTGGGCCACTAGGACAGGGCAAATTTGAATATGAAGGAAAGAAAAATATAGCAATAATAGGTGGTGGAATTGGAATATTCCCATTATATGAACTTGCAAAATGTGCTAAAAATACAGCAAAAATAAATATGTATTTAGGGTTTAGAAATAAAGACTTAGTTGTACTTGAAGAAGAATATAAAAAGGTATCAGATAAATTTGTGCTTACAACAGATGATGGAACATATGGAGAAAAGGGATTTGCAATAAATTATTTAAAAGAAGATTTATCAAAAGAAAAAGTAGATGCAATATATGCATGCGGTCCACTTCCAATGTTAAAGGCAGTACAAGCAGTTAGCAAAGAAATGAATATACCATGTCAAATATCTTTAGAAGAAAGAATGGGATGTGGAATTGGTGCATGCCTTGGATGTGCTGTAAAAATTGCAGCAGGAGAAGAAACAGTTTATGCACATGTATGTAAAGCAGGACCTGTTTTTGATGCAAAAGTAGTAGAAATATAAAATAACATAAATAAGCTTTTATATAGGGAGCATAAAATTTCATATGAAACAAAAAAGAAAGGAATGGAAAAAATGAAAACAGAAGTTAATTTAGCTGGAATAAAAATGAAAAATCCTATAACAGTTGCATCAGGAACATTTGGGTATGGAAGAGAATATGACCAATTTATAGATTTAAATAAATTAGGTGGAATAGTTACAAAAGGAACATCTTTAAAACCAAGAGCAGGAAATAAACCACCAAGAGTATGCGAAACTGTTAGTGGAATGATTAATAGTATAGGT
>CANQXL010000092.1 GCA_947627705.1 uncultured Clostridia bacterium
TTTCTGTCTTTTTTTATCAATTTAATAAATTCATCTAAGCTACTTATTACTTTTACGTCTTTAAAAAAGTGGTCAGCTTCATATACTGATTCCCAGCTTTTATCATTTGTTTGTATCAAATGTGTTGAGATTGATACATCTTTCCCACATTCTGTAATTATTTTTAATAAAGAACTTGTTAGACCGTTAACTGTTCCATTTTCAATTATATTATCGACAGCAATTCGAGTACCTAATGAATATGAACTGCTCATAAATATGAGATGTGATACCATTACACTAATCCCCCTTTGTTTTCTTTTTCCCATTTAATATAATCTTGTTTATAAATTTCATGTGAATTTATATTATTACTTTCGTCCTGATAATTCCATATTTGTAATTCCCATTGAAAACTATAATTGTCTTTTTTAAAATATATATGTGTTGCTTTATAATCTTGTTTAGACGAATCAATACATTTTAAGTTTTTATATTTGCTTTTTACTAATTCATAAATTTGATTATGAGTGACTGGAGTAAAGCAAATCATTCTGATTCCGAATAAGTCATTCAAGCATTTATTTATTGGTATATTACCTTGTTCATGATTTTTAAAGTAATTCTGTATTTTATATGTAATAGAATTTTTTAATTTTGCTCTACTATTTACTTTTGCTATTTTACTATTAAATTGGTTTAAGTCTATTATTAATTGTATACTATCTTCATTTATAAATTCCCTATAATTAAATACTGTATTTTGTATTTTTTCATCATTTACTAAATTAAATATAGTATTATTTTTTAGATTGATTTTAGAATAAGTTTCACTTTTAATCCATTTTTCATTTGATTCAAGATATTTAGTTTGTATATAATTTTTTAATTTATCAATTTCTTCTATCATTTTTCTCCAACTATCATATTTTAAATTTATATATTATATATTATAAAACATTCGTTTGTATTTGTCAAGTATAAATTGCTATTTTTACAAATTTATCAATTTACATCAAGCGTAAATAATTCAAAAATTCATCTTTTTTGTATATATTTTTACAATTTGGTAATAACTAAAAATTGAAACAAAGATTGTCTAGAAAGGGGGTTTGCCAAATGGCAGTTCAAAAACATTTATATATTACAGGTACATCTAATGTTTCTTGGAAAGATGCAATTGTACAAGCAGTTGCTGAAGCATCTAAAACAATAGATTATTTAGCTTCTGTCAAAATTCTAGAGCAAAGAGCAACCATTTCTGGTAAAAAACTTGCAGAATTTTGTGTTGATTTAGATTTAACATTTACTATTGATAGAGAAAGAGAGGATTAATTTTATGGATAAAATTCAAACAAATGAGCAATATCAAAATTATGTGAATAAAAAATCACCAAACTCTCCTATTTTAAAGAATTGTTTTAATGCTTTTTGGGTTGGTGGTCTTATATGCAGTATAGGGCAGTTAATATCAGATTTTTGCAAATACAGGGGATTTGACACAGAATCTTCTGGAGCAATTGTAGCTATAATTTTAATCGGAATTAGTGCTTTTCTTACTTCTTTAAATTTATTTAATAGGATTGGAAAATTTGCTGGTGCAGGTTCTCTTGTACCTATTACCGGCTTTGCAAACTCAATTGTCTCTCCTGCTATTGAATATAAATCTGAAGGATATGTTATGGGAGTTGGCGCTAAAATGTTTACTGTTGCCGGTCCTGTACTTGTTTATGGTATTTCTGCATCTATTTTAGTAGGAATTGTATATTTGATTTTTAATACCCAAAGTATAACTTTAGTTTAAAATTAAATTAAGTATCTAAATTAAACATAATATTAAATAATTTTACTTGTATATTTTGAAAGGAGATATTTTAATGCAAAAAATAGGAAAACAAACCATAAAATTTGACACACCACCATCAATACTTGAAACAGCATGTATTGTTGGTCCTAAAGAATCTCAAGGACCACTTGCAAAATATTTTGATACATGCTTAAACGACGAATTTTGGGGTGAAAAAACTTGGGAAAAGGCAGAAAGCAAAATTATAAAAGAAAGTATTAGCCTAGCTATTAATAAATCAAAAATTCCATCAGAAAGTATCGATTACTGTTTTGCAGGTGACTTACTTAATCAATGTATATCTGCGAGCTTTGGTCTTCGTAGCTTTTCAATTCCTTACTTTGGAATATTTGGTGCTTGTTCTACTTTTGTAGAAGGAATGATTCTTTCAAGTATTTTGACATCTTCAGGTGCAGCAAATAATTGCCTTTTTGCGACATCTAGTCACTTTTGTAGTGCAGAAAAGCAATTTAGATTTCCACTTGAACTAGGTAATCAAAGGCCGCCTACTTCTCAATGGACTGTTACAGGTGGAGCTGCTGCAATTATATCTTCAAGCGGAAATGGTCCTTATGTAACATATGCAACTCCTGGCAAAATAGTTGATATGGGAATAAAAGATGCAAATAATATGGGAGCTGCAATGGCTCCTGCTGCAGTTGATACTATTCTTGCTCACTTTAAAGATACAGGAAGGAATCCAAGTTACTATGATGCAATAATTACAGGTGATTTAGGTCATATAGGAAAAGATATCACATGTGAGATGCTTAAAACTTATGGATACAATATTAAATCAAATTACAATGATTGTGGCGTATTAATTTTTGATAAATCTTCACAAGATACTCACTCTGGTGGCAGCGGTTGTGCATGTTGTGGAAGTGTTTTTTCTGGATATTTGTTTAACGAATTAAAACAAAAAAATATAAACAAGCTTCTACTTATTGCAACAGGTGCTTTAATGAATTCTACTTCTTCACAGCAGGGTGAAAGTATCCCAGGAATTGCTCATGCTGTTGCTATCGAAAATCTTGATGTTTAAGAAAGGATAAATTGATAATGGATATGTTTTTTAAATCTTTAAGCATAATGGATTATGTATGGTGCTTTGTCGTTGGTGGTGCTATATGTATTGTTGCTCAAATTTTAATTGATAAAACTAAAATCACACCTGCAAGAATTCTTGTGCTTTTTGTAACTCTTGGTGCAATTCTCCGGTGGACTTGGATTATATGATTACATTATAGAATTTGCAGGCGCAGGTGCTACTGTTCCTATCTTAGGATTTGGTGCTAACCTTGCAAAAGGTGCTATAAAAGGAGTTAGAGAACTTGGACTTTTAGGTGCTTTTACAGGTGGAATTAAAGCTGCTGCTGGTCGGTATTTCTGCTGCAGTATTCTTCGGATACATTGCTTCTTTAGTTGCTAAACCTAAAATGAAAAAATAGCATAAAAAAACTCAAAAGCTTTAAAGCCTTTGGGTTTTTTATTATATTTATAAAATTATCTCTTACTAAATTGTGGAGCTTTT
>CANQXL010000093.1 GCA_947627705.1 uncultured Clostridia bacterium
AAGCTGTATATTGTGCTTTTCCTTCTAATCCAAGCACTTTTGTAATAGCAGCTGTTGTTGTTGTTTTTCCGTGGTCAACATGGCCGATTGTACCAATGTTAACGTGTGGCTTTGTTCTTTCAAATTTTGCTTTTGCCATTTTAAATTTCCTCCTTAATTTTGCTTTGTTTAGTTTTACTAAACTTAAGCGATATATTTTTTTAAATTTAATAACTAACTTATGTTTGCATTTTATAACATTTTTTTATAATTTGCAAGCCTTTTTTAATATTTTGTGTTATATTATTCATTTTTAATCCAAATAAAATTGCTATTTGAATTATTCTTCCTTTTTAGCTCTTGATGCAACGATTGTATCAAGTACAGATTTTGGAACTTCTTCATAATGGCTTGGTTCCATTGAATATGTTCCTCTACCTTGTGTCTTAGAACGTAGGTCTGTTGCATAACCAAACATCTCTGAAAGTGGAATAAATCCTCTTATTATTTGGCTACCATTTCTTGCTTCCATTCCTTCCATTCTACCACGTCTTGAGTTAATATCTCCTATAACATCTCCCATGTATTCTTCTGGAACTGTTACTTCAACTCTCATTATAGGTTCAAGTATTACTGATTTACCTCTTTTAGCTCCTTCTTTGAATGCCATAGATCCAGCAATTTTGAATGCCATTTCTGAAGAGTCTACATCATGGTAAGAACCATCTACAAGTGTTGCTTTGAAGTCGATAACTGGATATCCTGCAAGAACACCAGATTCTGCTGCTTCTCTTACACCTTCTTCAACTGGTTTGATGTATTCTTTTGGAACAACACCACCAACAATTTTACTTTCAAATTGAATTCCAGTTCCTGGCTCTAATGGTTCCATTTCTAGCCATACGTGACCATATTGTCCACGTCCACCTGATTGACGGATGAACTTTCCTTCAACTCTAACAGCTTCTCTAATTGTTTCTTTGTATGCAACTTGTGGTTTACCAACGTTACATTCAACCTTGAACTCTCTCTTTAATCTGTCAACGATAATATCTAGGTGTAATTCACCCATACCTGCTATAATTGTTTGACCTGTTTCATGATCAGTATATGTTTTAAATGTTGGGTCTTCTTCAGCAAGTTTTGCAAGTGCAATTGCCATTTTCTCTTGAGCAACTTTGTCTTTTGGCTCAATTGCTATATCGATAACTGGCTCTGGGAATTCCATAGATTCAAGTATAACTGGGTGATTTACATCACATAATGTATCACCAGTTGTAACTTCTTTTAGACCAACTGCTGCTGCAATATCACCTGAATATACTTTATCAATATCTTCTCTGTGATTTGCATGCATTTGTAATAGTCTTCCTATTCTTTCCTTTTTATCTTTATTTGCATTTAGAACTGTTGAACCTGATTCTAGAGTTCCTGAATATACTCTTATAAAACATAATTTTCCAACAAATGGGTCTGTAGCTATTTTGAATGCGAGAGCTGCAAATGGCTCTGTATCAGATGCTTTTCTTTCTGTGTCTTCACCATCTAGATTTTTACCTTGAATTGCTGGTATATCTATTGGTGATGGCATATAATCTATAATTGCATTTAATAACTCTTGAACACCTTTGTTTTTGTATGAAGAACCACAGCATACTGGAACTACTTTATTTGCGATTGTTCCGATACGAAGACCTTTTTTGATCTCTTCTTCTGTCAATTCTCCTCCGTCTAAATATTTCATCATTAAATCATCATCTTGTTCTGCAGCTGCTTCAATCATTTTTGCTCTATATTCTTCAGCTTTTGCTTTTAAATCGTCTGGAATATCTGTTTCTTCTATTTCTTTTCCTAGATCGTCTTTATGAATAAATGCTCTCATTTTGATTAAGTCTACTATTCCTGCGAATGTATCTTCAGCTCCGATTGGAAGTTGAATTGGAACAGCATTTGCATTTAATCTTGTTTTCATTTGATCTACACAATTATAGAAGTTTGCTCCAGTGATATCCATTTTATTTACATAAGCCATTCTTGGAACATGATATTTATCAGCTTGACGCCAAACTGTTTCAGATTGTGGTTGAACTCCACCTTTAGCACAAAATACAGTAACGCTTCCGTCTAATACTCTTAGAGATCTTTCAACTTCTACTGTAAAGTCAACGTGACCTGGTGTGTCTATTATGTTTATTCTGTGATTTAACCAAAAACATGTTGTTGCAGCAGATGTTATTGTTATACCTCTTTCTTGCTCTTGAACCATCCAGTCCATTGTAGCTTCACCTTCGTGAACTTCTCCTATTTTGTGAGTCTTTCCTGTATAGAAAAGAATTCTCTCAGTAGTAGTAGTTTTTCCTGCATCTATGTGTGCCATTATTCCTATATTTCTTGTTTTTTCTAGTGAATATTTTCTATCTGACACTTCTTTTTTCCTCCTTAATTAAAATTAAATGAAAAACGTATTATTTTACTATTTTTCATTATAAAGCACATATTGTCCTTCGTTTTATTACCATTTGTAATGTGCAAAAGCTTTATTTGCTTCAGCCATTCTATGTGTATCTTCTTTTTTCTTGAATGCTCCACCATTTCCGTTGATAGCATCAATTATCTCGCCTGCTAATTTTTCTGACATTGTTTTTTCATGTCTCTTTCTAGCATAAGTTACTAACCATCTTAAACCTAAAGTTTGTCTTCTTTCTGGTCTAATTTCTAGTGGTACTTGATATGTTGCACCACCAACACGTCTAGCTTTTACTTCTAGGACTGGCATGATATTGTCTAATGCAGCTTCGAAAACTTCTAGTGGATCTTTTTGCTCTTTTTCTTTTACGATATCAAATGCATCATAAACTATTCTTTGAGCAATTGACTTTTTACCATCTAACATTATATTGTTGATTAGTTTTGTAACAACTTTGCTATTATATATTGGATCTGGTAATACGTCTCTTTTTGCAATAAATCCTTTTCTTGGCACTTTTCTTCACTCCTTATCTAAGATGTTAGGGCTATATTAAAATTATACTATATCCCTACACAAATTTTTGCAGATATTACATAATAATATCTAAGTTACTCGAAAGTTTTTTAACTTTCGTCAGTGCATATAATCTATCTAAATTTAAGTACCTTTAGTATCAATTATAAGCACAATTTTAATTTTTACCTAAAAAATTTTTGATTTTAAATTTTATTTCTTAGGTTTTTTAGCTCCGTATTTTGAACGGCCTTGCATTCTGTCTTTTACTCCTGCAGTATCAAGTGTACCTCTTATAATGTGGTATCTAACACCTGGTAAGTCCTTTACTCTTCCGCCTCTTATTAGAACAACGCTGTGCTCTTGTAAGTTATGTCC
>CANQXL010000094.1 GCA_947627705.1 uncultured Clostridia bacterium
GGTTACATTATTTGTTAGATGCTTTTAAACAAATTGATACAAATAAGAAATTAGTAATAGCAGGAGGAGCAAGCCATACAAATGATTATTTACAAGAAATAAAGAAAAAAGCAAGTGAAGATGATAGAGTTATAATGACAGGTTTTGTTCAAGGACAAGAACTTGAAGAATTATTTAGTAATTGTTATTTGTATTGTTTGCCAAGTGATATAGAAGGAATGCCAATAAGTTTATTGGAAGCAATGAGTTATGGATGTAGATGTTTAGTAAGTAATATAGAAGAAAATTTACAAGTAGTAGAAAAGTATGCTTGGAATTTCAAAAAAGGAAATATTGAAGATTTAAAGCAAAAACTAGAAAAAATTATAAAGGATGAAAAGAATAAAATAAATAAAGAAGAAATCCAAAATTATATATTAAAAAAATATAATTGGAATAATGTTGTAAATGAAACAGAAAAGTTATATAATCTCAGGAAAGGAAATAAAAAAGGTGAGAATACTTTTAGTAAATAAGTTTTTGTATCCAAAAGGTGGAGCTGAAACTTATGTGATAAAGTTAGGAAATCATTTAAAGAAAAAAGGGCATGATGTACAATATTTTGGGCTAAAGAATGAAAAAAATATATTGACTAACGAATTTGATTTATATGTCAAAGATTTAGATTTTGAAAAGAAAAATTTAAAGACTTTTTTTAGTTTTATAAGGATTATTCATTGCCATGAAGCACAAAGAAAAATATACAAACTGCTTAAAAATTATAAACCTGATATGATTATTTTAAATAATATAGAATATCACCTTACGCCTTCTATTATTTTATCAATAGGTAAGTACAAAAAAAAGATAAACAAAAAAGCAAAATTATTCTATGTAGCACACGACTATCAATTAATATGTCCAAGCCATGGTTTATTTGACGTCAACATTGAACCATGTGAAAAATGTTTAAAAGGAAATTATTGGAATTGTTATAAGACTAAATGCCTTAAAAATTCAGGAATAAAAAGTTTGATTGGAAGTATTGATTCATGGTATTGGCATAAAAGAAATGTATACAAATATGTAGATAACATAATTTGCCCTAGCAATTTTTTGAAACAAAAACTTGATACAAATGATGAACTAGAAAATAAAACAATAGCAATTCATAATTTTGTAGATACAAAATTTGATTTAGAAAATGAAAGAACAGAAAAAAAAGACTATATAATATACTTTGGAAAATTATGCAAAGATAAAGGAGTAGAAACATTACTAAAGGTAGTAGAAATGCTTCCAAAAATTCAATTTGTTTTTGCAGGATATGGATCTTTAGAAGAAAAAATTGAAAAAGTAAAAAATGCAAAATATGTAGGATTTAAAAAAGGAAATGAATTACAAAACTTAATAGCTTCTGCTAGGTTAAGCATATGTCCATCAGAATGGTATGAAAATTGCCCATTTTCTGTAATAGAAGCACAGATGTATGGAACGCCAGTATTAGGTTCAAATATGGGAGGAATTCCAGAGTTGATTTCAATAGGAAAAACAGGAGAAATATTTGAAGCTAAAAATGTAGAAGATTTAAAAAATAAAATTTTAATGTTATGGAATGATAAAGAGAAATTAAAGCAATATTCAGAAAATTGCAAAAAGAAGGAATGTGAAACATTAGAAACATATACAAAAAAAATATTTCAAATTTATGAAAAAAAATGAGGTGAACTACCGTGAAATTAATAGAAGTAGGCACAGGCTACACATCGATTCCTGCAAGTATGGGTGCTGCTACTGAAATAGTTGTAGAAGAATTATCAAAAGTTTTTGAAAAAGATAATATTAATTATGAAATTTTTGATATAAAAGATGAAGACAGAATAAAAACAAATTTAAAAATTAAAGAAGTTAATGTGCCTAAAATGTTTAGAAAAAAAGACACTACCTTAGGCATAATGCATAAATTAAAAAGAGTTGTTTATTCGTTGAGTTTGGCAAAAGCATTAAGAAAAGAAATTAAAAATTCTGATGAAGATATTGCAATACATTTTCATAATCAATATAATATGTTTTTCTTTTTGAAAACAACATCAAAAAAAATGAGAGAAAAAGTAAAAATATATTATACTGTTCATAGTTATATTTGGAATAATAAATGGAATAATATTGAACACACAATTAAAAGAAAATACTTTCAAGAAGTATATAGTATGCAAAATGCAAATAAGATATTTGTTCTAAATAATATTACAGAAAAGCATTTAATTGAACACCTAGGAATTACTAAAAATAAAATAATTCATATGGATAATGGCGTGAATACTGATTGTTTTAAACCGTTAGTCAATAGCCAAGATGATTTTATATTTTTACAAACTGGTTCCATCTGTGAAAGGAAGAACCAATTAGGAGCTATAAAAAACTTAAAACATATTTTAAAAGAAAATATGAATTGTAAATATTTTTATGCTGGTGGAATAGTCGATAATCTTTATCAAGATAGAATAAAACAATATATAGAAAGAAATCAGTTAAATGAAAAGGTTGAATATCTTGGAGAATTAAAACCAGGAAAGGAATTAGTTGATTATTACACTAAAGCTAAAGCATTTATTTTTCCTTCAACAGCAGAAGCTTTTAGCTTAGTTATTTTAGAGGCAATGGCTTGTGCACTTCCAGTTATTATGAATAAGAAAACAATTTTAGAAGTACCACAGGATTTAGAAAATGTGATATTATTCTATGAAGATGAAAAATCTTTTGATGATATTATAAATAATAAAATCTTAAATGAAATTGAAAGAAAAAAAATAGCTATGCTATCAAGAAAAATAACAGAAGAAAAATATAGTTGGAATATAATAGCATATAAATATCTAAAAGAATTTGGATCAGAAAAATAGTTGCTAAAAATAATATATAAATTAATTTATAGCAGATAGTTAAAAGGGAGGAGAAAAAGCTTAAATGAATCAAAATGATAGGCAAAAAGAGAAAATTAGTGTTATTATTCCCGTATATAATGTAGAAAAATATTTAAGAAGATGCTTAGATACTGTTATAAATCAAACATATAAAAGGCTAGAGATTATTTTAGTAGATGATGGATCCAAGGATGATTCAGGAAATATATGTGATGAATATGCTAATAAAGATGAAAGAATAAAGGTAATACATAAAGAAAATGGTGGACTATCTGATGCAAGAAATGTAGGAATAAAAAACTCATCAGGTAAATATATAGCACTTATAGATTCAGATGATTTTATAG
>CANQXL010000095.1 GCA_947627705.1 uncultured Clostridia bacterium
TTATTGCAAAAATCATTATTTCAATAATATATGTGTTCATTTTTTCTTCTTTACTCCATCTTATTTTACATTTGTTTCTTATCTTTCTTATATATTATAGCATAAATTTAAAAATAAAAATAGTTAATATTAAAATATATTTTATGTAAATACGCAAATTTATCCATTATTCTTTATTATATCTTTTATTTCTTTTGATAATATTCTTTTATTTATTAAAAATGTATTTATACTTTGAATTGCTATTATTATTAAAGAAATAGTAACAAAAAAGCTTATACTTATTTTTTGTGGTATTTTTCTTATATAATATAGCTCGTGTTTAATATCATTTATAATTAAATTTATAGTATCTTTTTGAATAATATAATCAAATAACATATTCAAAAGAATTATTAATAATCCAAATATGATTAATGATATTATTATACTAATAATACATATTATTATAGTTTCTATAATTAAAATTTTCTGAATATCGCTATTTGTATATCCTTCTATTTTTAAAATTCCTATTTCTGTCATTGATAAATATGTTTTGCTAATATTTGTTGCTACTAATAATGTAATTGAAATTATTACTATTGCAATTACTAAACACATCATCATTTTTTTTATTAATTTTTGTGTTTCTATCATTACTCCTGTTGCTTTTGAAATTTGATAATCTTTTGTACTTGGATTTCCATTCATTATATTCTTTTCATTTTGTACATTCGTTTTTATAAGTAATCCTTTTTCATGTAACTCGTTTTCTACTTTTTCAACATTTTCCATTTTATCAACAATTAAAGTTATGTAAAAACCATTTGGAGAATATCCTACAACTTCTTTATTTATCTCTCTTATTGTTTCTATTGGTATATATAAAATTTTATTAGAACTATATTTTTTACTATCATATATACCTATTACTTTGAATGTTTTTTCTGTTGTTTCTTTTTTATCTGGTTCTATTATTATTGTTAATTCTTTTCCAATAAATTTTTCTGCATCTATATATTCATTTTCTGAATTAGAAATTTCTATTTTATCTGGTAGTATTATTACATATTTATCATTTGATTGTATTCTTCTTCCTTCTATTACTTCGGGACATGCCTTATTATTTGCGGGTTCAATTCGAACTTCCCCTTCTGATTTTTCACTTTTGAATTCTTTGCAATATTGTCCTGCAATTATAAATTTTCCATATTCATCTTTAACCATTTGAACATGTTCTATATCTTTTATTTTTTCTAAAATATTTTCATAATTTGATGGCGAATAACTTATTTGACTTGTTTCTCTTAAATCTAATCTATCTGCAATACCAATTATATATTCTTTTACAGAATATTGTATCATATTTAGCATTAGTAATATTATTACTATTAATATTATTGGTACTACTATTATCATATTTCTTTTTTTGTTTTGTCTTAGCCTTTGCAGTGATATTTTTACAATCTTTTTAATTTTCATCTACTACTAAATTTCCTTCTTCTAATTTTAACACTACATCTGCATATTGCTTAACTAAATTACTATGTGATACTATTATAACACACTTACCTTTTTTACTTAATTCTTTTAACATTTCAAAAACTTTTATTTCGTTGTTTTTATCTAAATTTCCTGTAGGCTCATCTGCCAATATTATATCTGGTTTATTTGCAAGTGCTCTTGCTATTGCTACTCTCTGCTGTTCTCCTCCAGATAGTTCTTTTGGATAGTGCTTTTTTCTGTTTGTAAGACCTATTGTTTCTATTAATTCTTCTTTTCTTTTATTTATTTGCTCATTATCATATTCTTCATTTATATACATTGGTTGCATTATATTTTCCTCTACTGTCATGTTTGGATTTAAATAAAATTCCTGAAATACAAAACCTATCTTTTTCATTCTCAAATGTGCTTTTTCTTTTTCTTTTAAATTTATTACTTCTTCTTTATCTATTAACAGTTTTCCACTTGATAATGTGTCAAGTGTACCTATAATATTTAATAATGTGGTTTTTCCTGAACCAGAATTTCCTATTATTGCATATACTTTTCCTTCTTCGAATTTTACATTTATGTTTTCTAATATTTCTATTTTTTCTTTATTTTTTATGTATTGTTTAAATCCATTTATTATTTCTACTCTTTCCATTTTTCTCTCCTATTTACTTTATTTTTGCAATAATTTTCCTGCTTTAATTGTTTTTTGAAGTATTGGTATTAGTATTACAAGTAATGTTATAATTAAATTTTTTATTATGTCTTCTTTAATTACTATTCCTTGCGTATTGCTTAACATATATATACCTATTTTTGATATGACCACTCCTATTAATAAGCCTATTCCAACAATCGTTATTAACTGCATAAATGTTATTTTTTTAATGTCTCCTGAATTATATCCTATAATATTTAATAGTTTTGTATTTTTCTGTTCATTTTTTATAATGTTATCACAACATATGAATAATATTATTACTGTTATTGCTATATCTAAATAACATATTAGGCTAGATAAACTTCTTATTTTCTTGTAAATTTCTATATTGTAATCATCACCATATGAAAAATCGTGTTCTATTCCTTGTTTATTTAAATAACTTTCAACATATTTACAATTTCTCCAATCATCTACTATTATATATGTTATTGAATCATTTTTTTCTTGTTTTATATTTTCCACATGTTTCATATTTCTTATTTTATTTTTTTCATATTCTGGCAATGTCCCAGATACTTGTATTGTTCTATATGTTTCTTTTACTTTTTCAACAGTAATATTATCTGTTTCTTCTGCTCCTTCTAATACTTCTTCTATAGAGTTATCTATTACTTTATCATAATATTCATCTACAAAATTTACTATATTAATTGATATCCCAAATACCGCAAAGATTACTACAAATACAATTATATATATTATATTACTCTTACTTTTTAATAAACTTTTTATCTTATTTTTTAACATTTTTTCTCCTTTTATTTTGTATTTTTATTTTTAGATTATATCATATTTATACAAAAAGACAAGTGAAAAAATTTCAGAAACTAACAAATAAAAAACTAAGAAAAAGTGTTTCTTAGTTTTTTTGTACTTAATCCAAAAATTTGGACATTTTTTGATTATTCGTAGTGCGACCACATACTCAATATTCTTACTGTTTGTTCATTTTCTAATACTTCAT
>CANQXL010000096.1 GCA_947627705.1 uncultured Clostridia bacterium
ATAAAAAGAAAATTATTGTTTTAGGAGCAGGACCAATTAGAATTGGCCAAGGCGTAGAATTTGATTATTCAACAGTTCATGCTATAAAAACAATTAAAGAAGCAGGGTATGAAGCAATTATAATTAATAATAACCCAGAAACTGTATCAACAGATTATACAACAAGTGATAAATTATATTTTGAACCATTAACAGTTGAAGATGTTATGAATATTATTGAACTAGAAAAACCAGAAGGCATTGTAGCAGCTTTAGGTGGACAAACAGCAATAAATTTAGCAGAACCACTTGCAAAATTAGGTGTAAAAATTATTGGTACAGATGTAGATGCAATTGAAAAGGCAGAAAATAGAGATGCTTTTGAAAGAATAATGAAAAAATTAAAATTGCTACAACCAAAAGGAGAAGCAGTAACAAATATAGAAGATGGAATAAAAGTTGCAAAAGAAATTGGATACCCTGTTTTGGTAAGACCAAGCTATGTTTTAGGTGGTAGAGCAATGCAAATTGTAGGTAACCAAAAAGCCTTAGAAAAATATTTAAAAACAGCTGTAGAAATTAATAAAAAACAGCCTGTATTGGTAGATAAATATATTGTAGGAAAAGAATTAGAAGTTGATGCTGTATGTGATGGAAAAGATGTATTTGTGCCAGGAATCATGGAACATGTTGAAAAAACAGGAATTCATTCAGGGGATAGCATTAGTATTTATCCTACCTTTAGCGTAAGTAAACAAGCAAAACAAAAGATTTTAGATTATACAGTAAAATTGGGATTAGGAATTGGAATTGTTGGGTTGTATAACATTCAATTTATTGTAGACAAAAATGAAGATGTATATGTTATAGAAGTTAATCCAAGATCATCAAGAACAGTACCATTTATATCAAAATCAACAGGATATTCGATTGCCGATATTGGAACATTAGTAATGCTTGGAAAAAGTTTAAAAGAACAAGGAATAAATGAAGTTTATCCAAAAGAAAAGGAAAAATGGTATGTAAAAGCGCCAGCATTTTCTTTCTCAAAATTAAATGGGTTAGATGCTTATCTTTCACCTGAAATGAAATCAACTGGAGAAGCGATAGGGTATGATAAAAAATTAACAAGAGCCCTATACAAAGCACTTCAATCATCTGGAATGCATTTAGTAAATTATGGAACTATATTTTTAACTATTGCAGATAAAGATAAAGAAGAAGCACTTCCGCTTATTAGGAGATTTTATAATTTAGGTTTTAACATAGAAGCAACAAAAGGAACAGCCATGTTTTTAAAGGGGCATGGCATAAGGACAAGAATAAAAAAGAAAATTAGTGAAGGAAGTGAAGAAATATTAGAATCTATGAGAAAGGGATATGTAAGTTATGTAATTAATACAAGAACGATAGATTCTATTGATGAACAAAATGATGGAGCTTTAATTAGAAGATGTGCAGTTGAAAATAATATTCCAATATTTACAGCATTAGATACAGTAAGGGCAGTATTAGATGTGTTAGAAGAAATAACTCTTGGAATTTCAACGATTGATGAATAACAAATAGAAAAACTAAAAGAATACTTGAAAAGTATTCTTTTTTATTATAAAATATGATTGTCTTATAGGAAAAAGGGAATAATATATAAAAGGTTAGGAGGAAAGAAAAATGAATAAAAAAACAGTTAGAGATATTGATTTAAAAGGGAAAAAGGTATTAGTTCGTTGCGATTTTAATGTTCCAATGGACGAAAATCAAAACATAACTAATAATGCAAGAATAGTGGGAGCTATTCCAACAATAAAATATTTATTAGAAAATGAATGTAAAATTATTTTGTGTTCACATTTAGGAAGGCCAAAAGGAGAATTTAAGCCAGAATTTTCTTTAAAACCAGTTGCAAAAGAATTATCAAAATTATTAGGCAAAGAAGTAATTATGTCAGAAGATGTAATAGGAAATGATAGCAAAACAAAAGCAGAAAATCTAAAACCAGGAGAAATTTTATTATTAGAAAATGTAAGATTTCATAAGGAAGAAACAGAAAACGACTTAGAATTTGCAAAAGAACTTGCAAGTTTAGCAGAAGTCTATGTAAATGATGCATTTGGAACAACGCATAGAGCACATAGTTCAACAGCTGGAGTAGCTAATTTCTTACCAGCAGTATCTGGATTTTTAATCGAGAAAGAATTAAAATACTTAGGAAATGCTGTAGCAAACCCAGAAAGACCATTTGTAGCAATACTTGGTGGCTCAAAAGTATCTGATAAAATAGGTGTTATTAATAACTTATTAGATAAAGTAGATACATTAATAATTGGCGGAGGAATGGCATATACATTTTTAAAGGCTCAAGGTTATGAAGTAGGAAATTCAATTTGTGAATTGGATAAATTAGATTTAGCAAAAGAACTTATGGAAAAAGCTAAGCAAAAAGGTGTTAAATTTATGCTTCCAGTTGACACAAAAATAGGAAAAGAATTTAAAGAAGATACAGAAAGTAAAACAGTTAAATCAACTGAAATACCAGAAGATTGGCAAGGACTAGATATTGGAGAAGAAACCATTAAATTATATTCTGAAGAATTAGAAAAAGCAAAAACAATAGTATGGAATGGACCACTTGGAGTATTTGAATTCGAACAATTTGCAATTGGAACAAATGCTATTGCTAAAAAATTAGGTGAAATTGATGCCACAACAATTATTGGCGGTGGAGATTCAGCAGCAGCTGTTGCAAAAGCAGGTGTACAAGATAAAATGACACATATATCAACAGGTGGAGGAGCATCATTAGAATTTTTGGAAGGAAAGCAACTTCCTGGAATTGAATGTTTAATGGATAAATAAAAATATTTATACGAGGAGAGAAATTATGAGAAGAAAAGTAATTGCAGGAAACTGGAAAATGAATATGTTACCAAATGAAACAATAAAATTTATTGATGAATTAACACCATTAGTAAAGGATACACGGAAACGAAGTTATTCTGTGTGTACCTTATACAGATTTATTTTATGCTCTTTTAACAGCACAAAACACAAACATTAAAATAGGAGCACAAAATATGCATTTTGAAGAAAAAGGTGCATTTACTGGAGAAGTATCTGGACAAATGTTAAAATTAATTGGAGTAGAATATGTTATAATTGGACATTC
>CANQXL010000097.1 GCA_947627705.1 uncultured Clostridia bacterium
CTCTCTCTCTAGAGTATCAAGGCTTACAGTGTCTACAATTTTCATATCTTTTGTTTTCCCTTCTTCTTTTGATAAGCTTATTTTATCAATACATAAAACAAATGTCAATATGATTTTTTTCTTTTTATTACTTTTGTTACTTCAGAAAATTGAAAAATTGGAAGAAGAATTGAATACATATAGGAACAACACAAGTAAAAACTGATTTATCAGTTCAGAGCAGTTCATCACCTGCTCTGTTTTTTAACATAAAAAAAAGATATGTGTCATCACTCACATATCAGGTGTTGCTCAATGAGTAGCTATACTCTTAAGCTATTATTATTATAGCAACATTTTTAATAATTGTCAACAATTAATGCAAAAAGTGAAAAAATTTTTTTTACCTTTTTTACACTTATGTTAAATAAAAGCGCTATTAATTTGCTATTTTATGAAAAATGTAGTATAATATATAAAATTATCTTGCCAAGTGCAATTTATAATATTCTCTAATAAATTAATATTTAGGAGGCAATATACAATATGTTAAAATTTGCAGCACGTTACTTTTACCATGGAAAAATCTATACATCTGAGAAAAATCTTTTTTACGATTTTTACAAATGGACTGTTGGTTTAGACACTTTACTTAATATGCGGGAAATAATTTATGCTTGTTTCTTTTGTCTACTCGGTATTGCCTATATGGCTTTATCTAGGCATGCATATATTGGATATGTGTTGTTTGACATTGGAGTTATCATTCTTTTGTTAAATACCTTCGATAAAGAAGATATTCAAATTTTGCATCAACTAGGAGCAAAGTCAAAATCAGAATGTAGAAGTGCGAAAATTTCTGAATTCATTAGAAAATTCGTCAGTTTAAATGGTAAGGCCCTAGGTTTAAAAGAATGGAGAAAAATAAAAAAGGAAAACGTTGTTTTATATAAAAACTTGCTATCTAATGAATGTTGGAGACAATGCTATTATTACTCACTTGAGATTGCAAAGATTATAAAAGATTGCACCTTGTTATGGGGTGGGATTAAAGATCCTTTTGAGAGTTCTTCTGTTTTTTATGCACATGCTGTTATTTTAAGAAATGGATACGTGTATGATACTAATTTTCGTCAGTCAGTAAAATACGAAGATTTTAAAAAATTATACCAATTCAAGATCTATAAAATGTGGGATTACGAAAAATATTCAGAAAATAACTTTAGAAATTCTGAAAGAAAAGAATTCCAAGCATGGTGCAAGGAAAATAACGTTACATTTTATAACAAATTTTAATAGTATAAAGCAGTTCCAGCATGGAACTGCTTTTCCTTTATTTTTTACATTAATTTTTTACCATCACTAAATGCTTGACCTACTTTTTTAGTAACTTCATAATATCCATGACTAAAAGGATCATATGCTATCGTATTCATTTTAGACAAATCTGGTTTTCCATTTTCATCTAAATATTTTTCGTCGATAGATAAATTTACTATTTCGCCTAAAACTCCATATTCTCCATCAATCTCTACTGCTTTACACTCCATACATACTGGATAATCTACTATTATTGGTGCATCAACATGTTCACTTTTTACTGCTTTCATTTTTGTTCTTTCAAATTTATCTTTTACATTATTTCCAGATGCAATACCCAAATAGTCCGATTCTACAATGTGAGCCGTATCTGCTAAAGATACTGTAAAGCATCCTGTCCTTCTAATATTTTTTGTTGTTTTATGACCTTCACTAATGTTTAATTTTATTTGTGAATAATCATAAGCCATTCCCCATGCAGCATTCATTACATCAACACTTCCATCTTCGTTGTATGTTGCTATCATTAAAACAGGCATTGGAAATATTGCTGGTACTATTTTTAAATCTTTTCTCATTGACATTTTCTCCTTTATATTTTAAAATTTTTTTGGCTCTTTTATGAGAACCGTTTGTAAAAATATATCTTATGGATATAATTTAACATAGATATTTTGATTTTGCAAGTATAATTTATTTTAATTTTTCTGTTTTTTTCGACATTTTTATCGCTTTGTCAGCATTGACAAAATGCTCAAATTCACTAATACCAGTATTCTTAGAAATTGTTTTTTCTTTTTCTAATTGCTTTAGGCTCTTTTTAGGTGTTGGCAAATCTTCTGGCATTGTTCCACCCGCTTCTTTGATTGCTTTTCTAACTATTTTCCCAATTTTATTATGAGTATCGCATGCAATTTTTTCAGTATTCACTTTATCTTTTTTTATTTTTGCTTCAGTTTGAGTAATACGAAACAAATTAGCTGCAAGTTCTTCGCTACACATATTATCTAAAATATCTTCTCTGTATCTTAAACCTTTTCTTTTTGCAATATCGTCAGCTGTTTCTCCATTATACAATCCCTTGTATCCACTATTATGAAATTTGTCAAAGTTCTTTACTCCAGCATCTTTAGCTGCTTGGTTTAGCAAATAGTTTCCTTTTCTCGTTAAATCTCTTTGATAAAATCTTCTTTCATCTTCTGTTAGCATACTATACTCTCTTTCGCTAATTTCTTGTTTTCTAGTTTGAACTGCAAAATATGTTTGCGCAAGAGCAACGATTTTTAGCCTGGAATTAGCATTTTGAGCTATTAGATAACAAGCATATCTTGTTAATCTATAATCTTTTTGCTTTCTTTTTGCACCAGAACCTATTTCTACCATTTTGTTGCTAACAACAAAATGGTAAATATTACTTATTTCAGAATTTTCGCAAGCTATCTTTGCCTTTTCAATTACTGCATCAAAATATCTCCAATCTTTATAACTTAAAACTTGCATTAGTTCTCTTGCGTACCAAAATTCATTTCCCTTCTCGTCAATATGTCTAATGTCTTCAAATGTCTTATTACTTTTGTCTATTTCTAGCATAAATATCACTCCGTTTCTAAATATTAGTATTTTTTATATGATTAATTCGATTATTATTATAAAACATATGTTTGTATTTGTCAAGAATTTTTATTTATATTTTTTATTTTCTCATAATTGCATTATTATTGCATTAATTTAACAAGAAAAGTGAAAACTTCGTTTTCACGCTGGCACTAATTTAGGTTAGTGCCTTTTCTTTTTATTATATATATTA
>CANQXL010000098.1 GCA_947627705.1 uncultured Clostridia bacterium
ATATTGCTTTTTTCCATGCATTTAATCGTACAAATTGCATTTACTTTACAGAATTGCATTTAATTTTTCACTTGACGAAAAAATAAAATAACTACTGCTATTTCAAAGGGTTATTTAAAATAGCAATATGTTATTTTATTTTTTGTTTTTTTAATTAAATCTTATTTATTTTCAACTTGAGTCATATTTAATTCTTCAAATTATTTAAATTTTTGAATTATTTTATTTATAATTTCGACAATCCAGTTTTGAGATAAATCTGTGTTTTTTACTTCTTCTGAACTTGTTTCTACATGATCTTCTTTTGGTAGTGTAACATAAATAATTTGATCAGATGTTAACTTTTTCATTCCAAGAAGATTTGTTGCTTCTTCTTCTATCTTGGTTAAATTTACACTACTTTCAATATTAGCTTCTAGTTGTGCTGTTTCCTTTTCAAGTACTGCTAAATCAGATTTTAAGTTCTTTAATTCTGCATATGTATCGTCTATTTTAGAATATCTAAAACTTATTATTAAAAGAGATGCAAAACAAACAGCAATATATAATATTATCTTTTTTTGTGTTTTATTATCAATTTTTTTTGCTTGCTTTATATCTTCTTTTTTATTTGTTTTTCTTGCTGTACTTTTTTTAGGATATCTTTTTCTCTCTGGTTCATATTCAGGTTTTAACTTTCTTGGATTTGTATCATATTGATAATATCTATTATATGCCATTATGTTTTCACCTCTCTTTCTTTTGTATTTTAAAAATAATTGTAAATACAATTAACATGCAAATATATCTATCAAATAATATGTATTAATTATTTTAATCTTTTTCAAATATTCTTAATTTTGCACTTTTTGCTCTTGAATTTTCTTCTTGTTCTTCTTCTGATGGAATTATTGGCTTTCTTGTTATTATTTTTCCAAGTGATACTGCACCACATACGCAATATGGTAAATCTTTCGGACATGTGCAAACTCCGTGATGCTGCAGTATAAGCCTGTTTTACTGCCCTGTCTTCTAAAGAATGGAATGTAATCACACAAAGCCTACCTTGTGGTTTTAGCATGTTTATTGATGTCATAACCGTGTTATAAAGTGGTTCTATTTCATTATTTACTTCTATTCTGATAGCTTGAAATGTTTTTTTTGCAGGATGTCCAGAATGACTAAATTTTTCAGGTATTGATTTTTTAATTATATCCACAAGTTCTCCAGTTGTGCAAATTTCTTTTTGTTTTCTCGAAATACAGATATTTTTAGCAATTCTTTTAGCAAATCTTTCTTCTCCATATTTGTCAATGATTTCATATAGTTTTTCTTCTGGATAAGTATTTATTAAATCTTTAGCAGAAAAATCTTTTGTTTTATCCATACGCATATCAAGCTCTGATTCATCATCCATATAACTAAAGCCACGTTCTTTATTGTCTAATTGATATGAAGAAACTCCAAGATCTAATAATATTCCATCTACTTTGTCAATTTTTTCTTTTTCTAGTATTTCTTTTAACTCGTCGTGATTTCCATGTATTAATTTAAAATTTGAGAATTCTGAAAGCTTTAATTTAGCTGCTTGTAATGCTTCTTCGTCTTTATCTATACCAATTAGCAGACCATTTTCGTTTAGATTTTTTATAATTTCTAGACTATGACCTGCTCCACCGATTGTACCATCAACGTATATTCCATTACTTTTTATGTTTAAGCCTTCAATACATTCTTTTAGTAATACTGGCTTGTGTTTAAATTCCAAATTTTTTCTCCTTAATTTTTATATAGCACATTACAGCTGGCATAACTTTGCCAACTGTAATGGCTCTGTCTTATTGTATATCTTTTGTTTAAATTTTAAGGTTTTATCTTTAGAAATTTTTATTTAAAATTTTTTCTTTTGTTTAAATTTTTCTTTTGTATATTAATGTTTTATCTTTTGTTTTGCTTTTTCTTTTGTTTAGCTTTACTTTTTCTTTAAAATTTTTTTAAAACTTTAAATTTTATCTTTTGTTCTTTTAGCTTTTATCTTTTGTATGCTTCCATCTTTTGTGCATTTATATAAACTTTTGCAAGTTATATACCAAGTAATTTGTCCATATTTTCTGCAATTTCGTCTGCTGAAATATTATCTGCATCTTTTTGCCATACTTTCTTATTCCAAATTTCAATTCTTGTACCAACACCAAGTATTACTATCTCTTTGTCAAGTTTTGCATAATCTCTTAAGTTGCTTGGAATCAAGAATCTGCCTTGTTTATCGATTTCACATTCGATTGCACCTGATAAGAAGAACCTTACGAAATCTCTTGCATTTTTGTTTGTAAGTGGAAGTGTTTTTAACTTTTCTTCGAAGTTTGTCCATTCAGATTGTGAATACGCAAAAAGACAGCCATCTAAACCTTTTGTTAAGATGAACTTTTCCCCAATGTCATCTCTTAGCTTTACTGGCATTATAACTCTGCCTTTAGCATCTACAGAATGCTCATATTCACCTATAAACACTTCAGTGACACCTCCTATCATTTTTATGACACTTTTTACCACTTCTCTCCACTTCAAATAAATTGTAATATAACTTTAAATAAAATGCAATAGTTTTTGGAAAATTTTTTTAAATTTTTTTAATGTATAATGATATTATATTAAAGAATATGTAAAATGATTTATTTTACCTATTCACATGAAAAAATATTTTATTAGAAAAGACGTAATATTATATTTTTTAGTGCTTTGCTGTCGCAGTCTACAAGTTAAAAATCATATGTAGACTGCTCCACTTCGCCCTTCGCTTCGCTCCGGTTAATCGCTTACGCAGCACTAAAGAAATATAATATTACGTCTTTTCTTTATATATAATTTGTATATGACATTATGTATTTCATTAATAAAATTATTACAAAATAAAAAAAAATTTGGCGACGACCTATTTTTCCAGCAGAGAAATCCGCAAGTATCTTCGGCACATAAGGCTTGACTTCTGTGTTCGGCATGGGAACAGGTATTACCCT
>CANQXL010000099.1 GCA_947627705.1 uncultured Clostridia bacterium
AAATCAACTGGAATTTGTTCTACAACTAATTTCCACTTTGTTTTTTTAAAACTGGAATTTAAAATTTCACTTCACGGGCCTAAAGATTGTATAAAAACTATGTACAAACCTTGAAAAATATGCTATAATTAATATAGATATGTAGATTAATTCTAAAATGAAAGAAGGTATTTATATGTTTAATAGTAAATTTAATGGCCTTTTAACTGGATTACTTATAGCTGCAATAGTAGGAATAATAGCATTAATTGGATATTTTGGATGGTCAGTATATAATAAATATTACATAAATGCAGGAGCATCAGATGCTGTAGATGCTTTTGAACATCAAATAGGACAAAATAACAACACTGTAACACCACCACAAGAATCAAACGTAGAAGAAAATAGAGAGCAAATAGGTGAAGTAGGAGAAGGAAATTCAATATATACAGGAAATCAAGGTGGGGGAAATTCAAATGCAACAACACAATATGGTGGATATGATGTAATTGGAACAATATCAATTCCAAAAATTAACATTAAATATCCTATACTTGAAAAAGTAACACCAAAATCTATAAAGCTTTCAGTTGCATATTTAGCAGGTGCTGGAATAAATCAGGTAGGAAATACAGTAATTCAAGGACACAATTACAGAAATGGAATGTTTTTCTCTGATTTGGATAAACTAGTTAATGGAGATGCAATATATATAAAAGATCCAACAGGAACAGAAATAAAATATGAAGTATATGATAAATTTGAAGCAGAAGGAACAGACAGTTCTTTCTATAACAGAGATACAAATGGACTAAGAGAAATTACATTATCAACATGTACAGACGATGGAACAAAAAGAACTATAATACTTGCAAGGGAAGTTGTTTAGGGGGTAAAATTATGGAGTATAGATACAGACCACAAGGTGTTTGCTCTAGTGAAATGATAATAGAACTTGATGGAGACATAATAAAAAGTGTAAAGATAATAGGTGGTTGCCCAGGAAACACAGTTGGAGTTTCAAAACTTGTAGAAGGAAGAAAAAAAGACGAAGTTATAAAAATGCTTAAAGGAATTCCATGTGGCGCAAGACCAACATCTTGCCCTGATCAACTTGCAAGAGCACTTGAGCAAATTTAAGTAATGATATTAATGGTTAAAGTTATATAAAGCTAAGTCACAAGATGTGATTTAGCTTTTTTTAAATAACTTAAATTACCACAATTTTTCTTTCCTTTAAAAATTTAATCACATTAAATGTTATAAGCAAGAATACGTACACTCCTATAAAAATAACAATTTTTAGGAGAACAAAATTAAACTCATACTCGATATAATTATCAATTGCATCAAATAAAAGCTTAGTTGCAATTACTAAAACGAATGGAACTAAAGCATAAGAAATAAAGTCAAATTCAAAATGAGTAACTTTGTATAGTTGTATTAAACTAATTGTGAAGTTTAATAATTCGCTGATAGCAATTACTGTAATGTAGCCGTATATGCCAAATATAGGAACTAGAATGTATATTAAAGTAATTGTAGAAACTAAGTCGAAAATATTACAAAACATTACTCCAACTTGTTTATCAAGTCCCCTAAGCATTGCATCAATTATTTTGTCTAGGTAAATTAAAATAACCAAAGGTGAGAGCAAAGCTAAAAAATTTGAGATTTCCAAATTATGATAAATGAAAAAGCTAATTTCTTCAGTAAATGTTAGAAAAATCCCGATAATACAAATACTAAAGAATAATGCAAGTTTAAAGATAAATGCGATAACTTGATTCATTCTTGAAAAATCCTTTTTTAAATTATACCTTGCAAATTCAGGTATAAGCAAGTTAGCACATGATGTTATAATAATGCATGGAAACATTAAAATTGGCATAGTCATACCATTTATAAGGCCGTATTGAGATAAAGCTTTTTCGCAAGAAGGTTCATATTTTTCTAGACTAAACGGTATTAAGAGTTGTTTTATTGTGTTTAAACCAGAACGTATATAAGATGTAATTGCAACAGGAAAAGCAATTCTTATAATTTTTTTGAAATAATTATCATTTGAATGCCTTGATAAATATTTTTTGCTATCAGATAAGTACAAAATATATGTAAAAATAAATTCTAAAACACATGAAATTGTATTTGCCATTATTAAGTATGTGCAAACTGTGTCTAGGTTCGTTGAAGGGAAAACATACAAAAATGTGCAAGTTAAAAATATTTGAACAAACATAGCTGAAATTCTTGTAACAGATGTCTTAAATGCCCTTCTGACTCCTGCAAAATAACCAGAAAGAGAGACCAACACAGAATTAAAAGGCATACTAAATGCCATGATGTATAAGGGAGCTGTGCTTACTTTGTTATGCAAAAGCACAGAAGCGGTATATCCGAGAGGAGATAAGAAGAATAATGCATGCCAAAATTCCAAAGAAAAGACTATATATAATACATTTTTTCATTGCAATTCTAAGACCTATTCCATTATTCCCATCTAATTCTTCGGAAACAATTCTAGTTGCAGCAAGATTCATTCCAGAATTAGCTAAAGTAGTTACAAATGCAAATATTGACATCATTAATTCAAATATTCCGTGCACCTTCACTACCAAGCTTGTTTGCAATATATATATTGAAAAATATATTTATTGAACTCATGAATAATGAAGTTATTGTTAATATAACTGTGTTAAATAAAAATAGTTTTAATCTACTCATAAGATAAGTATATTAGAAAAGTGATACGATAGAAGTGTAAAAAATATAAAGTGTAAAAAAGCGTGTATTGAAAATGTAAATTCAAAAGTGTAAAAAAGACAAAAATTGTATTGACATTTGTTTTGTGCAAATGGTAAAATAGGTTTATCAAATGAAAAGCTTAGAGTTATAAATTGGAAGGAAGA
>CANQXL010000100.1 GCA_947627705.1 uncultured Clostridia bacterium
AAACATTATTGAAAATTCAACTTTTTTATGTTCCTTTAAATAATTTAATCTCATTCTTCCATATTTATTTAATCTAAGTTTTTCTTCTTGTTCTAATACCAAATTGGGTAAATAGTAATCTCCTACCAAAGTATAGGCTATACCCGTTTTTTCATCTGTAATTTCTTTTTCAAATTCTTCATTTTTCATAATGAAACCTCCATAAAATAAATTAATTATATCAATAGTAAAGTTTCCTGTTATATCTAACTGACATCTAACCAAAATACAAAATTTTTCTAAAATTTAATATTTTTTTAGATTATCTATATATCTAAAATCAAAAAAATTTTACGTAAAAAGTGCTACAAATTACAGCTTTTTAACTCACTTTATATAACAATAAATATTAGCAATAGAAAGATACAGTAAAACACTGTAAATCTGTTCTCATTTGAGTACGATGGTTCGAATCCATCCCTGCCCACCAAATAAAAATCTTCCAGCTTACCTGGAAGATTTTTATTTTTATAAATTGGTTATTTGAAAAGGAAATGCTAAAAGAAGAAGATTCGTAAAAATAGCTTGTGAAAATGGTGGAATTAGTGTGCTTGAACATTTACAAAAATATTTGCGAATTATTTGACTTTTTTGTATATTTTGAGTATAATAAATCTAAAAAACACATTGAACAAGAATGTTAATATAGATAAAATAGAAACTATGTTACTTGATTAGGAGGATTTTAAATTGAAAAATCTTATTTTATTATTACAAGATAAAGTTGAAAATGCATTTAAAGAATGTGGCTATAATAAAGAATATGGTAAAGTAATAAGCTCAAACAGGCCAGATTTATGTGAATTTCAATGCGATGGAGCGCTTGCAGCAGCAAAGGAATATAAAAAAGCCCCTTTTATAATTGCAGAAGAAGTAGTTAAAAAATGTAAAGACTGTAAAGAGTTTGAGAAAATTGAAGTAATTAAACCAGGATTTATAAATATAAATATATCTAAAGATTTCTTAACAGAGTATTGTAATAGTATAAATGACGAAGAAAAATTTGGATGTCAAATGGAAAAAGACAAAGTTGTTGTAGTTGATTATGGTGGACCAAATGTAGCAAAGCCACTTCATGTTGGACATTTAAGACCTGCAATAATTGGAGAAAGTATAAAAAGAATCCATAGATTTTTTGAAAACAAAGTAATCGGGGATGTTCACCTTGGAGATTGGGGACTTCAAATGGGATTAGTAATAGAAGAATTAAAATATAGACACCCAGATTGGCCTTATTTTGATGAGAATTTTAATGGAGAGTATCCAAGAGAAGCTTTATTTACTGTATCTGATTTGGAAGAGATTTACCCATGTGCTAGTGGAAAAACAAAGGTAAATGAAAATATGACAGAAGAAGAAATAAAAAATGCCAATGAATTCAGAGAAAATGCAAGAAAAAACACAGCCTACTTGCAAGAAAAGAAAAAAGGGTATTATGATTTATGGAAAAAGATAGTTGAAATATCTGTTAAAGATTTAAAAGAAAATTACATGAAATTAGGAGTTGACTTTGATTTATGGCTAGGAGAGAGTGATTCACAAGAATATGTAAAACCAATGGTAGAGAAAATGAAAAATCTTGGAATTATATACGAAAGTGATGGAGCAATGGTTGTTGATGTACAGGAACCAACAGATACATCAGAAATAAATCCTTGTATGGTATTAAAAACAGGTGGAGTTTCTTGTTATCAAACTACTGATTTAGCAACTATAATGCAAAGACAGATAGATTTTAATCCTAGCGAAATCATTTATGTTGTTGATTTAAGACAAGAATTGCATTTTATACAGGTGTTTAGATGTGCAAGAAAAGCTGAAATAATTAATAAAGATTGCAAATTAACTTTTCTAGGTTTCGGTACAATGAATGGTAAAGATGGAAAACCATTTAAAACAAGAAATGGCGGAGTAATGAGACTAGAGAATTTAATTGACGAAGTAAATAAAAAAGTTTATGAAAAAATGAACGAGACAAAAGAGATGCAGGAAGAAGAAAAACTTAAGATTTCCAAAATAGTAGGACTTGCAGCATTAAAATATGCAGATTTATCAAACCAAATTTCAAAGGATTACATATTTGATATTGATAAATTTACATCAATAGAAGGAAAAACTGGACCATACATATTATATACATTAGTTAGAATTAAATCAATATTGAATAAATTTTATGAGAATAATTCTTTAAAAGAAGATAAAATATTAAATCCAGTAGAAGATATAGAGAAAGAACTATTACTTAAGATATCTAGATATAATCAAGTGCTAGAAGAAAGCTATGTTGAAAATGCACCATCAAAAATTTGCACATATCTTTATGAGCTTGCTAATATCTTCAATAGTTATTATCAAAAGGTAAAGATACTTCAAGGAGATTCAAAAAGACTAGATTCTAATATTGTTTTACTTACATTAATGAAAAAGATTTTTGAGAATGGTATCGATTTACTTGGATTTGAGGCACCAGAAAGAATGTAATGTAACAAAAAGCCATTATCATTTTGTTATTGATAATGGCTTTTTACTTAGTTTCCATATACAGTAAGTTTTGCGGAATATTATTTGTCGCAGTCGCATCTTGTTTGCCAAATTTCATCAAGTATTTTTTTGCGATATAAAGGATTCCAGTTACAATAGAAATTAACATAGAAATTTCTTAGTCTATCTCTACATTTTTCACATGTTTTAGGATGTTGAATAATTCCTTTTGTGAAAGCATTTTCTCTCGTACCCCACCATGCAATAGTAAATCTGTCTAGATATTCTTCTGGAATTCTATG
>CANQXL010000101.1 GCA_947627705.1 uncultured Clostridia bacterium
TCTATCGCATCTTTTAAGGATTCATTTATGCTCTCTTCCATCTCTTTATTCATTTTCTCTTTGCCCCCTATTATAAATTTTATCCAATTTTCTTCTTCTGTATCTCTTATCCCTTCTTTAAACTTATCTAGCTCTATCGTATGTATCTCTAATTTGTCTGTGAATTCTATGTCCTTACTTTTTTATTATACATTTATTTATATGTTTTATCAAGATATATTTGTAAAGTTGTATAATAAATTTGTTAAATTATATAATATTTTTAAAATTACTTTTTTACCATCATTTATTCACCACCTGCCTTCTTTGATTTAGTTTTTTCTTTGATTTTTTTTGGGAGATTTCCCATTGTAAGATTTGTTTTGTCTTTCCTTAAGTTGTTATTTTTAAAATTTAAAACATTTAAAAATATGTTTTAGATTAATATATTAATATATATGATAATAGCTAGTGCATTAAATTACACTAGCTATGTTATATAACGTTTTTATTTGTTTGTCAAGTATTACTTTTCGACAAAATTCGACATTATTTCAAATTATTAGTTATTTGTATTATGTTAATTACGTAAAATTATTTACATACTCCACAAAAATTTTTACATACTCTTACATACTCTTTTATTTTACATAAAGCACGACACGAAAACCGAAGACCACATTCAAAACTTCTGACGGAATACCATAGCCAGCGCGATAGCAAAGCGGATAAACAGCACCATTGTCATTGAAGCTACCACCACGAAGAACAGCAAAACTACCGTTTTATGTCATTTTTTCCTTGGTCTGCTTGGTGATCTCCTACCTCTGTTGTCCACTCATACATATTTCCTGCTAAGTCATAAATATTTCTTAGCTTTGAGCCTTCATAATTTCCTGTTGGAATCTCTATTCTTGTATCAAAATTATTATCTGTCTCGTTAAATTTATTTATGTCGGTTTGGTCATACCTTCCACTTGTTACTTCTGAAAAAGCACTTTTTCTCTTATACTCTAGTGTAGTAGAACTATCTGTGTACTGTGTTGCATATATCCAACCTGTGCTTCCTGTTCCTGAAACTTTTTGAGTTACCCATAAATGCTCTGCGTATTTTCCTGTATATGTTGATTTATTGTTGATATAGTTTCCGTATTAGATAACTATCTGTTACTGTTTTACCTGCTTCTTCACCATTAGCATCTGTATTTGCTATCCACTGTGTTACTGTATCCCACGCATAACTATCTATTAATGTACTATCTATTGTTGTATTCTCCTTATACATTTGACTTGATAATGTTATAGCTTTTTCCTGAGTTATAAAATTCCAACTAAAATATCCACTCTTACTTACCGGTTTTAACTCTTTACCATCTTCACTTGTTACATTCTTTTTGCTTGATTCATATACATATGTTGCTCCATCATTTCCTTCTGAATAAAAACTTGCATTTTCTGGTATTCCTGCTTCATACCTTCCTATCCAGAAGCCTCCATATTTCTTTACACTGTCTGTTCCTGTTTTTGAACCTACATCATCTTTCCAGTTATTTCCATACATTGTATATTGACACGTTTTCCAGCCACCATCTCTTGTATCTGTAGTTACAATTGTATCTGATACTTTACTGTCTGTTCCTGCATATTTGTGCTGTTTGTATTCTGTTACAGTTTCGTCCACAGTGTCTCCGCCTTCTACATAGCAAGGTACCCACACAAATTGATTTTTATCTTTATCTTCTATTACTAATCCTTTATCATAATCTGCTTGGTCTCCTTCTCCTTTTGTCCACTTTGCATCAGGCGTATCTACTCTTTTAAATCCATCTGGGATTGTTGGATTTTTACTTGTTCCTTCTTTTCCATTTGCTGTCTTCTTTCCTTCTGCATATTCCCAATTGTTGTCTTCACCACTACTGTCACTTCCACCTGCTCCTGTTCCACCATTCTCTATATTACTTATTGCACCTAACACTAAGTCTGTTATATTATTTACAAGATTTCCTTCATTCTCTTGTGCTATTGCATAATTTTGTGTCCCGTTTATTGCTATTGGTACTAATCCCATATTATTTACCGATATTATCGTTACTGCTGCAAGTATAATCAATACAATAATCGTAATAATTAACGCAACCAACGTTATACCTTGCTCCTTTCTCATGTTTCTTCTTGTAATTTTGCTTTTGTACTTTTTCATTCTTTTTTCTCCTTCCTGTAAATGAGTTTTTCTTTTTTTACCCCATTTACCTTAATTTAAAATTTATATATATTATTTAAAATTAAAAACTACTTAATACACCTGTGTTCTTTTTTTCTCTTTTGTTATTTTCTAGTTTCGGATAATACAATAATAATTTACGAAGTGACGCGTAGGGAAGCTCCCCGAGTGGAAATGACCCTAGGCGAATGGCGTAGCCAACAAGGAACGAGTATAATTATTATTGTATTATCCGATTATTTAAACATACACTTAAAAAAAGAACACATAAAAAACCATATGTCACCCTAACATACAAGTTTTCTGTGTCTTTATATAATCTATATCTATTTTATTACACTTTCTAACACTGTTATTTATAGACTGCAAAACAAAGATGCTTGATTTTTCGCATCTAAAAGTATTACTCTCTCTCTCTCTCTCTCTCTCTCTCTAGAGCCCCAACGTTTACATCATTTGCAATCTTCATATCTTTTGTTTTCCCTTTCAATTTATTATTAAGATTTTTCATTTGATAAAAATATTTTATCAATACATCTATCAAAAGTCAATACAATTTTTATC
>CANQXL010000102.1 GCA_947627705.1 uncultured Clostridia bacterium
GTGTGTGTGTGTGTGTGTACAGCCCCAATGCTTTTGTGGTTTATATTTTTCATATGTATTCTTCCTTTCTTTTTCACCTATTTTTCTTATACTTATTTAATTTTATTATACTCTCACATCTTGTTATTTTCAATTACAATTATGTTTCTTTTTGATTACAGTATTGTTACAACGTCAAAGTCATTTGATTTTTGTGAAAAATAAAAATTGAATTCCAATTTTTCACTTTCTTATTTGATAATTGGAATTCAATTTATCGTTATATTCATATGTTAAATTTTTTATGCTTATATATATTGAATTGTTTACAACACTTTTTCATTATTTACTGTTACGGTATACAAGTTTAAAGTTAAATAATATCCAGAAGAAGGGGCAGGCGATCTTACAATATAAAATTCAAAATAATCCGCATTTTGTGTTATATCACCACCTATATATCCGTCTGTTCCGGTGTATTTACCTTGATAGTAAGATGAGCG
Source organism: uncultured Clostridia bacterium (assembly GCA_947627705.1). GTDB lineage: Bacteria > Bacillota > Clostridia > TANB77 > CAG-508 > JAAWPK01. Next base: position 483 of record CANQXL010000102.1, read on the forward strand.
TCCACACTGATTTCCATTTTTTTCTCTAAAATAATTATCAAAATACCAATTTAATCTATCTCTAGTATACCCATACGTTGCATACAAATGATCTCCTGGTTTCACCGTTTTATAAATTCTAACACCAACACTAGAAGCCTGCGATCCCGAAGAAATTACAAGTGTTGTAGGTGAACTAGACGATGTAGGATTTCTAAGCGTTGATGACGTATTAGGTCCTGAACTAAACGTTTCAACTTTATATAAAGATTTAATAGTGCATGTTGCCGAGACGTTTGATCCGTCATCAACTGTTGCTGTAAGTACTGTGTCCCCTTGTTTTTGTCCTGTAACTGTTCCATTATTTACTGTTGCTATAGCAGTGTTTGTTATCGTCCATTTTATTGTTTTATTTGTTGTATTTTCTGGAAGAACAGTAGCTGTCAATTGACTTGGAAATCCTACATTAACATTTAATGTGCTTGCACTTAATTGTATAGATGTTGCTTTTTGCACTAATGTTGCTATCGTTGATGTTCCATCATTTACATTTGTATTTCCTGCTTTATCTGTTACTGTAACTTTAAAATAATATGATGTTCCACTTTTTAATCCTGAAAGTTTATAATCACAACTTTCTGCATTATCAACTGTTTTTACTCCATCGCTTGGAACGGTCCATGCCCCTGATGTACCTTCTTTATATTCAAATTTGTAACTTACTATTCCTGTGCTATTTGTATCTGAACTTCTCGCTGTTAAGTTTATTTCTCCTACTGTTACTGTTCCATATGTTATTGTAGGTACTGCTGGCCTTTGTTTGTCTAAATTAATATTTTTTATTAAGGCTCCCTCTGATTCATTTCCTGCTTTATCTATTGTATATGCTGTTATTGTTGTTATTCCATTTGTATTTATGTTATATGTCTCTGATGTTGATGTATAATTTTTTTCAGGTTGTGTTTGTACCCCTGACACCGAATATTTTATCTCATATGCTCCTGATGGATTTTCTCCACCATCTACTCCCGCATTTATTGTTGCTGTTAAGTCTGTATTATAGTATCCAACTGTTGATTCCTGAGTTGTTGATGTAAATGTTGGTGCAGCAGGTTTTGTCCAATCTATACCTACATTTTCTTTTTTGGCTTGTTCTGAACTATTTCCTGCTTCGTCTAATGTATACACTGTTATTGTGCTTATTCCTTCTTTTGTTAAATTTACTGTTATTGAATTTTCTGTTTCTTGTTCTATTGGATTTACTGTTGCATTTGCTCCTGTAATTTCATATACTATTTTCTTTGTTCCTTCTTTTGGTGTTATTGTTGCAATTACTTGTGATTTATAATATCCATTATTTCCAGGTGTTCCTGCTAGTGTTATCTCTGGCATTTCTGGTCCAATTCTATCTATTTTTATTGGTAATTCCAATGTATCTGATGTGTTTCCTGCTTTATCTACTGTACATGCCTTTACTTTTGTTTCCCCTTCCGCTGTTATTGTATATTTCTCTTCTTGTGCTTGACATTTTTTTATTCCTTGTTTTTCTGCTCCTTCTACTTCATATGCTATCTCATATGCTCCTGATGCACTTTCTCCTTCGTCTTCTCCTGCATTTATCGTTACTTCTACATCACTTGTATATATTTCATTTAATTTAGTTCCATTTGGTACTATACTTGGTACTTTTGGTTTTGTCTTATCTATTCTAACTATTGTTGGTTCTACTACTTTTTCTTCTGCACCAACACTGTCTATAACATATGCTATTATTGTGCTTTCTCCTTCTTTATCTATTGTTAATGTTATTGGATTACTTTTATCTTTTGGTATATCAACTGTGTCTGTTTTATTTACTGCTCCTGTTATTTCATATTTTATTTTCTTTGCTAAAGAATTTTCTTGTCCTGCTTCGTCTGTTATGGTTACTGTTACATCTCCACAATACCAATCTTTATATCCTTCATTTTGATCTCCGCATTAATTTTATTCCTGGTGCAATTAGTTTTTCTCCCCTTATTCTCTTTTGTGCATCTTCTAACAAATCTGCCACTGTTTTTAATTCGTCTACTTCTGTTCTTTGTGCTTTTTCGTAATTTTCTGTTGATTTTGTTGCAAGTCCTACAAAATTAAATCCTGTAACTGATTTTATTGTTACTGCTGCAAGTATAATTAATACAACTATGGTTATTATTAATGCAACTAACGTTATACCTTTGTTATTATCTTTTATGCTAGTTTCATTATGTTC
>CANQXL010000103.1 GCA_947627705.1 uncultured Clostridia bacterium
ATAGCAGGAATCATATTTATGAACTTCCTACTGGATATACTGGTGAAACATACAAATTTGAAGACGAATACACAGATAGAAATGGAACGAGAATGTTAGACTACGAAGTTCCCCTTATCACATGGGACGATATCAAGGACAGCAGTAGTAAAAGTGATTATGCTAAAGTTGGAACAGTTGTAGACGAAAATAATTTTGCAAAAAACTATTATGCAAAATGCAAAGTCGAAGGTATTTTCCAAATTGTCTCATATCACTTAGGCGAACTTGTTGATAGCTACATTCTAAATGGCATTGACCCTGATAAGTACAATAATCTGAATACTACATCTTTTGGTTATTATGGGCCATCTTTCTTGGGATTTGAAAACAATCGTATTTTGGTGAGCATTTCTCCTTTGCTTGGTGTTTATGATTTAATCAAGCAAAATTTTGAGATTATCACCGAATCAGCTATTGATTACAAACTCGCAGGTGATGGAACAAACAAGGTGTATTATACAGATATGGAGCACATTGAGTATGTATGTGATTGGTCTAACAGTATTTCTTCTTTGGAAACTGGAGATACCATTTACCACTATCACAATGATTCAAAATTTAACAACAATCTCATGCTTCAAGTGCCTTTGGCTGAAAGTAAATATCCTTGGAAAATTATAGCCAGTAGCAGCGATGGTAATTTTATACTTTACAACTCTGGTTTGCTTTATGAACTTGATAAGTATGGGATAATGAAAGAATTCGGCTCTGACGTTGTCGATTGCTCTTTCTCTAGCTACAATAATACGTTGTACTGGATAAATAGTAATGGGCAAGTCTACAAGAATACTTCCTTACTCTCACAAAAGGGTGACCAAAGTTGGTCACCCTTTTATACTTGTTACATGTTCCATATTCTTTACTTTGTTATATAAAGGCATGGGCGGAAGGAACTACCTAAGGAACCGCGAGATATCATATTTGCGTAGCGAAATCCTGTATAGTCGGTTCTATAGAAACAATTGCCACCCCTATAAATACATGGATTATCGGTCTTGGTAGCGGTCTCTGTTGTCCATTCATAACAGTTACTTGCCATATCATAGATATTACATACTTTATCTGTTGTTCCTTCTTTTGTTCTATCTCCTGTATTATCTGGTGCTTCTGAAGAAGATTTTGAATTTAATGATGTTTGCTTTGAATATTCCTTGTTTTCTGAATATGTCTGTATAAACACTATTGCTGTATCCCATGCATAACTATTTACTAAATCACTTTCATAATCATTTTCTTCATACATTGCTTTACATTTTGATGACGCATCAGGCTGTGTTATATTATTCCACAAATAGTGCTTGTGTCCTGCTTCTTTTGGAGCATATAATGTTCCTGTATTTCCTATGGATTGCTGGCTTAATGGTTTTGCATTATTGGGATCTTCTGAGCCATCATAACTTGCTTCATATCTTGCTATATAATATCCACCTTTTCCACCTTCATTTGTTCCTTTCGCACTTTCTATAAATTTTAATAATGATTTTGCAACTGAATTTTCTTTTATCTCTATTGATTCATAAAAATAATCAGTTTGATTTTCAACATTATCAAAGTATACTCTATATTGTGTATTTGCTTCCTGTGATGCATCTATATTACATTCACTTGCCTTTTGAACAGGAGTTGCCTCTCCTGTTCCTGTTGGTTCTGAATTATCAACATATTTTACTTCAAATTTATATCTTGCTAATTCTATTGTTGTATCTGCTCCTTCTTTATTTTTTATCACTCCCGTTGGTATCCACACAAACTGATTTCCTGCATCTTCTCCTTCTGCATCTTCTATTACTATTCCATCTTGTACTGATGGTATATGATTGTCTGTCTCTGTATATTTATATTCTACATTGTCTTCTTCATTTTTTACTATTCTAAATCCTGCTGGTATTACTATACTATTTTCATATTTGTCTTTTAATTCTGTCGTTTTCTTAAATGTATGATTCTTTGTTACTGCTTCTTCTACTGTTGTTGGCTCTGGTTCTTCTTCGTCACTACTTCCACCTGTTCCACCATTCTCTATATTACTTATTGCTCCTAACACTAAATCCGTTATTCCATTTACTAGATTTCCTTCATTTTCTTGTGCAATAGCATAATTTTGTGTTCCATTTATTGCTAGTGGAACAAGTCCCATATTGTTTACTGATATTATCGTTACTGCTGCAAGTATGATTAATACAATAATCGTAATAATTAATGCAACTAAGGTTATACCTTTTTGATTCTTAAAGTTTTTCATTTCCAAATTACTCCTTTTTCTTTAAAATTTATTTATATTATTTAACATTAAAAACTACTAAATACACCTATGTTCTTTTTTGCTTATGTTTAATTAATTCAGGTAATAACAAATTAAAATTTAAGTGAAGGAGCGCTGGACTGTTTTCGAGCAAGAAATTGTTAAATTTTAAAATGAGAGATGTTCACAGCTTGACGTGAAAGAGGCTCGTTTTGAAATTTTACAATTTCTGCGAAGAAAACTAAGGACAAAGTCTCCGAAACGCAAATTTTAATTTGTTATTATTTCGTTAATCTAAACACAAAAAGAACACATCAAAACCCATATGTCCCCTAACATACAAGTCCTATGTGTTCTTATATAATCTATACCTTTATTA
>CANQXL010000104.1 GCA_947627705.1 uncultured Clostridia bacterium
TTGGTAAAGATATTGATAAATATGATTCTATGCTTGTATTATCACATTTTAAAGGACATCCAATGGGTGGATATGGCGGAGCTTTAAAACAATTATCAATTGGTGTTGCATCAAGCAAAGGAAAGAGATACATTCATTGTATTGGTAAAGAAAATGCAGGTTATGAAGAAATGTTCCAAGTAGACCAATTAAAATTTTTAGAAGCTATGGCAGACGCAGCAAGCAGTGTTACAAGAAAATTTGGAGAAAATATTGTTTATATCAATGTTATGTGCAATATGAGTGTAGATTGCGATTGCTGTAATGTAGCAGAAGACCCTTGCATGAAAGATATTGGTATTTTAGCAAGTACAGATCCTGTTGCTATTGATCAAGCTTGTATTGATTTAGTTTATAATTCAAATGATCCAGGTAGAGATCATTTAGTTCAAAGAATAGAATCTAAACATGGAATTCATACGATTGAAGCAGCAGCTGAACTTGGTATTGGAAATAGAGAGTATGAGCTAATTTTAGAAAATTAAAATAAAAACTTATAAAAGAGAAAGGAAGTTGCTAAAATGAAAGAAACAATAATTAAAGTCGAAGGAATGGTTTGCAATGGATGTGAAAATAGAGTTCAAAATGCTCTAAAAAATATTAATGGAGTTGAAAAAGTAGTAGCAGACCATACAAAAGGAACAGTTACAGTTACTTCAAAAGATGAAGTTGAAGAAAGTGCTATTGCAGAAAAAATTGAAGATATTGGATTTAAAGTAAAGGAAGATTAATTATGAAAAAAATAAATCTAGCAATTGATGGAATGACTTGTAGTGCTTGTTCTAATGGACTAGAAAAATATTTAAACAAGCAAAAAGGAATTTTAAATGCTAGTGTTAATCTTGTAATGGCAAATGCAACTATTGAATATGATGAAAAAATATTAAATCAAGAAAAAATAGAAGAATTTGTAAAAGAAGCAGGATTTAAGAGTCTGGGAGAGTTTAAAGAAATAAAAGTTGAAGAAAAGAGCAAAAAAGAAAAAAATAAATTTATATTTTTTTCTATATTAGCAGTAGTATTAATGTATATTTCAATGGGACACATGATTAGCTTGCCAACAATTCCATTTCTTGATCCACATACTAATACTACAAATTACATGATTAGTTTACTTATATTAACAATATGTTTCATTATTTATGGTTTTGATATTTTAAAAAACGGATATAAAAACTTAATTCATAAAACACCTAATATGGATACATTAGTAGGAATAGGAGTTATTGCAAGCCTAGGTTATAGTATTTATAATATGTTTATAGTATTTAGTGGCAATCATCATCAAGTCATGAATTTATATTTTGAATCAGCAGCAATAGTAATTTATTTTATAAAACTCGGTAGATATATTGACGGAATTAGTAAAGACAAAACAAAAGAAGCAATACAGAAATTAGTGAAAATTACGCCTAATACAGCAGTTGTAAAAATAGATGGAATAGAAAAGACAGTTACACTAGATGAAATCCATAAAGGAGATATAGTGGTAGCAAAGGCAGGCGAAAAAATAGCAGTAGATGGAGAGATAATAAAAGGGAAAGCACATTTAGACGAATCATTTATTACTGGAGAAAGTAAGCCTGTATCAAAAGAAATAGGCAATAAAGTAATTGCAGGAAGTTTGAATTATGATGGATATATTGAATATAGAGCAGAAAGGATTGGAAAAGAATCAACAATATCAGAAATTGTAAGATTAGTAATAGAAGCAAGTAATACAAAAGCACCAATTGCTAAAATAGCTGATAAAGTATCAGGATATTTTGTACCTAGTGTAATAGTTATTGCAATAATTACTTTTGCAGTATATTTATTAATTGGGCAAGGTATTGAAACAGCAATAACATCGTTTGTTACTGTATTGGTAGTAGCATGTCCTTGTAGTTTAGGATTAGCAACACCACTGGCTATTGTTGTAAGTGAAGGTTTATGTGCAAGTAATGGAATATTAGTAAAGAAAAGTGAAATATTAGAAAATGCACAAAAAGTAGATACAATTGTATTTGACAAAACGGGAACATTAACTTATGGAAAACTAAAGATTTCCGAGATACAAAATTATAGTAATATGGATGATAAAGAAGTACTACAAATAGTTGGTAGCATAGAAAGCAAATCTACACATCCTATTGGGAAAGCATTTTTAGATTACATAGAGCAAAATAAAATACAAATGCTAGAAGTCAAAGAATTTAAAAATGTTGCAGGTTATGGAATTATAGGCAAAATAAAAAATGAAGAAATAATTTTAGGAAATTCAAAAATACTTGAGCAATACGGAATAGAAAATGAACATTTAGAAGATGAAAAGAAACTAACTGAAAATGGAAATAGTATCGTATACGCTGTAAAAGATAAAAAAGTGATTGCTCTTATTGGGGTAAATGATATTGTAAGAAGTAATACAAAAGAAGTAATCAGTATTTTAAATAAAAATAAAATACAAACAATAATGCTAACAGGAGATAATAAGGAAACAGCTGAAAAGATAGGGAAAGATATAGGAATAACTAAAATAATTTCAAATGTAATACCATCAGAAAAAGCTCAAACAATAAAAAAATTAAAACAAGAAAATAGA
>CANQXL010000105.1 GCA_947627705.1 uncultured Clostridia bacterium
TTGTTTTATAAATATGCAAAAGAAGGAGGACTTAAAATTGCCTAGTATATTTGAATGCTACCGGTTATAAAATATATTTTTGGTCGAATGAAAATAATGAGTCTATACATGTTCATATTTCAAAAGGAACATTAACTGAAAATTCTACAAAAATTTGGTTAACTAAAGCAGGCGGATGCATAATAGCAAATAACAATAGCAAAATTCCAGAACACGAATTGAATAAATTATTAAATATAATTTCAAGACATTATTTTTTAATTATTAACAAATGGAAAGAATATTATCATATTGAAAATATAGATAATATCAAATTTTATTGTTAATAATGTTGGAAAATATTAAGATAAAAATAAACTTTATTTAACATATTTGTTACTGGATAATGCTTTTTTTAATTTAATTAGAATAGCAGAATTGATTTATTTTAAGAATCTGCGTAAGCGATCAACTGGAGCGAAGGGCGAATGGAGCAGTCTACATCTAATTTTAAAATTTGTAGACTGCGACGACAAAGATTCTTAAAATAAATCAATTCTGCTATTTTTTTATATAATATCATTATCCAGTAACACATATTTTAAAAAAATTAGCAAAAACTATTGACAAGTGCTAAAAAATATTATATCATATTAGCAGTCTGAAATAAGGAGTGCTAAACAAAGGGGGTTAAAGGTATTATGCTTGATGACCGTAAAAGAAAAATTTTAAAAGAAATTGTTGACGAATATATAGATACAGCAGAACCAGTTAGTTCAGCAATAATAGTAGAAAAATATGAAAGAGATATAAGTTCAGCAACGGTCAGAAATGATATGGCAGAACTTGAAAAAGCAGGATATCTTGAAAAACCACATACATCAGCAGGAAGAATTCCATCTGCAAAGGGATATAGATTATATGTAGATGAGCTTTTAAAATATGACAACATAAGTTTAGAAGAAATAAAGTATATACAAGAAAAATTAGAAACAAAAATGACAGGAATTGAAGAACTTACAAAAATTGCAACAACTACTCTTTCAGAAATCACACATTATACAACTGTAAGTATAGGACCTAAAACTTCTAAGCAAATTATAGACGAGATAAAATTTGTCTTATTAGGTTCAAGAATGCTTATGGGTATTATAGTAACAGATACAGGACTTGTCCGTGAAACGATTATAAAATTTGACGAAGACATAGTACAAGACCAAGTTGACACACTTAATTATTTCTTTAATAACAGGTTAAAAGGCGAACCACTTGAAAAAATAGATACATCATTTGAAGAATATATCTTTAAAGAATTAAAATATAGTGTAAACATTATAAAACCAATTATTGAACAAATGAAGAAATTAATAGAAGAAGAAGAAAATATATATCTTGAAGGTGCAAATAAATCTTTTGAGTTACCAGAATTTAAGAGCTTGGAACTTGCAAAGAATTTTGTAAATATTCTTGACACAAAAGAAGTTATGTTAGATATTTTAGATAGTGGATTTGCAGAAGATATAAAAATATATATTGGAGACGAAAATGATAACGAAGAATTAAAAGACTTTAGTATAGTTACGTTTAAGCATTCAATAGGAGACAAGGATGTTGGTACAATAGGAATAATCGGCCCAAAGAGAATGAATTATTCGAAAGTAATTTCAGTTATGAAATATATAAGCAAAAAACTAAAGGATAATTTTGAAAATGATGGTAAATAATATAAATTGTGGAGGAAATGTAATGGAAGAAAAAGAAAATAATAATGACAACATACAAGAAGAAAACAGAAATAATGAGCAAAAAGACAATAAAGAAAAAATGCAAGAAGAAAACAATATACAAGATAACAAAAAAGACGAAAAAAACGAAAAATTAAGTCCTGAAATGCAGAAAATGCAAGAAGAATTGGATAATACAACAGATAGACTTAAGAGAATAATGGCAGAGTTTGATAACTTTAAAAAGAGAAATGCCAAAGAAAGAGAAATGCTATATAGTTCAATATTAGGAGATATAGTATGCAAACTTTTGCCAGTATTAGATAATCTAGAAAAAGCAGAAAGTGCAGAAACAACAGATGCAAATTACAAACAAGGAATAGACTTAGTTTTAAAACAATATGTAGATGTTTTATCTTCTTTTGGAGTGACACAAATAGAAAGTGTAGGACAGACATTTGATCCAGAACTTCATGAAGCAGTCAGTATGGTACAGGACGATACATTAGGCGAAAAAGAAATTAAAGAAGAATTTAGAAAAGGATACAAACTTCGGAGATAGAGTAATCAGACATGCAATGGTTACAGTTAATCAATAAAAATCCTTGTAAAAAAAGTTATTAATTTTTTAAATATAAATTTATACAAAAGATAGAAAATAAAAATAAATATATTTTAAAACAATCAAAGGCAAATAGAATTAAGCTTTTGATGTTAAAGGAAAGGAAGAAAAGAATATGGGAAAAATTATAGGTATAGACCTTGGAACAACAAACTCATGTGTAGCAGTTATGGAAGGAGGAGAACCAGTAGTTATCACTAATGCAGAAGGAAATAGAACAACACCATCTGTT